>CAWEPS010000001.1:0-36072 GCA_963811005.1 uncultured bacterium
AGCAAAAGAGTCAAGATGGTAAAAGAGTGATAAAACTCCATGACCATGATCAACAACAACGGTATTGCCTGCATCTTCATAACGGTCTTTTAACACCACAACACCATCCTGTGTGGCCCACACAACACTTTTTGGTGCCGCAGAAACATCTAATGCCTTATGTTTATACCGGCCCTTTTCTTGTGTAGTACGCACCGTACCAAAATCACAGGTAGTACGCGCTATATCAATTGGTGTGCAAAAGGCTCCACGCCACATTTTTTGTTGAGGAGATTTTTGAGCCAGCTCTTCTAATATTCGTTCACGCTCAGCGGAATTTATTCCCAACTCTTTTGCTTGCGCAACCGTATCTTTTGCTAAGGCTAAATTTTGTGTTTTGAATGGATACGTAACGATTTGGAATTTATTCTCTAAGTTCAACACATTACCAACATTATCAACCATTTCTACCGAAAAGAGGTATTCATTCGGATTTTCTTCACATGCTATAGGAATATAACATTCATAGATTAAGGAGTGTGGTGCTTCTGGAAAACAGTCATATTTATGAGCAAGAGCATGCACTTTTGCTTCTTTAATTGGTTTGTTCACTTGGAACTGTAAATGTAAGGTGCGCCCCTGCAAAACTTTATGATCGGCATCTGATTTTACAAATGCAGCCTGCAATGGGATGTTATCAACATTGAAAATGCGATCTATAGTAACTTTATTTCTTTGAAAGGTGGAATCACAAAATTCTGCGCGCAAAGTATGCTCGCCATTGGCAATAGTACGCGTTGGGATAGTAAATGGATGATCAACATCACAAGAACTTACCTTAAATTTTGTCAGCAACGGTTGACCATCAAGCCACACTGATAGTTCTCCTTTTTTGCTGCTTGCAACCGCGCATTGGATATCACCGCAATAATAACCATCCGCATCAAGGCCAGTAATGGCTACCGCCAGGAGTTGTCATATCAAAGAAATAGAATATGTTCCCCAGCCAAGTAACGCTACAATGCAAAAACCACCAAATATTACTCCATTTTTAAACTGAAATATCTTAGACGTCATGATCGCACACCCTATCTGCTAATCCATAAAAAACTTGTAACAAATTCATATGTATTTTTTATAAGAAAATATATTTTTTACTATAATGTTTTTTCACAGGAACGTAAATGTAAAGCGCGCCAAAAAATAGCATAAAAAGAACGTAAAAAAATGAGGCGGCTACAAAAGCCGCCTCATTTGTGCTCTCATACAAAAGCTTTTTGTGGCATTACTCACCTTTTAATGCGTCATCTAAGATGTTTCCTGCGATGTTATTTTTGCTGATACCTTCTTCCAACTTAAAGGTACGAACGATCTTGCCATTCTCATTAATATATGCATCTACTTTATAGTTCTTGACCACTCCCCGCGTTTCAGCTTCAAGTGTGGTTGGATGCGTAAAGTAATGCGTTGCAAGAATAAAGCAAGTATTGTCTAGATTGAATAAATGCTTTGCGCATTCATACGTTTCTTTATCTGCTTTTTCTGGGCTTGTGCCACGGAATAGCTCATACCATAACAATAAATACTTTACCATTGGTCTCATAGGTTTGCTCAGCTGCCTTAATAAGGCCTGCTGCACGATCAACTTCGGCTTGATACAATGATTTGCCTTGTGCAGTATTATCAACAATATTCATTGAGCTGCCAAAATAATCAAATGGTGTGATAACCATGCTGCGCAGGAGCAATACCAACCGTTTGTGCCATTAACACACTCAGCGTCATAGCTTTAAGCAGGGTTGATTTGCCACCAGTATTGGAGCCGGTCAAGATAATATCACATGGTCTTGCCGGTGCACCTAATTCAACATTATTAGTCACTACAATTGCAGGGTCAACCTGCGATTCCAGAATTGCTGGAGGTTCAGATAAGAAGTATCACCGGTTGCATACTCAACAAAGCAATAGGCAACACGCTCATGCTTGAATTTTTTGACCAACTTAGCAAGAGAAAGATATGCATCCAGCTCGCCAACCAGTTCCATTATAGCAGCAAAATGTGCCTTATGTGCCTGCATATGTTTATAAGCAGCCAATACTCGACCAGTGAATGAAAAGAATGATGCCTCGCCCTTAAAGGTGTTTGTTTGAAGCATGCCAATTAACTCTTTAAATTCACCATTTTCTTCCAGTGAACCGTTTAAAATTAATTTCATGGTATGCGCATGCTGCAACCCATCGCGCACCGCACTATGATTATGCGCCAATGCATCAATTTTTTTAACACTATGTACAAATGTTGCTGCACCAATTAAACGCTCCTGCAAAAGATTAGCCGTGTTTTTGGTTGTCTTGGCTGCATCATATGCTTTTTTAATTAAATATGCTTTATAAGCAAGTAATCCTGTCATCATAGAGCCAGAGTACGCTACAAGTCCGCGCACCAAACCAATAGGGACATGCTTTTCTTGCAAATCTTTGACAGAAAAACTCTTTCCAAAAGCATTAAATTGACTATTCGGGTCCCCCAACTTGCGCCATAAAGCAATATATGTGAGAGGAGATAATGTAGTAAATCCAAGCTTTACACTATCCAAGAATGTATCTGGCAATGAACGTGCTAAGCCTTATCCATATGAGTGTACAACTTTTTAATAGCAAGTAACTCTAACCCAATGAGTAGGTAATCTCCTACACATTGATACAGGTACCAAGATTACCAAGGCGTGTATACAACTCTAAGGTAGCAGAATTCTTATTAACGCCACCCAAGGCTTTGCCAAGTATCCCTTTGCCTTCTACAGGATATAGGGCATCAATAAGATCTTTGGTTGCTTTATTGTCATCGATCCATGCTGAATAAAGAGCATTTTCAGATTTTTTAAGATCCCTCACAATAGATTGGCATGCATCAAAAAGGTCTTCATTTTCAATAAGTTCCGCAATCAATGCTTGGCGATTTCTTAATACTGTTATATCGGTTGTTGGCGATGCAAGCATCTTTGCAAGCACTGCTTCACCACACGCAGTTTCAGCCAAATTAAAGGTTGCAAAAATATGCTGCGCATGATTTTGCATATCACGAGAATAGAACAATTCAATATCATCTACCACCAGCCGTGCAGCATCGCATACTGCTTGCGCATATGGATCAGTCACCGCTGGTGCATCATTATACTCTGCAAGCACATTATGAACTATTCTTCTTTGTTCTTGCTTGGTGAGTTCTGTTATAGCCAGCTTTGGTTGATCTTCACTATCTGCTTTTTTTTCACAACCATGCCATACGAGCTCATAGCTTATCACCTAGTTCTTGATAACTAATTGCTCCCTGCTTTGCTCCTGCTGTAGCTTCTGTGGCTATTACCAGCGCAGTATTGGATAATAATCCAACAATACAGGCAACCGCCATAATTCTTTTATGTAGTTTATTCATATGGGTCCTCATAATAGGGTTAATGCGTTCTGTGATGATATTTTTTAATGAGCCAAGCCAGAATCTAATATGGCGCCAGCCACATTTTGACTACTGATACCTTCTTCCAACTTAAATGGACGCACAAGGCGACCTTGGTTATCGGTATACACTTCAACTTTATAATTTTTACAGGTTCCCGCCGTTTCCAGCTCAAGCCTGGTAGGGTTTTTTACAAAATGGGTTGCTAAGATATAGCTCGTAGTGGCATAACGTGCTAAATCCTTTGCGCATTGATAGGTTTCTTGATCTGCCTTTTCTGGACCAGTACCCCTAAAAAGTTCATCCATTACCAAAAAGCATGGTAGCCCTTCTTGTTGTAACTGCTGCGCAGCCTTTATCAAGCCGGTCGCACGATCAACTTCTGCCTGATACAATGATTTACCCTCTGCTGTATTATCTACGATATTGAGTGATGTGCCTATATAGGCAAATGGAGACATAATCGCCATGCGCGCTGGTACGACACCAAATGTGAGCCCTAGCTGCAAATTGATAATGACTGCCTTGAGAAGGGTTGATTTGCCACCAGTATTTGAACCAGTCAAGATCATATTACGAGCTTTACCCGCAGCGCCCAGCTCAAGATTGTTTGGTACCACTATAGCTGGATTTACCTGTGGATTCCAAAATTCTTCAAGCTTTAAATAAGCCGATGCATCTTCTACATATTCAACAAAGCAATAGCCAACGGGTTGATTATTGAACTTTTTAATCAGCTTTGCCATGGAAAGGCAAGCATCTAATTCACCATAGGCCTGCAGCAGGGGTGCAAATTCATTGTTTTTCCTGCGCATAAGATCATAGGCGCGTGCTACACGCCCTAAATATGACATAAAGGATGCTTGTCCTTTAAATGTAGGTGTTTGCAGAAGATCTATCAGCTCTGCATACTCTTTACTGTGGGCGGCCTTACTACACACGTCATCAAATGAAGAATAGTAGTGCAACCCATCTACCACCACAGAATGCGCATGGCCAAGCTTTACTATTTTTTGTGAATTTTCCACGCACGCTGCTACATCTATTAACTTAGTTTGCATACTTTTGTAGGTTTCCCTGATGTGCACCATTTCATGCCACACCTGCTTGATATAATCAATGCGGCGAGAGAAAAAATAGAGTTTACCTAGAGCATTGTACAACGCATCTTTACGAGCTGGACCTAATTTGTATTCATCTGTCCAAAGAGCACTATTTGCACGCTCATCTGGCTTAACAACCCATTTTTTATAGTCAGAATACTCCAAAGCATTCATTGACCCATTGGATAGTTTTATATAATGATGAATATCCGTGACGGGAACCACCATGAAAAGCGACTCTAAAAAAGAGGCCCATAAGGATGCATTGTAAGCTGTATCATTGCCAGTCACACGTCCTATAATGTATTTATTACCTATATAAATCATGATGGCATCTCTAAAGATATCACGGGCTACGGGCTCTAAGGTCCAAAAACAGTTCCATCGAGCAAGAAGCTCCAATGCTCTTGGGTCTTTATTCCATCCATTACGACGAGCTTTTTTGTCGTGACCAACCACATCGCCAAAATAAAAAGATTCTATGACTTTTTGCGTACCAGATTCATCGCCAACCCAAAAAGAAAGAAGTGCTGGCTCTGTCTTTTTAATTGCCAAGATAAGCTCTTGAACCTCATTAAATAGGGTCTCATTATTAACCAGTTCGGCGATAAACGCTTGTCGCTTACGCAAAAAAGCACTATCAGTAGTTGGAGTTGCTATAAGTTTGGCAAGTACCGCCTCCCCAAATAAAGACTCGGTATAATTGAATTTAGAAAAAAGATGCTTATCATGAGCATCTTGTGCATTGGCATAAAAGAACTCTAAATCTTCAAGAAGGGAATGTTGTGCCTGATAGATATATTCCTTATCTTTGGCGGGGGAATCATGCGATTCAGCAAAGCCTAAGATGTTAAAGATGAGCTTGCGCTGCTCTTGAATAGTCAATTGAGGGATACCATACTCATCAACGATACGGTCTGTTGTGCCCTCCTGGGGATCAATTAAACCATACGAGCTGATGAGTTTATTACCAATTTCCGCATACGTGATGGGACCCGCAGCATATCCTAATGGCGCATCAAACACTAGACAAAGTACGCCAATCAACCCCAGAGCATTCGCTCTAAACCCCAACATATAAAAAGCCCTCATAATAAGCCAGTAGAACTAGAAAAGATAACCCGGAAAAACCCTACGCCCGGCCCTGTATCTTTCTATTTTTTCTACATAGACCGTGCTTTTAAGTGTACGCGGTACAATTAAAAAGTAAATTTTTTCCATGACGCAATAATCAATACTAATCATCTATGCATAATAGAAAATATAAGCCATGATCACCAATTGAAAATTTATGATAAAAATATATACTTGTTTTTATGAAGCTTTATGATCTAAAAACCTTACCCTTATCCCCTGGCATATACCTTTTCAAAGACAAAGACGGCCATGTAGTATACATCGGAAAGGCAAAATCGATCCGCAACCGGGTCAAGACCTACTTTCAGAGAAATCATACCGACTGGAAGGTTGATTCGCTGATAGAAGAATATTCCTCTATTGATTACATCGTAACCAAAACCGAAGCTGAGGCGCTCCTTTTAGAGGCCCAATTAATTAGTGAGCATAAACCCAAATACAATGTTTTGCTTAAAGACGGCCAACCATTTCTTTATATAGTAGTTACCAAAGATCCTATCCCTCGATTAGAATTGGTACGCAATAAGGCAACCAAGGGCACCTATTTTGGCCCATTCTTGCAAAAAATACCCGTACGAAGCGCTTATCGCTATTTAATTACCACATTTCGCCTTAAGTGGTGCACCTTAAAAATTGATAATGGATGCTTAGATTTTCATCTGGGGTTTTGCGCAGGCAACTGCACAAATGCATTTGATGTTAACGATTATCTGTTTAGATTAGATTTGGCCATTGCGGCGCTCGAAAAAGATCACACTAAATTCTTAAAAAAACTCAAAGCTAAAATTGGCGAATATAATCTGGAGATGGCATTTGAAAAATCAAAAAATCTCAATGAATACCTAGAAAATTTTGATGCGATATTTGCAACACTCAAAACACGCTTTTCTCCAAAAAAATTTGAAGATGCTATCGCTGCAAAATTGGGACCAAAATTATATGTTGCTCCAACCGGGGTTGATATCAATACACAATTACAGGAGTTTTTAGCTCTTGAAAAGCCAGTCTCTACCATTGATTGTTTTGACATCTCGCACTTTCAAAGCAGCTCATTGGTTGGTTCATGCGTGCGATTTGTGGATGGCAAGCCAGACAAAAAGAGCTTTCGCCATTTTATCATACGATCTCTTGATGAACAAAACGATTATGCAGCATTACAAGAAATCGTGCAGCGACGCTATAAAGATCCTAGCGCATTGCCAGATTTAATCGTAATTGATGGAGGGAAAGGCCAATTAAGCGCTGTTCAAAAAATCGTGCCTGAGCACATACCATGCATTAGTCTCGCTAAAAAAGAAGAGATTATTTTTTCAAAAAACTATCCATATGGCATCCATCTTGCTATATCTACTGAAGTTGGCAGATTATTAATAGCACTGCGTGATTATACGCACCATTTTGCAATTACTTTTCATAGAAAAAGAAGAAGTAAAAATTTTACCGGGAGTTAACGCTATGGAACTTTCAAAAAATGCGGACAAATCCTCCTTACTGCAAAAGTTTTGTCAAAACATCACCGAACTTGCGCGTACTGGCAAACTTGATCCCGTCATTGGCCGCCATGAAGAGATTCGGCGCGTGATCCAAATACTTTCACGTCGAACAAAAAATAATCCTGTCCTCATTGGCCAACCAGGGGTTGGAAAGACTGCTATTGTAGAAGGTATCGCACAGCGTATCATTAATAATGATGTTCCGGATAGTTTAAAAAGAAATGAGATTTATGCGCTCGATCTTGGCTTGTTGATTGCTGGCGCCAAGTATCAAGGAGAATTCGAAGAGCGCCTTAAAGGTTTGCTTAAAGAAATAGAAGAGAGCAAAACGAATATTATTTTATTCATTGATGAGCTGCACATGCTCGTTGGCGCTGGGTCACAGGGTGGTGGCATGGATGCCTCCAACCTCCTTAAACCGGCATTAGCTCGTGGCGTGTTGCATTGCATAGGCGCCACAACACTCAAGGAATATAAACAGTACATAGAAAAAGATGCAGCACTTGAACGACGGTTTCAACCAGTTCTGGTTGAAGAGCCATCAATCCCAGATGCTATCTCTATTCTGCGCGGCTTAAAAGAACGCTATGAGTTGCATCATGGCATTGATATTAAAGATCAAGCGTTGGTTGATGCCGTATTGCTCTCTGCCAAATATATACCTGATCGTTTTTTGCCTGATAAAGCCATAGATCTTATTGATGAAGCTGCTGCAAAAGTAAAAATGTCGCTCGAATCACAACCAGAAGCTGTTGACAAACTAGAACGTAATATACGGCAGCTTGAAATCGAAAAGGTTGCTCTTGAAAAAGAAAAGGATGGGACCTCGAAAACTCGACTTGCCCAACTAGATAAAGAGTTGACCAATCTTAAACAAGAGCATCAAAAACTCCTTAAACAATGGAAAGCAGAAAAAGCTCCTATCGAAAAAATTAATAAACTCAAAGAAGAAATTGAAATTGCCCAGCATAGATTCCAAGCGGCAGAGCGTGAAGGCAATTACGCCAAAGCATCCGAAATAAAATATGGCACAATCGTTAATTTGGAAAAACAACTTGCATCAGAACAAGCAATGTTGCACAAAGTATCAACAGGCCTTGTTAAACAATCCGTTGATGAACACGATATCGCTCATGTACTTGCTCGTTGGACCAAAATTCCAGTCGAAAAGCTACAAGTAAGCGAACAACAAAAATATCTAACCATGGAAGATGAGCTCAAGAAACATGTTATTGGTCAAGACCAAGCAGTAGCAACCATCACACATGCGATCCAAACACACCGTGCAGGACTAACAAATCCCGATAGGCCAATAGGATCATTTTTATTTTTAGGACCAACAGGGGTAGGTAAAACAGAAGTCACCAAAACCTTGGCTGATTTTTTATTTAATGATCCTAAAAAGATGATTCGAATTGATATGTCTGAATACATGGAAAAACATTCAGTGGCACGACTTATTGGCGCTCCTCCTGGTTATGTTGGCTATGAAGAAGGCGGACAGTTGACTGAACAAGTTCGCAGAAACCCTTATAGCATTGTTTTGTTTGATGAGATAGAAAAAGCTCATCCTGATGTTTTTAATCTGTTCTTACAAATCCTTGATGAAGGCCATTTAACTGATGGACAAGGGCGTACAGTCTCCTTTAAAAATTGCATTATCATTATGACATCTAATATTGGATCAGAAATCTTACTTGCAGCCGCTTCTATAACGCCCGCTGTTAAAGAAGCTGTAGAAGCATTACTCCATAAAACATTCCGTCCCGAATTTTTAAATCGCATCGATGCTATAGTCTTTTTCAGGCGTCTTGAACAAGCAGATGTAAAGCGTATAGCAACCATTCAACTAGATGAACTCAAGCAACGATTACAAGACAGAAATATTGCTTTAGAGATCCATGATGATGTTGTAGCTAAGATTGCTGAATTAGGATATAGCAAAGAATTTGGCGCCCGCCCCCTCAAACGCGCTATTCAAAACCATATTATAGTGCCTTTATCGCAATATCTACTTAAACATCCAGAAACCAAAAAGGTTGGGTTTGGGGTTAACAAAGAAGGCTCTATCAGCATACAATGATAAAATATTTCTTAATGCTTTGATGAGCTACTGCTGTTGGTATGTAGTGCTATGGTGCGAATGCTTTTTGCTATCTCTTTTTTCTTTTAATTTTTTGTGCGGTTGCGCAGGTATCTCAAGCTGTTGTTGTTTATACTTACCAATGACATCTCGTGTAGCAGTTTTAGCGGCATTACCTGCTACCTGAAACACATGCATATCTGGAACGACTTCATCGCCACAATAACCAACAACCTTATGTCCTAGATAGAGACCTAATACATAACCACCATCTTTTCTGTGTACAGCAGCGATTTCATATTTTTTAAATTTGTTATCAGGTGAAAAATAAAAACCTGCTTTCTCTGCCTTGGCTTGCGTTTCAAATCGCTTTTTACCCGTCATGCACGTACTTGCAACTACAAAGGCGCCTTTTGTTGGGTCATACACCATTATCTGAGCAAGTTTGGCAGGGGATAGCATCATGTGAGCAATGCTGTTTTTTGTTGCATCATCAAGCTTAATTCTTGTGGTAGTTCTCTTTTGCTCTTTGCTATCTTGCATTGCCAAACTTATCCCATACAGCGCAAATACCGCTACTGCCAAAATTTTCTTTAAATGCATTAATGACACCATTGCGCAATCCTCGATTAATTTTTCCATAGTTATCTATATAGTATATGGTGACCACTTAAAAAAAGGATAGATGTATGATAAAAAAACCAATTATCGTAGCCAACTGGAAAATGCAATTACCGTTTACACAAGCCTTGCAGTATGCATCTGCATGCCGGGATGCATGTATCTTTTTAGGGCAAAAAGCGACCATCGTGCTTTGCCCCTCAACAACTGCTTTATACCCCATCGCTGAACTATTGAAAGATTCAACCATTGCTCTTGGCGCCCAAAACTGTTCTACTTTTACCGCTGGGCCCTACACTGGCCAAGAATCTGCTCAATCATTAGCACAAGTAGGGTGCTCATATTGCATTATTGGTCACAGTGAGCAACGCATCTATAATCATGAAACAGATAGTGACGTTGCCACTAAGGTGATTCGCCTACTTGAGCAATGCTTATCTCCCATTATTTGTATTGGCGAAACCCATGAACAGTACAAAAAACAACAAACATTAGATGTGTTGCAAACACAATTAGACGGGGTATTCGCCGCCTTAAACGCTCATAGATCGCCACTGCCCATCTTGCTCGCCTATGAGCCTGTATGGTCTATAGGATCTGGTAGTATTCCATCACCAGAACAGCTACAAAGCATACTCTTTTGGCTGCGCAATCAATGCCGCGAGCATATCCCCTTTGTTGAATGTGGGCTTTTATATGGGGGAAGCGTTACCGACAGCACGGCAAAAACATTACATGCCCTAGAACATCTTGATGGGTTTTTACTGGGCGGCTCAAGTCTTGATTTCCAAAAATTTCAGAAAATAGTATCCTTATTTTAATTAGTTTAAAAGATCGTATCTTTAAGAGTTATACGGAGCAAAAAATATGTTATACGGGCTATTATTCACATTGTTTATACTGGTCGCAATCTTACTGGTTCTTATTATTATGATACAACAAGGCAAGGGCAGTACCGGTCTTGGTAACCTGGGCGGTGGAGCACAAATGCTTTTTGGTGGCTCTGGTGGTCAAGATGTTTTTCAAAAAACAACCTGGGTTTTGGGAGCACTTTTTATGCTCGGCTCATTTGGTCTGACTCTTATGAAATCTAGAGGCAACGAATCTTCACGCTTTATGTGTAAAAAACCAACCCCCACACAACAATTGCCTATGGCTCCTGTAGTATCTACCCCTGCTCAAGAATCTGTGCCATCAGCTCAACCCGCTCCAACCCAAGAATCAGCTCAGTAACTAATGTGGGCACTGTCATGACGCAGTGATGTTGCTTGGGGCAAAACGAGAGAGAAAGGTCTGAGAGTGGTTACACAATTTGTTACGTATGTTGGCGCAACTACCATTGGCATCTGCCAAAACTTAGGCTCATTTACCCTGTTTTTGTACACCGCATTAAAAACAGCGTGCACTACGCAAACTTAAATTCTCTAAACCTCTGCTCAAATGGAGCGCATTGGCGTAGATTCTCTTGCTATTATTATTCTTACAGGCTCTTTTTCTGGCATGGTATTTGCACTACAAAGCTATATTGGATTTCAGCGTGTTGGGGGCGAACAGTTCATTGGGCCTGTTGTTGCCCTTGGTATGATTCGAGAACTTGGCCCAGTTATGACCGGATTGATGGTCACAGGGCGCGCAGGATCTGCCATTGCTGCCGAACTGGGCACCATGCGCATCACCGAACAAATTGATGCATTGCGTACCTTATGCATAGATTCATTCCAATACCTTATTGTGCCTCGCATAGTAGCATCAGTGATAATTGTGCCTTTCCTAACATTGTTTTCAATGATCTGTGGTATCGTAGGCGGCTATGCAATCTGCGTCTATGTTCTAGGGTTAAGCCCAGAAGACTATATCAGCGGCATTAAAACATACGTTGAGCTCTCTGATATCAGAGGGGGACTGATAAAGGCTAGTGTTTTTGGTCTTATATTATCCTGGGTGGGTACCTATAAGGGATTTTATACATGGGGTGGCGCCCGCGGAGTTGGTATTTCAACCACACAAAGCGTTGTCACCGGCTCAATTTTAATTCTTATTTCTAACTATTTTTTAACCAAGCTATTAGAACAATTATAAACCCAACCCCTTAAAACAAAAAAACTCGTATGATTTCATTGATCAATGTTAAAAAAAAATTCGGTGAGAAATGGATAACCAAAGGGGTTAATCTTGATATTCCCGACAACAAAATGACCGTTATTATTGGTCGTTCGGGTGAAGGAAAATCTGTTCTGCTTAAACAAATCATTGGATTATTAAAGCCCGATGAAGGAGAAATTCTTGTTGATGGCGTTAATTTGACAAGCCTTTCCGAAAAAGAACTCTTGGAAGAATTCAAAAAGTTTGGCTATGTGTTCCAATTTGCTGCACTGCTTGATTCATTAAATGTGTTTGAAAACATTGGCATAACGTTACTGGAACAAGGCCACCCAACAGACATAGTGTTGCCCATCGTAAAAGAGAAGTTAAAGCTCGTTAACTTAGAAGAAGACACACTCTATAAATATCCCTCTGAACTTTCTGGTGGTATGAGAAAACGGGTTGGCTTGGCCCGCACGCTCGTGACTAATCCCAAAATAATCCTGTATGATGAGCCAACAACGGGATTAGATCCTATCACATCGAATGTGATCCATCAATTGATGTATGATATGCAGCACAAACTTAATATAACCTCTATTATTATCTCGCATGACGTAGAAATTTTTAAATTTGCCGACAAAGTTGCGCTACTCAACGAGGGCGTTATCAAATATTTTGGTGATTGTTCCTCTGTGTGGGAATCAGACAATCCTTATATATACCAATTCATTAGAGGACTCACACAAGGCCCCATTAGAATGGATAAAAAGAGTTAACCGATCAGGGGTATATACGCTAAAACTCTTTATACAGCATGCTTGGTTGTATGCCACGATTATTTTGATACTTATTACTTTGATAACGTTCAAAATCACCCTCAATCGTGTGATAAAATATTTGACATATTTCTACACCAGGGTAGATACGGATTGGCTGTGCGCACATAATTTCCAAGGTCCAAAATCCTTTAAACCCAACATCGCCAAATCCTGCTGTAATACGCACAAAAAGACCTAAGCGGCCAATTGATGAGCGACCTTCGAGCATGGGAACATAATTATCGGTTGCTGTATATTCTACGGTACGGCCTAAGTAGAGTTTGCCTGGCTCGAGCACAATGCCTGTTTCAGGAATATTAATTTTTGTGATTTTATGATCCTTTTTCATATCTAGAACCTGCTCATCGTAGGTTAATAACTCATGATGCAAGCGTAAGTTATAACTATTGGGCCCCAACTGTTTTTGATTAAAAGGCTCAATAATAATATTCTTATTAAGCTGCCTAAATATTTCTTTACCCGAAAGAATCATTGCTTATCCTTATTGATATAATACATTACCCATATCTATATATTGTAAGATTAGAACAAATTGTTACAATTAATTTTACTTTTTACTAATCTCACGTACACAAAAAAATAGTATATCGTGATTACTTTAGTTGCAATAGCAACAAAAGAAAGGTATTTCGTATGTTAGAGACTGTACTCAGCAATAATATTGCCGTAGAAAAAATTAAAGATGAAAGCAATCGCTTTGCGGGATTAGCACAAGAAATCAGTAAGGTTATTGTTGGACAAAAAGACATTGTCCACTTTATCTCTATAGCCACATTATGCAATGGCCACATTCTATTAGAAGGTGTTCCTGGTGTAGCAAAAACTACTATTATTAAAGCCATCACAAAAGCTCTAGGCCTGCAGTTTAATCGCATTCAATTTACTCCCGACTTATTACCTGCTGATTTGATAGGCACTCTAATTTTTAATCCAAAAACCCAAGAGTTTGAGACCAAAAAGGGGCCTATTTTTGCTAATCTCATTCTGGCTGATGAGATAAACCGGGCTCCAGCAAAGGTTCAAGCGGCCCTTTTGGAAGCTATGCAAGAACAACAAGTTACTATTGGCTCAGATACCTATAAATTGCCACGGCCATTTTTAGTTTTTGCAACGCAAAACCCTATCGAACAAGAGGGAACCTATCGCCTGCCTGAGGCGCAAGTAGACCGATTCATGTTTAAGCTCAATGTGGAATATCCTTCGATGTTGGAAGAACGATTAATCGTCTCAAAAATCTTAGATACTACTATCATTAACCAGGTGTTATCTCCTGAAGATATTTTTCAAGCCCAGCGATTGGTGCAAGAAATATACATTGATGATAAGGTAACGGATTATATCATTAATATTATCTTTGCAACACGCATGCCATCAAATTTTAAATTGGCAGAATTGGAGCCGTACATAAAATATGGCGTTTCGCCGCGAGCAACGCTAGCCCTTTATCATGCGGCAAAGGCGCAGGCTTTTTTGAAAAAACGGCACTTTGTTACCCCTGATGATGTTAAAGTTGTGTGCTCTCCCGTATTGCGTCACCGTATATTACTTACGTACGAAGCGGAAGCTGATGCAATAAGCGCGGATCATATTATACAAAAAATTCTTACCACACTCCCCACACCATGATAACAAATTTATTTGAATGAAAGTCTCTATCAGTCGCGTTTTTCATTCCCGTATAGTCAAAAAATTAAACTTGACAAGATTAAGATATCAAAGGTATCGTTTGAAGATACATTGTATACTAGAATAAACGTGCTTATATATGGTTATACCTGCATCAAAAATTGGTATATACTAGTACTAGCGTTATATACTAATACAACATATATAATGATAATCACAATAATAATGGCATGCGAATAAGCAAAAATTTTTAAAAGGAACTTTTAAATGAGACATCCTTTATGGATTTTAAATAGCGCCCTTTTTCTTTTGCTTATAATTGCAATCTGTTTTGCACTTTTTGCACGCGAACCTCTGCCTGAGTGGGAAGATATTACCCCGAGTTATAATGCTCCGATACAAAAAAAAGCCTCTGAGATCACTATAAGTAAAATTTATGAGCACGATCTTTTTGGCACCTATGAAAAAGAATTTGTTCAGCCAGAATTACCTGATTATATTATTCCTTTACCTCCAGCACCTGCCCCACGACAAGTTGCTGTTCCCGTCGAACCTGTCCCGCAATTTCTTGAGCCACTCAAAATCCAATTGAAGGGTATTATTGTAGTATTGAATGATGATACAAAAAATAGAGCTATTATAATGGACGCCAGAACCAACAAAGAGGAAATATATAAAATTGGTGATACTATTGAAGATGCGCAACTGATTAAAATATTTGGCAAAAAGGTGATTTTCTTGCGTTCAAATGGGCAGCAAGAAGTCCTTTATTTGCGACCAAAAGATGCACAAATGGATCCTCTATATGCTGTTACCAATACATATAAAGATGTGGTTCAAGAATTATCAGAATATGAATATCTTGTCAGCAGAAAAGAATTTAGTCGACGCATTAAGAGTTTAGCTCAATTTATAGATCTTCTTGATTTAACAACAGTCTATCAACATGGCGCAAGCGTAGGCTGCAGAATAGGAGCGCTAGAACCAGAATCACTGGGTTATGCCTTAGGACTCAAACCTGGGGATATTATATTAACGATTAATTCTTTACCTGCAACAGATTCACAAAATCGCTTTAAGATTTATAAAACTATTATAGATATGAAGACAAAAGAGAGCATTATTGTACAATTATTAAGAAACAATACTACATTAACTATAACCTATACTCTTGATGAGTTTAAAGTGCCGAAATCATCTACACCACCAAGTCAAGGCATACACGAAGAAAAAGTATTATCTAAGCAAGCGCAACAAGAACAATTAAATCTCTTGCAAGAAAGACATAAATTTGCTCCTACACTACAAGAGATCCGAGAAAAAGAGAGACAGAATATGTTAAAAAATGGTCGATCACCACGTAATAATATAACAGCTAAACTTGCTGAGCAATAGTATGAAAAAGCACAGGATGTATCGTTATTTTTCTATACTTGCGATCCTTGCATTGGTATACACTATCTATGCACATGAGTCTCTTTTTACCCCTACACAGCCAGCGCCGATTGAGATGACACCGCAGCAGCTAGATGATTCTTTGCATATAGATAAGAAAGACTTGGACCTGGATAATGCTCTGGGAATCGACCTTGGGGCAGAAATAGAATCTTTAGCGGCTATTAGTGAACCCTTGCCTGTTAGCTCAGAATCAAAAGAATATGCTCCAAACAAACCTGCACCCGGTAGTAAGCCCATGCCTGCCGCGCCGATTATCGTGTCACCCATGAGAACATCATTAAACACGGCACAACCCACGATGCCTGTAATGACACCCGAAAAAGCTGCTGCTGAGGAAGCAAAAATTGAATTTCAATTCGAAGATGCAGATTTGCAAAATCTTCTAACCCAAATGTCAGAGCTTTTTGATGTTACCTTTATCACAGATGATGCTATCAGCCCACTTCCTAAAAACGGTAAATCTCTCAAGGGAAATAAGATTACGTTTAAAACAAACAAACCACTGACCAAACCACAAGCTTGGGATCTATTTCTAACATTCTTGGATGTTATTGGGATGGCTATTGTGCCAGAAGCTGAACCGTCTGTTCTGCGCATTATGCAAACAGCCAATGCACAAAAAGCTCCTATTCCAACGTACATAGGGATTCGTCCCAATATGTTGCCCGATACAGACCAGCTGATACGCTACCTCTATTTTGTTGAGAATAGTTCGCTTGATACTATCAAAACAATCGTCAATGCCTTACGTAGTAGCGCATCGGCATTATTAGAGTTAAAAGATCACAATGCGTTTGTCATAACTGATAAAGCAATTAATATTAAAAGCCTTATGACAATTGTCACAGAGCTTGATCAGGCAACCATGCCGCAATCAATGTCAGTGCTTAAACTTAAACGGGCTAATGCCGAAGATGTTCAAAAGCTCTACACCAGTCTTGTGTCTGCAGAAGAAACTGGTATTACCGCACGTCTTTTCCCTGGTAGAAAAGCAACAACATCCGTCTATTTTCCAGACGACACCCACATTATTGCAGAACCACGCACCAATGCTCTCATCTTACTCGGGCAACAAGATTCTATTAAGAAGATAGAAGAGTTTATTTTAAGATACGTTGATGTTGAATTGGGTGAGGAGATGCTCTCTCCTTTGCGCGTATATCCGCTTAAATACGCCGATGCACAAACAGTTGCTGCCATTATGAATGAAACAGTGCAATTTGGTAAAAATACTGTTGCTGGTAAAACTGGTGGTGTGCGTGATGGCGATAAATATATAAAATCATTGACCTTTATCGCAGAACCCTCAACCAATAAGTTGATTATCAAAGGGGATGAGGAAGATTATTTGCAGGCCAAGGAGATTTTAGCAAAACTTGATGAACCTCAACCGCAAGTAGCTATTGAAATTTTAATTCTTACTATTGACCTTTCATCTGGTAAAGAGCTTGGTACTCAATTACGTAGTAAGAATGGCGGAATATCAACAGGATTATTTGGCCCTAATGTTAAATTCCAAACATCTAATATTAACAATATCATCGTCAACCCACTGGGAGTGGGTGTTCAACGTCTCCTGGGAAACCTCTTAACGCTTATTACTGAGCCTTCTACAACTATTGGCACGGGTAACACAGTGGTAACATTTGGCAGTGATTCTAATGGGGTATGGGGTATATTTAATGCCTTAGACACTATAACTAATGCTCAAGTAGTTTCAAATCCTTTCTTAGTAGCTACTAATAAACAAACGGCAACCGTTTCGGTTGGTGAAAACCGTCGTGTTGTTACTAACCAAGTAATCACAGGCGCCGTGCCGACAAACTCGTTAAGTGACCTTATAGCAGCTCTTACGGTTAAAGTAACACCGCAAATTAACTCCGATGGTATGATTGTTCTAGATCTGGATATTACGATCAACGATTTTACCGACATTGTTAATCAAAGTGATGCAACAATGACCAAGAAAAATGTAACAACGCGTACGATTGTTGCCGATAAAGAAGTTCTTGCACTTGGTGGATTAATTAAAAACACAATCAACAACACAATCACAAAAACTCCCTTGCTGGCTAATATTCCAATTTTAGGCTGGTTCTTTAAAGACCACTCAAAATCACAGGTAAAGGAAAATCTACTTATTTTAATCTCAAGTCAAATATTACCACCAGAAACACCACAACGGTTTACCGATATGACCCAAGAACGCATCAGAGATTATTATGGAACAATGGATGAAATGAAAGACGTTGTTGCGCGACGAGATCCAATACATCGAGCATTCTTTGCTGAACGCCCTCAAACAACTGAACAACTTGTCGAGGATTATATTTTTGAACGTCACACTGCGCCTGAAGATGCAGCTAAAAGCAAGAAAGCAAAACGAAAAGCTAAAAAACAAAAAAATAACGCTCAACCAACAACGACGACCCTAGCCCGAACAAATCCAGTGATAACGCCACAAGCTCCAGCGCAACCCGTTCAACCAGTACAACCAGCGCCAATACAAAGTCCATCATCAACTGCGCAAAGGCCACAGCAGCAACCTGACAATAAAAAAATTGCGCGAGCAAGGGGCAAACAGTCTCTCACCGACTTTTTAGGTACCCCTACAAGCGAAGGGTCAGTCGCATGATAAGAAATATATTTATACCAGAAAAAATTGGTAATCATTATATTTTTGCAAAGCGTATCATCGGCTTTGATATTGGCAAAACACATGTAAGTGCGACGCAACTTTTTTTAAAGGGAAAGACTATAACTATTGAAAAAAGTATAGCCATTCCTTTAGAAGCCGGAACTACAAACAATTATGATGAGCGTGTGGTGGCCGCACTAAAAATAATACTTGCACAAGTCGACCCTTATGATGCTCTACATACCAGTCTGTCAAGTTCATTGGCCATCTTTAAAGAATTAAAGTTGCCATTTCTTGATCATGCTAAAATTCGTATGATTATTGAATTTGAAGTTGAACCATTATTGCCATTTTCAATTCATGATTCAGTCATAGACTTTATCGTCACACAGCAGAACACTGAAGATAAAAGTTCTGAAGTTTTAGTTGCTGCTGTACAAAAACAGCACATTATTCAACATATTGATTTATTTGCGCAAGCTGGGGCCAATCCCGATCTCATTCTCATTGATCTTTTTGCATTGTATGGAGTATATAACCTCATTCCCGCTTATGCAGATGCACCGGGAGGAACAGTCCTTATCGATTTGGGAGCACAAACTACTAACATCGCCTATATATACAATGGACGATTAAAACTTATTCGTTCTCTTTCAAAAGGTGTGTTAACGCAAGCAAAGGCAGTTAGTCAGGCATTAAATATCCAGGTTCATGAAGCCTTAGAAAGTATTATTCGTTTCGGTCTTGAAAAAGGAGCTTCACCTTCGTATATGCAAGCAATGACATCGACTACGCAAGATTTCTGGCAAGATATTTCTTTTACACTCAATTCATTTATTACGCAGACACAATATAAATCGGAACGCGTTACTACAATTTTATTATTGGGTGGCGGAGCCCAGATAAAAGGCTTAGCGCCTTTTGTTGCACAGCAACTTGGTATACCGTGTGAGCTTTTTCAGATACATAAAATTTTACAAAGTCCATCTCTTTCATTTTCTACAAAAAACGGTATCCCTCCTACCAATGTTATTAGTTTTTGCACAGCACTACCAACACCAATTACCACTGACTTTACACTGCGCAGAAAAGAATTCAGCATCACCACTGACCGCTCATTATTAAACAAGCAACTACTCACTGCTGGTATTCTGTTTGTGGCTATTTTTCTGACGCTCTTTTTGCACTCGTTCTTGCAGCTACGTGCACTCAATAATGCAGCATATCAAGCCGAGCAAGAAGTTATCACACACCTGAAAGAGGAATTTAAGGGTATTCCACGCGACGAAGAAGATTTAGAGACGGTTGTGCAACAAGCCAATGCAGAAGTTCAACGAGAGCAAAAGTTGTGGTTTGCTTTTGCCAATCCTGCGCGAGTTTCATTTTTACACTATCTTCTTGAGCTGACAAGTCGCATCGATAAAGAAGCGCTCGGATTTAGTATTGATCGTCTCCTGATTACTGAAAATAGTATCACGATGACTGCCCACGTAAAAAATCATGATGCTTTAATAGAACTTGAAAAAGCCTTACGAGAGCCTAAATCAAAATTGTTCAGGCATATCGAGGGCCAAAATACACCAGATTTTACTATGAAAATACGAATAGCTTAAACTTAGTATAGGAACATAGATGGAAGTCATAGAAAAAATATTTCGTTTCATTGACAACCTAGACAGTCGACAATTTTATATATATTTAGCTTCTAGTCTAGCGATCCTACTTTTGTTGGCATCAGGTATCATATGGCGCTATTATAGCAGTATACATGCCATACAAGATCGCATTGAAACTATTAATGAACAGCGTGAACGAGCAAAGCGCTTATTGTCTCAATATGAAAACATAAAAAAACATCGCACTGAGGTGGATGCGCTTCTTGCAAAAAATCCTGATTTTAAGATTGGTGGCTATTTTGGCAGTGTATTGGCAACATTAGGACTTACCGATAAAAAAACTACAGCCGATGAGTATTCTCGTATTGACCATAATAAGTACACAGAGATTATTTTTAAAGCAAAACTCACTGATATGAACATGAAGCAATTGTGCGAATTACTGTATACATTAGATAGCAACAAAAGAATTTATACAAAAGAACTTGAAATCACTAAGTCAAAACAGACGAGAAAAGCGATAGATGTCACCTTAACTATCGCAACACTCGAACCCAAATCAGTGATAACCTAAATAGCGGAGTGATGTTGCAATGAAAAAAAATATACTATATCTGCCGCCAATACTCCTGTGTTATGGGTTTCTTTTAGGCGCTCCAGAGAATAAAACGCAACCACCTATTGATGAACTCTATAGCAAACAATACACAACAAAAAAATCAAAAAAAAATAATGATGAGCATCTTATAACTTTTCATTATGATGATGAAGAGCTTGTTGATGTAATCAATGACCTAGCAAGCCAAAAGGGCGTTAACGTTGAAATGCCTATGGGAGCAAACGCTATCACCTCAAAGATTACCTTCCACATGGACTATCAAATTAGCCTTGATGAAGCATGGGAAATGCTTTATACCATCTTAGATGTAGCTGGCTATAGTCTTATCCCAAAAGGGTCTATGTATAACATAGTCAAGACCAGCCCTGCTGTTAGTAAAGAAGTCATACCACTCTATGTTGGTATGGAACCGAAAGACCTGCCAGACTTTGATCAACGTATCCGGTATCTTTACTACCTAACTAATATAAAAGTATCAAATGATCCAAATCCTGCTAATAATGAATTATCAGGAATACTCAAGGAATTATTACCCGATACTGCTAGCTATCAATTTGACCCTAAAGTCAATGCGGTGCTCGTAACCGATAAAGCGAATAATATTAAATCTGTCATGGAAATTGTAGCATCACTTGATGAAACAACTTTCCAAGAAAAACTTGATATAGTCTGGCTTCGTTATACCCCAGCTCAATTTGTAGCCGATCTATTCAATAAGGATATTCTTAAAACCACCGGTCCTGATGCAGCAAAATATCGCGCTCAAGGTAAAAAAAGTGATGGTTCATCCTATTTTTCAGATCAAGTGAAACTTATTCCTGAACCCCGCAGTAATAAATTAATTATTTTTGGAAAACCTCAAGCAGTAAGCCGGGTTAAAGAATTTATTTATAAATATATTGATGTAGAAATGGAATCAGGCAACTCTATTTTACACGTCTACCAACTTTTATATCTTGATGCGGCTACATTTGCAACGGTGTTGACCAATATTGTTAAGTCTGAACTACCCGGAGGAACAGGACAATCTTCAGCTGGTGCCGCAAAAACTGGTGTTGAGCGTTATTTTGAGGGTGTCATTATTAAAGCTGATGTTCCAGTGGTAACGGGAGCATCGGCAAGTCTATTTGGTAGCAATAAACTTATAATCGCTGCTAAAAATGATGACTGGAAACATATAAAACGTATTATAGAGCAACTTGATAAACCACAATCCCAAGTCATTATTGAGGTGCTTATTGCAGACTTGACTATTGATGATATAAATCAACTTGGCGCCCAAGTACGCAATCCTATGGCGCTTCCAATGCCCGGTGAAGTTAACGCGCAGTCTGCACAGATTGCTCCTGTAATCCCCGATTCTTTCTCAAATCCGACAACTATAGCCTCTGATTTGCTTGGTAATGTAATACCGCAAGCATCGGGGCCTCCTGTGAGTATAGCAAGCTTGGCAACACTCAACTCATCAAACTTAATCCAGATTAGCGATCCTACAACCGGCAAATCTTGGGGAGTTGCACAGCTATTACAACTGTTGAGCAGCACTAAAATTATTTCTCACCCACATCTGATTATAACCAATAATCAGCTTGGCTCTGTTACCATTGGTGAACAAAGGCTCTTGCCTGGTGAGACCACAGCAACCGCTGCTGCACCTACTATTAAACAAGACACGGTACCAGCTAACCTTAAAGTAAGCATTAAACCACGCATAAGCTCTTCCAACAATGTTAATTTGCAAGTAAGTATCGATATCACTGAATTTGTAGCTGGCAGCAATACTCGTATTACGCGACAAATCATTACTAATGCATACGTACAAAGTGGCGATATTTTAGCGTTGGGTGGATTAATTAGAGATGATTTGGCCGATACTATGAGCGAAACGCCGTGGATAGGACAAATTCCAATCTTGGGATGGCTTTTTAAAAAGCGTAGAACTGAAATTGTAAAAACAAATCTTACTGTATTTATATGTCCTACTATTATAGAACCGCAACTGCGTGGCGGTATCAATAATTACACGAAAGATTATATAAAATTGAATGAGAAATATATCAATGAAGCGCAACTCTTTGATACCTTGCGTGATCCAATAACACGCTTCTTCTTTAGAACAAATGTGGATATTAATGATGAAGTTAATGAATTCATATCTAAAGATGAATTAAAGCGAGATCCATCGTTAGTACTACTTACCCCTGAGCAAGAACAGAAGGTAGAAGAAGCTGCAGAACGGCAAACACTGCAAAAAGGCACTAGACGTCGCAATCAAATTATCGCTGCCGCTAAGTAATAGGCCCTGATCTGCGTATCCGCATCCGAGCAGTTAAACACCAAACATGGAACTCATGAGCTCATCTTCGATAGTCAGCAGCTGGTTGTATTTTGCCAGCCGTTCACCATGATTGCAACCACCAGCTTTAATTTGTCCCGCGCTTGTGCCAACAGCCAGATCTACTATAAAGGCATCATTTGTTTCGGCCGACCTATGCGAGACAATAATGTTCATATTATTATTCTTGCATAGTTTGATTGATTGTAGTGTTTCAGTAACGGTACCAATCTGATTAGGTTTAATAATTGCCGCATTAGCTAAATTTTCTTCTAATCCATAGACAATCCGGTTAGGGTTGGTAGCAAAGAGATCATCGCCTACTATTTGAAGGTTGTCACCAAGTCGTGCCATAAGCTTTTTCCACCCATCAGTATCAGTTTCAGCAAGTCCATCTTCTAGAGAGTAGATTGGATATTTTTCTGCCAAATCTACATACATATCAATCATCTGATCAGAGGTCAATCGCTTATCCTTCCACTGGTAATATCCTGTTGCAGGATCATAAAAATGTGATGCTGCCGCATCAAGTGCAAAAACAACCTCAGCTTGTGTTTCAACTCCAGTATTTGTCACTGCTTCCATGAGCAGATCAAGTGCTTCTTGCTCATTCTTAAAGTGAGCTGCATAGGCTCCCTCTGGGCTGGTTGCCGTTGATTTTCCGCGCTTTTTAAGCAGTTCTCGAATGGTGTAGGAAATCACGATTGCCAACTCCATCGACTCTCTAAAGCTTTGCGCCCCAATTGGCATCACCATAAATTCTTGAATAGCCAACCCTGTATCTGCATGCATGCCGCCGCTAATCATATTAAACATGGGAAATGGCAATGCTACTGATTCCAAGTCACACAAATTTGCAAACAGCTCATAAAGCTCCATGCTATTGACTATGGCTTGTGCTCTGCTAACGGCTATGCTTACCGCTAACATCGCATTGGCACCCAAATGTGATTTATTTTCAGTGCCATCAAGCTCAATCATCTTCAAATCCATCCCGATCAAGTCTGGCTCATGCCCTATCAATAAAGGAGCAATTTTATTATCTATGCTCTCAATAGCGCGCATTACTCCTTGACCCATTAAACGCTTGCCGCCATCGCGGAGTTCACAAGCTTCAAATGCACTCCTGGAAATGCCAGATGGTACTGATGCACATACATATAAGCCATTATCTAAGATAAGATCACATTCAACAGTAGGAAACCCTCGAGAATCAAAAATTTCTCGAGCAATAATTTTTGCAATCTTCATAAGCATCCTTTTTTACATACACTATGCGCTTTTTTAGGAACTATAAAATTACCTTATACTAAATGTGTATGAAATAAAATGAAAAGCTTAAAAATCTAGCAGCTGTTACTTCTTAGCAGGCAAAAATCGTAATCCATAATCGCGCAACTGAATTTCTTCCACATCTGTTGGCGAGTCCATTAATGGATCATAAAAGCGTTGTGTTTTAGGAAACGCGATAACTTCACGTATAGAGGTTGAATTGGTCATAAGCATAAGCATGCGATCTACTCCAAGGGCTATTCCACCATGAGGAGGAAACCCAAGATCTTGTGCTTCAAGCAAGAATCCAAACTTTTTTTGTGCTTTCTCTTTGCTCAATCCAAGAAGATCAAATACTTTATCCTGCACATCTGACTTATAAATACGGATGGACCCACCACCAAGCTCAATACCATTAAGAATCATGTCATAGGTGCGCGCCTTCATATCGGCACAATCTTGATGCTCCCAGCCATCTTGTGGCGAAGTGAATGGATGATGCACTGAATTCCATTGCTTGGTTTGCTCATCATATTCAAAGAGTGGAAAATCAACTACCCATGAAAAGTTAAACTGCCCTTGGGGAATTCTTTGTAATGCAGCAGCAACTTCTTGCCGCAAGCGCCCAAGAAGAGTCCAAGCCTCCTTGTAAGGACCCGCTATAATAAATAGAGTGCTACCCTCGGTAAAATCAGGAATGATTCGTTGAATTGTTTGTATAAAATCTGGAGCTAAAAACTTAGAAACGGGCGACTCGATTGCCCCATCCTTAAAGCGCATCCATAGCAGACCTTTTGCTCCAAATTGCTGTGCCTTCTCAACCCATGAATCCAACTCTGAGCGCGTAAAAATATGCTGATCGACATGCACAGCTCCTACTTTACCACCCTTATCGATTACACTACGCATAAAGCTTAATTGTGTATCGGCAAAAGCAGGGGTAATATCATTAATAGGAAGCGCAAAGCGCAAGTCTGGCTTGTCTGATCCATATAATGAAAATGCTTTGTCGTAAGTCATGCGCGGAAATGGCGTTTTTATGTCAATATCAAGTGCCTTTTTCCACACAAAAGCAATAAGGCGCTCCATCATAGATTGAATGTCTTCTTCTTTAATAAATGACATCTCTATATCAAGCTGGGTAAATTCTGGCTGACGATCAGCGCGTGAATCCTCGTCTCTAAAGCAACGAGCAATCTGGAAGTATCTCTCCATGCCACCTGCCATTAACAATTGTTTGTATAATTGAGGCGATTGTGGCATAGCATAAAATTGCCGTTCATAGATACGTGAAGGAACAATAAACTCTCGCGCTCCCTCAGGCGTATTTTTAGTCAGAATTGGTGTTTCAATCTCATAAAAACCCTCGGCTTGCAAAAATTCGCGCATAGCAAAAACAACTTTATGCCGCAATGCTAACTTTGCATGCATTTCAGGTCGACGCAAATCAAGGTAGCGATATTTAAGTCGTAACTCTTCATCAACGGTAGCTGCTTCTTCGAGTGTGAATGGCAAAGTTTTTGCTTTATTAAGAATGTGCAACTGCTGAACCTGCATTTCAAGAGCGCCGGTTGCCAAGGTTGGATTGATGGTGGCTGGCGCACGGTTAACAATAACCCCGGAAACAGCGATAACATATTCAGAACGTAACTGGTGGGCAAGCTCATGAGCTTGCTTTGAAAATGCGGGATTAAAAACTAATTGCATAAGACCCGTGCGATCTCGCAAATCAATAAAGATTAAGCCGCCATGATCCCGACGTTTATTAACCCACCCAGCAAGCTGTATGGTAGCATTTAAATGTTCTGATTTAACCAGTCCACAGGCCACAGTACGTTCAAAAAACTGCATTATATAGGTTCCTTAAAGGAAAAAAGAAGATGGTATATGCGTTACATACAGGCTAGTTTAACACAAAAAGGATTTGATAACAAAAAGAGGCCATGATTATCATGACCTCTTTTAAAAAATATAGTATGACAAATTATTGAGTTTAGATTTTGCCCAAGTGCATTTCAGTACGCAAACGCATTAATAGTATGCCAAGTCGGTTTTTTCCCTGCCACTTACCATTAATAATCGGCCCAGTTCCCCAATAGGCATCCACCGGCGACGCCTCTACAAGCTGGGCATTTCCGGTACTCAAGAGTAATGCTCGCAGAGCCGGGTTTTGTGTAAATTTCGCTTGCAAGGCCTCATACATAACCTGTTCTTTACGCGGAGGATTACCTTTATGCCATGATGGGTCAACGGCTGCATTGTTTTGTTGGGCAACATCAAATGCATCACGGGCTGATGGCGCCTTGATTATAGCTTGCACAATACCAGGGTTATTAGAAAATTTCTGTGCTTGAAAGTAATGCTCAGATGTGGGCCAATTCATTCCCTTAAGCTTAAATAAATTGCGGGGTTTTGTAGGATCATACCAAAAATTGGTTAGCTCATAGTAAGGCTTAGCTTTGTCATAAAAATAAAGTACATTACCGGTTGCTACTGCAGGCTGCATCTGGCCGCGCGCTGGGGCACCAGCCTGAAGCCCTTGCAAATAAGCTATTACCTTACGCGCATTTCCATAATGGGCCATTTGGATTGGTGTTCTACCATGTATCTTTGTTCTTTCAGATGGTGCAATATGCGCAGGAACAATTGCTGCAACTGCCGTTACATCGTCTCTTTCAATTGCCTTAATAAGGCGATCCCATACCGGTTTATTATTGGCAGCAGGAATTAGTTTTACCGGTGTTACTATGGTCTTTCTTGGCACAATAGTCGGCTTTTTTACCCCTATTGGCAAGCGTTGGGCTGGCTTTGGCTGAACCCTTACAGGTTTGAGCTGTATAGGTTTTAATTGTATAGGTTTTGCTTGCAGCGGTTTTTTAAGCATGGCTATCTTAGGTGCAACTTGTTTAGCCGCTACTGGTTTTTTAAGTACCACTGGCTTAAGTGCTGCTCTTGTAGGTACTATTGATTTAGGCGCCACTGGGCTTTTTGCAAGGTTATTAATATAAATAAGAACCTTTTGAATTTTTGCCTTTTTAACACCCCTAGCCTGAGCATATTCATACTGGGCCATTTTTAGCGGAGTTTTTCCTGCATGTGTAGCCTCATTCGGTTGAATTGCGCGTGGTCCTCTTACCGGCATTAAAGCCTGAACAGTGCTCAAGTCGCCATCCTGAATCGCCTTAATAAGCTTATTCCAGGTTGGTGCACTCGCTGCAAAGATTGTAGGCGTTATGGCACTAGCCATCATAGTGGCTATAGTTGCTAGTATAGTTTTATAATTCATCCCTAATTCCCCCTGTAACAACAAATTCCCTAGTTTTAAGGGTATCTTACTAGTCTCTAGAATAGCAATACTATCTGCTTAAAACAAAAGGTGGCCCTAAAATACCTCAGGGCCACCTTTGTATACTTAATATGGGCTTAATTTTGCAGACGTGTGAGACTAGAAGATATACTCCATACCAATATTAAAGGTAAAGGCAGTATCATCACCTATATTTGGCACTGGGCCAGGAACACCCGTTCTATTTAAACGGTCAAGCGCCTTTTGTTGTCTACTATTAAGCGGCTTTCCTCTTATATCGGCATAATGGCCACCGGGAATAAATACAGACCATATAAAGAATGCCCGTAGATCTTTGAGTATGTAGCATGAACTAAATGTGTTAATTTCTGCGCCCAAAAAGGTGCGTGCCAATTGATTAGAATCTTTTTTAGTTATCAAGTTAAAGGCATGTGTGGCCTTTTCTTGCCAATAGAAGATAATGTTTGGGTTCAGGTTAGCATCCCGACCTCTGAAAGTTGGCTTCCAATTTAGCGCAGCTCCTGTAAATACCAAGTTAGTAAAGCCAGAAATCACCGGAGAATATCGTGAGGGAGCTTGCAGATTGCTTGGCGCAGATAGTGGTCGTTTTAATCGACCAGCACCACCTAATACAAATGCACTACGCACACGCTTGCCAGAATATATTTCTTGTAAACCGATAAAGCCGTCATAGGTCCCATCAACCAACTCAAAATTAGGATTTTCATCACCTGAAGCAACACCCGCTGTGGCCGCTATAGAAAGCGTTTTAGGGTGAATCCAGTAGCCACCATCCGCAACAATCATCCATCCTTGATATTTATTAAAGTATGGATTTCTAAATCTGTTGGCAGAGTTAAAAAGTTCAATCGGAGGTGTAAGATCCCCAAAAGAAGTCTCCACAACCCCAATCAACTTGCCATTCTCTGAAGCATTTTGCGCCGATGAGTTAATAATTTTTTGTGCCTCACTGCCCTCAATAAACGGAATTTTATCGCCATTTTGATCAACCACTTGAGAGTTTACTTCCTGCAAGAAACTATTATTATTAATACGCGCTATAATATTTCTATCCCAACCCTTTATTTGTTGCCCTCCAAGATTGAATGCATAATCAAAGCCAAATTCAGCACTATTACCAATGTATTCACATGCCAAACCAATGGTGCCAAGGCGACTCATAGAATCACCTAAAAACTCAAGCCGTTGTTCTGGATCTTGGTTATACATAAAATATGGTTCAAATGATAACTTGCCCCATTCTTTAGTATTAATAGGTAATACAAATAAGTGACCCGCAACAACAAAGTTAATGCTACCAAATCCACGCTCTGGTGTTGTTAATCTTCCAAACTCTTGCCCATAAATATCTTCGGCTGTCTGCCCTAACGTAGCACTCTTGTTTTGCAAAATTCCGACATAAAAATCATAGGCTAACATATCCTTTATAACGTCACCAGACAATTTGCCCCCAAATGCAAACTGGTCAATTGATCCATCAGAATAAAAACCAAGAATTTCGGGTCCTACCGCATAAGCAGATCCTAGGGATATACCACGGCCCAATTCAAACGAGAATGAACCGAGCGTTAATTCATGACGTGTGCACCATGACAATCCCAACATTTTACCAAAATCAGTACGTAACCAAATTTCACGTATCCATGGAATAAGACGGTTAAGATAATGTTTATGGGTGCCAAATACGGTAGCATTTTCTCGCAAGGAGGTTTCAGTTGTTGTAGCAATACTATTAGGATCACCCCAAATTACCTTATTCCGTATACCCGCCATAAATGATATGACTTCGCATCCGTATGTTTCTTTACCATACAAAGTAAATAGCTTGGTATCGTAGGTTGTGCGCTGAAAAACAATCCTATCTTCACCAAGGCTATTATTTAAAAGACTTATGTTTTTACCATAAAATGTTTCTGGTTTAAATGACATAGTCAAATCAAATATAAAATCCCCTTTTTGATCAACATATTTGATGATCCCCGCGTGCACCTTGGGAGTCATGCTTATTATTGCTAAAAGAGTAACAATAATAACCGTGTTGCTTCTTGCGCTGTTCATAGCATCCTTTGTATGGGTTCTTCTTGTATTTACCACGAACATGATGCAACATCGGGCTGCGTAAGCACGTGGCTATAAATTGTAATAAACTTTCTTATAGAAAAGACTTATTTAGCATTAAAAAGGGTAATGTTTTTTGTTGCTTTGTCAAATAAATGCTATAGGGTTATTACCATAGTCAGATTGCTTGAAAAATAGGTATATGAAAGGGTTTTATGGTACATCAGCACCACACATTACTTCTGGGAGCGCATATGTCTACAGCAGGCGGCCTAGAGCAGGCGATCATCAGGGGAGAGTCAATAGGCTGCTCTGTTATACAAATATTCACCAAAAGCAATCGTCAATGGGCCGCAAGAGCCATCACCAAAGATGAAGCTAGTTTATTTAAAAACAGATTAAAGACAAGCGCTATCAAATCGGTAATCGCCCATGCAAGCTATCTTATTAATATTGGATCTGCTTATGATGAGATCGCCAAAAAGTCTCGCCTGGCTATTTTAGATGAATTAGACCGCTGCGAGCTACTCAATATCGCCTACCTAGTACTACATCCGGGCTCCCATGGTGATACATCGCAAACAGCCTGCTTGGATCGCATAGCACAAAACCTAGATCTCGTTCTGAATGATTTCCCCGGCTCAACCAAAATCTTATTGGAAAATATGGCTGGCCAAGGTAGTAGTGTATGTTTTACTTTTGAACAACTTGCCACCATCAGAGAGAGCATGTATCACAAAGACAGAGTGGGCATATGTTTTGATACTTGCCATGCCTTTGCTGCCGGGTATGATTTCAGAGCAGTAAAAACCTATGAAAAATTATGGACTGACTTTGATTCTATTATAGGCTTGGAACATTTAAAAGCTATGCACATCAACGACTCAAAAAAGGGATGTGGGTCTCGCGTTGATAGACATGCTGATGTTGGTATGGGTGAGTTAGGGCTTGAACCATTCGATCTTTTATTTAATGATCCGCGCTTTTTCGATATACCCAAAGTACTGGAAACACCCTACGAGTCTCTTGATGACTATGTACGCAATCTGAAAACTATAAAATCGGTAATTTCGACAAAAACCAGACAGGAATTAAATATAGAGAAAGCAATAGAATAAGACCAATTAAGGCAAAATCTGAGTCAAGAAGGAACTGTAGTATAATTTTTACCCCTTTGACCTTATTCTATTACCTTCCCAAGTAAGCAGCGCATCTAACCATGACAACTAAGGAGAAGTTCGTCGAAAGCTAAATACGTATTCCAGTTTGCTCTTATATAATCAAAATGCAACATGTTTTGTATGGCAAAAAAAGCAACAACAAATAATGGCTTATAATAAGGGATTTTTTAAAAAAACGATTGCTTTTTTATTAAAGCAACAAAAAAGAAACATCGTCTAAAAAAATAAATTTCTGCGTTTTTAGCTATTTACATGGGCACCATGGGCCAAATTGATGGTCCATAGGCTTAGAACGCCCCCAATAATTAAGGTATATGGAAACAACATAATATATTCAGTCGCATATAAAAACGTTGTACAGCCGCTTATACTAGCGAACAAGGCCGTATACGATAAAATTTTATATTTACTCCACCCCCTTTTTAATAAATAGTGGGAAAAATGATCCGGACTTGCCCTATAAAAGGGTATTTTTTTATATGATCTAATAAAAATAAGACCCACAACTTCACATAGGGGGATTATTATTATAGTAGCAACGATAAAAATACGTATTAAAAGAGAGTCGGCCATTCCACATAGGGAGTTCCCTTGTTGATCAAACATGGTATAGGACATTAAAAATGGCATCATGGCGAATAGTCCACCCAATAATAATGACCCGGCATCCCCCAGATAAATACAAGCCGATGGCTTGTTATACCATAAAAATCCTACCAATGCCCCTAAAAAAGCAATAATCAATGTGGTCATTGGCTCACTTTTACAAGAGCAAAAAGCTATCATTGAAAGAGACAATAGTCCGCTAATTGCCAAAGTTGATGCCAATCCATCCATAACATCTACCAAGTTAAATGCATTAATAACTAATAACATCCAAAAAAATAAAAATGTTGTGGTGGGGTATGGCAGCTCAAGACCAATGCCATAAAAAAAGAATGTTACTATAACAAGTTGACCAATAAGTTTTTCATGTGCCCTTAAGACACAAAAATCATCAACTAGGCCCAAAATCAATAACAAGGCAAGAAAGATAAAAAAGAGTAATAAGATTTCCAGCGTTCGTGCTGGCATACAGATAGCAAGGGTTATGAGCGTTGCCATATATACCCCCAGCCCTCCCAGATAAGGCACTGGTTGATCGTGTGTTTTACTCAATCCGCCAGGAACATCAACAAAGCGTATGTAATATGCAAAGCGGATCAAGACGGGTATTGTTAATAAAACAACGAAAAATGGCAATAAAAAAGCAACAACCATGCCGGGTATGCTCATAAAAAAACTCCAGATACCTAAAAAAAGGCTACGAGTTATTATAGATCACCCCTAGCCTTCATTGTTGTATTCCGTAAGAAAATTCTTATTTTTTTACTTGCTCTGGTACTTCCAAGTAACACTCAACGCGATCATCTACCTCCCAGGCATCAAACCCATCAACAAGAAAGCCGCACTCGTACCCAGCATGCACCTCTTTAACTGCTTTTTTATCGCGCTGTAGACTCTTTATTTTGCCCTCACCAACCTTGCGATTCCCACGCAGAACAACGACTGTACCATCTTTTGAAAAGCGTCCATCATTAACATATGAACCGGCAATAACACCAAGGCCTTTAATGTTAAACACTTGCCGTACAATAGCTTCTCCAATTTTAGTACGAACCATTTTAATAGCTTTTGCACCTTCAGCAATGGCCTCAAGATCTTCTAATAATTTATAGATGATGTCATAGAGCTTTATAGTAACAAGCTGTTTTTGCGCTAATGACATTGCGTTGGGCTCAGCTTTAACATGTAGAGCTATAAGTGTTGCGCCTGTAGTCGCAGCAAAATCAACATCACTCTCGCTAATATCACCAATACCCGAATAAACAATATTAAACTTTTTTTCAAACTTTTTAGAAAGCTTATGTATAGAACCCAGCAACGCCTCTTTTGAAGAATTTGTGTCTGTTTTTATAATAATATTAATGGCTTCTTTTTTAAGAAATGATAACCCAGGGGAAGATGGTTTTGGCTCAACTGCACGCGCACGTTCTGCTCTATAATCTTGCTGAGAAACAGCTTGAAAATAATCGCCCGCATTCGGTAGCTCAGAAAAACCAGCCACAAGAACTGGAATTGCAGGTTTTGCTTGATTGATACGATTACCATGAGAATCAACGAGCGAGCTGACTCTACCATGAGTAGTTCCGCATACAAAAAAATCCCCAACCTTTAAAATGCCATGTTGGCAGAGTATAGTAGCAACAGGCCCCCGCCCCTTTTCTAGCTTTGATTCTAAAACATAGCCCTTTGCAAGCCCCGTTATACTAGCCTTAAGCTCCATAAGTTGTGATTGCAATATTACCATGTCGAGCAGCTGATCAACTCCCTGGCCAGTTTTTGCAGAAATTGGGGCCAACACAACATCGCCACCCCACTCCTCTGGCAATAAATCATGCTGCGCCAAATCGCGCTTTACAACATCCAGGCGAGCTGTATCAACTTTATCCATTTTATTAATTGCAATGATTATCGGCACTCCCATAGACTTTGCTTGCTTGATTGCTTCAACCGTTTGAGGCATAACACTATCATCGGCTGCGACAACCAAAATAACGATATCGGCAACTTTAATTCCTCGCATACGCATTTTTGAAAAGGCTTCATGCCCAGGCGTATCAATAAAAATAATATTTCCTTGCGGCGTAGTTGCCTCATAGGCCCCCAAATGCTGGGTAATGCCACCCTTTTCCCGCGCAGCAACACGAGTTTTACGAATAAAATCAAGCAAAGTTGTTTTGCCATGATCAACATGTCCCAAAACAACAACAACAGGTGGGCGCTCTACCTGATTAGCATCTTTAGAAGAGAGCGTTCCCTTCTCCTCTGTCTCAATAAGCTCTTTTTGTTTAGGAACAACATCTACCTCATAATGTCTTGCAACTCTAGCAACAACATCTTCCGGTAAAATCTGATTTTTTGCAGCAACAATACCCCATTTAATTAAGGTTACCATTACCTCGGCAATCGGTTTTTTAAGCTTTTCAGCAAGAGCCGCAACACTCATAGACTCTAAGGTTATAGGCTCCGCCATAACCGCCGAAAACTCCCTGCCACCTTCCGCAACAGGAATGGCTGTAGGAGTAGGAGCCGCACTTTCACTGCGAAAGACAGGAGGGGTCTGTTTGAAGGCGGGTTTGGCCGGCTCTGCTTCTTTTGATACCTCTGCCATCACACCCAAGGGAAGTTTTTCTTTTTGTACTTGCTGAATAGTCATTTTATTTTCTGTTGCCTTTTTATCGGTCGCCTTTTCCAACTGGTCTGACGAGGTCAATTTAAAGTTTTTATTTAAAAAATCGATTGCTTCTTGGGGAATAACAGACATGTGACTAGTTATGGAAAATCCACCGCGATCAAGCGCGTCAAGCAACTCTTTTGTAGAAATACCGCTCTTTTTAGAAAATTCGTATACACGCATGTCAGTGAATTTATCCTACTTAATAAAAGAATATGTCATGGCCATCAAAACTACTATCCCTATGCCCCCTCAGTTATATCGGGATCATCCATAAGCGCCTGCGCACGAGGGCCCTCTCCACTCTGATTTTGCATAAGATGTATATTAACCCCGGATAAACCTCGAGGCAAGCGTTATGTTCTGGCCCATCTTACCAATAGCCAAAGAGCGTTTTCTTGATTGTCGTCCAGCCAGACCCTTGCATCTGAGTGGCCCTCGAGCTCAACTCGATTTATTTCAGCTGGCTTTAGAGCTCCCCGTATGAGCGCCTCAAGAGAATCACTCCAGGCAATAACGTCAATTTTTTCACCCCCAAGCTCTTTTAGAATGGGCTTTATGCGGACACCCCCAACACCCACACAGGTGCCAACGGGGTCAATATTCAAGTCGTTGGAAACAACCGCAACCTTAGATTTATACCCCGGCATGCGAACAATCTTTTTTATCTCAACGAGCTTTTCAAAAACCTCCGGAATCTCCAACTCAAACAACCTCTGAAGAAAAACATCAGAAACTCGGTCCAATATCAATTGATTTTCATTTCTCGGCTCTATAAGAACTTCTTTTAAAAGGGCTCTAATAGGGTGACCAACTACACACTTATCAGTTGGTATAGTGAGAGACTTTGGCAACAAGGCAAGGTACTCTCCGAGCTTAACAACAACACCCCCGCGCTCGCACTTGTGAATAACGCCGTGAACAATGGACCCCTCTTTCTCCTTGAATTCGTTATAGATGGTCTCTGCCTCGATCTTGCGTAATCTTGCCAGCGATGACCTGTTTTGCGCGAAAATCTCGGATGCGCCCAATAGTCCCATCAAACGGAACCCATAGCTTTTTCACCAACCTCGATGTCTTTATTAAAATTTGCGCCTTGCGAGACGCTATTTGGGTGTCTTCATCTTCAACGGTATTGATACCACATCTTTTCATGGACAAACCTACAATTTCATCGGTCTTTTTATCATGGTAACCTGAAGCGCAAGGATGGATATTTTTTCTGGTATGCTGCCAACATGCCTTCGCAAATAATAGTGCTTAAAGCAGCCCTATCCAGGCCGCTGCTCTTCAACAAGTTCGTCTATAACTAGAGAAAGTTTCACGGTGTCCTTTGAATAAAAAAAAATGGCGCAGTAAAGATTATTGAAAATGAATCAAAATACACACAAAGCTTATTAATTGATGATCAAGCCATTGTAGTCATAAGCCTCCTTAGAGGCTAAGATCTATCTTGTTGGAGCGCCGTAGCTTATTATGTTATTTTTATATAATAATTATATATAAATATAATAATAATAGATGGGCCGTTTTTTGGTGGATAACTTTTTGAACAGGCCCATTAGACCGATTTTATAAGGCTATTTTGGCTCAGTGGGTGGTGGTGGATAACTTGGTGGATAAGTGGTGGATAACTTGGTGGATAACTTGTGATACTGTTCGCTCGTCATCAATAATTCTTCTGAATCAGCCCATATTTAATGGTGGTGGATAACTTGATTGATCTGAGATCGCCATATGGCATCATTAAAAAAGTTATCCACCACTTATCCACCACTTATCCACCAAGTTATCCACCACCATTAATTGCTTTTTGGTGTGTGTTGCTATTTTTTTGTTTTATATAGCTGAAACAAGGGTGTGCGTT
>CAWEPS010000002.1:0-27192 GCA_963811005.1 uncultured bacterium
TTTCCTGCCGGCTTCGACTAAGTTTCGTATTGCTCGCAGGGCTCGCTGGAGCTGATCGAAGTGCTGGAGATGTGCGGCGACCGGATGGGGTAGGGCGGTTCTCGGGTGTCAGCCGCTCGATCCTTTTGTTGCTCTGGACGGGGGCCGCGCCGCTGGCCGCACCACGCCGTAGGCTATCCTTACAGTAAGGAGGTAAGATCCTCGCGAGCAAGATCACCAGCAAGGGACAAATCACCATCCCCGTCAAGATCCGCGAGAAGCTGAAGGCCAAGGCCGGGGACTTCGTCGCCTTCGACGTCACCGCGGACGGCGTGAAGATCCGCCGGGTCGCACCGTTCGATCGCGAATGGCACGCGGCCCTGGCGGGCACGCTCGATGAATGGTCGAGCCCCGAGGACCAGGAGGCCTGGCGTGATTTGTGACCCTTTCGACGTGGTCGTGATCCCGTTTCCCTTCGTGGACTCCGATCTCGCGAAGCAGCGGCCGGCCCTGGTATTGAGCACCAGGGAGTTCAACAAAATGGGGCGGTCGATCCTGGCCATGATCACCAGCGCCGAACATGCCGGCTGGCCGAGTGACGTGCCGGTCGACTGGAGGAAGTCGGGATTGCCGCGGCCCTGCATCGTCCGGATGAAGCTGTTCACCCTGGACAACCGGCTGGTGGAGCGCAAGGCCGGACGCCTGAGCGCGGCGGACCGCAAGGGGGTCGCGGCACGGATCCGGCAGAACCTGCCAGGCCGATGAGGCCGGGATTTGCCTGCCCGCCGCGCGGCCCGCGCTACGCGGCCGTCAAAGCCGAAGCGCTGGAGATGTGCGGCGGCCGGATGGTAGGGCGGACGCGAGAGCCATGCTCGACCCCCGGATCTGCCCTACAATGAGTGGCGATGGACTGGCTGATGTGGGCGCCGCTGATCGCGGCAAGCCTTCATATGTCCGAAGAATTCCTGTTCCCCGGAGGGTTTTCATCCTGAGCTTGTCGAAGGATCATCATTTCATCATTTCCAATTCCGATTTCATTTCATCCTAAGCTTGTCGAAGGAGAGCCTGTCGAAGGACTGCATCCGTATGCATACAATATCTTGCAGAATCTTAAAAAAAATCATGTATGTTTGTATAGAGATTGCACAATATTGTTGCTTGTTTGTTTTTAAAACTTCTTAAAAGGATGTGTGATGAAAAATTATATCATGAGTTTTATGGCGGGTCTTGTTATAGGCAGTATGGGTATGCCTACAGTAGCTGCACAGGCATTAACCTATGAGCAGTGCAAACAAGAGCTTAATTCATGGAGCCCTATCGCTATGGCCAAGCGGAAACTATGTAAGCCAACACGCCAGGAATTTGATGCTATCAAGCAGCAAGCGGAAGCAAAAAAGGATCTTCAGGTGCAGAATTATGTGCATAGTGTTGGTGTTGCAACTGCCTGGCATCATCATCCAGCAGTTGAACTGGTTAAACTACCTTTTACATGGGTATGGAGCAATAAAGGAACGATTGCATTAATAGTGATTATAGCATGGATGCAAGAATGGCGAGGATTTAAGCAAGGCTATGATGAGGCAGCAGAGCATGCACATGCGCTTGGGCACCGTCGATGCCTTGTACAGATAGGCGATGTAGGGCTGGGAAAAAGTGGGCATTATTGTACAGTGTCCACGCCGCATACTCATATACTTACTCAGCTCAGAGGCCAGAATGCTCTACATACAGTTACTTATAAGGTTGATACGATTATGCCTCGACCGGGTATGTGAATATACGAAATAGTCTGGTGTTTAATTTTTGCTAAGCTGCTATAATCAACTGAAAAATAAACTATAGAACACATTAGGATACCTATGAATCATGAAAAAGTGGTGTTAACAGGAGATAGGCCAACGGGTCCGCTGCATTTGGGCCATTATGTAGGCTCGCTTGCCAACCGAGTTATACTGCAAGACAAGTATAAGCAATATGTCATGCTTGCTGATATGCAGGCCATGACTGATAATTATGAAAATCCTCAAAAGGTTAAAGATAATGTCATGGAGGTTGCCTTGGATTATCTTGCTGTAGGGATTGATCCGCACAAAACTACAATTTTTATCCAATCCATGATTCCTCAGATTGCTGAACTGACTATCTATTATCTTAATTTAGTATCAGTTAACCGTTTAAAGCGCAATCCAACCGTTAAAACAGAGATCAAACAAAAAGGGTTTGGGGAAAACGTCCCGGCAGGTTTTTTGATTTATCCTGTGCATCAAGCGGCAGATATCACCGTTGTTAAAGGTCAATTGGTTCCGGTGGGCGAAGATCAATTGCCAATGATTGAGCAGACAAATGAGATTGTCAGAACTTTTAACCGGCTCTATAAAACTAAGGTGTTAGTAGAGGCCGAGGCAATGGTTTCGCATGTGCCACGCTTGCCAGGAACTGATGGTAAAGCAAAGATGGGCAAGTCGCTGGGTAATGCTATCTTCTTATCAGATCCAGCTGATGTTGTTGCAAAAAAAGTTATGGGTATGTATACCGATCCTGACCATGTGCGAGTAGAAGACCCAGGTAAAATAGAAGGCAATACCGTATTTATGTATTTGGATGTCTTTGATCCAGACAAGCAAGCAGTAACTGCTTTAAAAGAGCAGTACCAGCGGGGTGGATTGGGGGATGTTAAGGTGAAAAAATATCTTATTGAGGTATTAAATAATTTTCTTGAGCCTATTAGGGCACGCCGTCGAGAATATGCTCAAGACATGGCGCACGTACGCTCTATTGTGTTAGAAGGGACTGAAAAAACTCTGGCTGTTGCACAGGTGACTATGGATCAGGTGCGCCAGGCTACAGGTATTAATTATTAGAATCTTGCTATTTTTCTTAGTATGATGCTTAGATATTCAAGGTAAAAATCACAAAAGAAAGGATAGAACTATGAAGCATACAAATAATAATCATCATCACGTAAGCAAGCATCCGTTGCACCATTATGGAGCTATAATCGGAACAGGTCTTGTGTTATTAGTTTTGATTGGGGTAGCGGTAGTTAATATTTATTATACTACACCAATTGAGCGTGGCCAAATCATGGTCAATGAGATAACCCAGCTATCGACTATTTTCAAGCGTATTAATGCAACCTGTGAGATTACAGCATTTCAAAATCAGAAGAACCCAATTAATTTTTTAACTGTTAAAAAGGATGGTTTTGTCGGATCAGAAGTTGGTTCTATGCTCTTGGTCCGATCCTGAAAAATGGGAAGGTCCTTATCTGAATAGAAATCTGGTATTTGAAGGTAAAGAGTATCAGGTGGTACGTACCAATAAAGGATACTTTATCACACCAGGTGAAGGGGTTACCTTGCCTAATGGTACTACTATTGGTAAAGATATTGTGCTCAATGAAACTTCAGATATTGCTGCCATGAGTCAAGACAAGCAGCCATTGAACTATAATCATCAAGCATTAGCGGTACCGATTCAGGTAGGTGCACAAAGTAATGAGCAAACATCCGATGCCATCATACCAGAAGAATTAGCACAGGCTCAGCAAGCGTGGCTGAGCGGGCAGGCTACCGGTGCCAAAGCCTAATTCCAGGCGATGACAGGTTATGTTTCAGGGGTATGCGAAAGCTCTTTATAGACCTTATACAGGGCAAACCCCACAGCACCGACAACTGCCGACATAATACAAGACATAAAAAGTTTGTATTGCCGTAGTTCGGTTGGTGAGAGCGTTGAAACAAGATACATCTCACTTATGGGTGAAAATGGTATGCCCATAACCATTGGCCCATGAGTTAATGCTATTTTGGCCACCAATCCCCGTGCGCTGTAGGTTTTAAGAAAATTGCCTGCTTGTAGTTGCATTGTCTCGGGCTTAATGCGCTGTAGATAGGCAAAGGACAGCGCAGCAGGAATAAAAAATGCAGCTAAAGAGGTACACTTTCTTTTTAAGGTAGAGGCAGGTTTTTTAACCTCTGTACTGTGCGTATACATGGGTATGCCATGTCCAAGAGCATACAAGAATAGGATAGATGCTATAATCTTTTTTCTGTGCATATGATTGCGTCCCTCATGTCAAATCTTGTCAGATACTAGCTAAAACCAAGCGTACAGAGTTTTTTATAAAAAAACAAAAGCCAGGAATAGCATACTACTCCTGGCTTTATTTTTTTATAAGATGCTTAGAGGTTAAAAGTCATCATCCTCATCTTCATCTTCATAGTCGTCTTCGTCTTCGTCCTCATCGTCCCACCCGATTATCTCGTCTTCATCTTCATCATCCTCATCATCTTCGTCTTCGTCCTCATCATCCCAAGAAAATGCTTGGATTGATCCGGCGTAGACAGGTGATGATTGCTCTGATGAGGTTGAAGGGGTATATGCTGCCTGTAAGCATAGTGCCGCAGCCTCAAAAAGCTGTGCTAATAGGACAAATAAATTGACATTTTCCATATGAAAAAGTCCCCTGATACAAGTATTATTTTGTTAACGTAATGCAGTTCAAAATAGGAAAAGTTTTCTTTTTTTGTCAAATATATGTTGTAGGTAGCCTAAAGGCTTAAATAGTTTCTAAAAATTGCTGGGCTATCTTTTTCAGGCCGGTTTTAAACTTTACCTCTAAAAAGATGTTACTATCATTGCGCTGTTCTATTTTTTGTACAATGCCAACCCCAAATGTTGCATGTTTGACCGGTTGATTCTTTTTCCAGCCATGGAGTTGTTCGAGTGTGGTGGCAATAGGCTTTGAAGGTATACTCTTTTTGGGAGCAGCTTTATGCTGCACGGTAGGTTTTTTACCAAATGTAACCACGTTCGAGGGCGGTGTTGCTATGCGTTGATTGCCATTGAGCCAATCAGAAAAGAAGAGCTTAATCTGCGCTTGGTTTGCATGGGCAAGGTTTTGAGTAGGTACTAGCTGTTGGGGGATCTCTTCCAAAAACCGTGATGGTAACTGATCGGTTGTTTTGCCGTAGGAATAGCGATAGCGGCAATTGCTCAGAATAAGGCGTTCTTTGGCTCGTGTGATACCTACATAAAAAAGTCTTCGTTCTTCTTCTAGCTTTTCACTATCAGTTAATGATCGGGAGCTTGGCAGGAGCGCTTCTTCAAGGCCCGCTAAGATTACCGTATCAAATTCAAGCCCTTTTGCCGCATGAAGCGTCATGAGTAATACGGGATCCTTATCTTCTTGTTTTGCCGAGGCATGCTCTTGCAGAAGGGCAACTTCATCAAGAAAGAGAGCAATAGTCGTAATCTGTTGTGTTTCAAAATGGGCTATTGCTCGTACTAACTCTTTGACGTTATCAATACGTTCTTGAGCTTCTTCCTCAGCATAGGACTTTTTCAGGTATGAAAAGTACTGGATACCATTAATAATATGGTTTATGGCATCAGTTGGCAGATTGCTTGTGTTGTCAAATAGAGCTAAAAATGAGAGTAAGGATGATTTTTTAGCGCCAATAACAGCCCCTTCATCGATTAACTTTCTGCCCAGCTGCGTGAAGCTTAAAAAGGGTTCTTGATTCCAACGATCATAAAAAAGCTCCTCAAATTTTTCTCCCAATGATCGGGCGGGACAATTAATGACCCTAAAAAATGAGGTGCGATCAAATGGATTTACAATCAGGCGTAAGTAGGCCAAAAGATCTTTGACCTCTTTGCGTTCATAAAATTGGATACCGCCAACAATTTTATAGGGGATAGAATAACGGATCAATCCTTCTTCTAACGATCGAGATTGAAAATGTGTTCTATATAAAATAGCTATCGTGTTTAATTTTTGCGTACGACCAGCGCAGGTGAGAAAATGGGCTATAGTTTCACTTTCCTGATAATCAGATGCGCATATGATTCTGCGAATCCGATCAGATCCTGTACGCTCTGACCATAATTTTTTAGGATTACGATTTTTATTGTGTTTAATAATCTGGTTGGCTATCTCTAAGATTGGTTGCACTGAACGATAGTTTTGTTCAAGTTTTATGACCGTCGTATTATCAAAATCTTTTTTAAAATTCATGATATTGGCAACCGTTGCACCGCGCCATGAATAGATGGACTGATCTTCATCGCCTACTACGCAGATGGAATCTACAACCCTTTGTTTGTTTTGTTTTGCCATAGCAGTAAGGAGCTCATGTTGTACAACGTTGGTGTCTTGATATTCATCTACCAAGATATGAGCGATACTGTTATGAAAACGTTGCATAAAATGGGTGCCATCAGGCAATTGTGGATTTCTTTTAAACAACCGTAATGTTTCTAATAGTAGATCATCAAAATCAAGGCATTTACTTGCCCGCTTTTCTTCTTCATAGGCAGCAAAAAGCTGTTTTATCAATGGATTCTGTCCCCAGCTATAGGCCATCTGATCAGGGTTGTGCGTCTGGTTTTTAATCTGAGAGATTTGATACCCTAGTTGCTGTGCAGTTGTTTGTTTATTCAGGTGATGGCGCGTTATAATGCCATGAAGCATTTTTTGTTGATCATCACTATCGAGTATAGAGATAAACGGCGTAGGCAAAAGATGTGCATTATTTTTTAAAATTCTCAAGCAGTATGCATGAAACGTACCAATAAAAGGAATAGCCGTATCCCCGCCCAAGAAAAAACGAATACGCTCTTGCATCTCTTTGGCAGCTTTATTGGTAAACGTAAGTGCAATAATGGAGCTAGGATCGATATGCTCATTGAGAATAAGATTGGCGATTCGTGCCGTGATTACACGAGTTTTTCCTGATCCCGCACCAGCAACAATAAGCAATGATCCATCGCGATGCTGTACCGCTTCTTGCTGCGCACTGTTAAGATCATTGCGTAAAAAATTGTTAAAGGTGATGATATGATCATTCATAACTAATACAAGCCGAAAAGGGTTACATACATACTTACTGTAGTGTAGCGTAAAAAGAATAAGAGGTCTTGTAAAAAGTTCTTGGTGCTATGCTAAGCAGGTGGATGGTGATGTACGGTCAGATATGGAGCGCATGGGAATGCGCTCCGTACTATTTTTTGGCATCTCTTACCAAAGCCAGGAAAACCAAGATGATGATTGAGCGGCTGCAACTGGGGTTGCAGCGGGCGTTGGTTCTTGTAATGATGGTGTACTTGGTGCAGCTGGGCTTGCGGCAGCGGGTTTTTGTTGTGCTGCTAATTTGGCTTGCTCTAGTTCCTGTAGTTGTTTTTTGGTTGCGGTGAGTTTTTCATGTACGCGGTTTCCTTGTTCATGAGCAGCACGTAGTTTGCTATCTGCTAATCGAATCTGTGCTGCAAGCTGTTTTTTGCGTAAAGCTAGATAGTCGTGCTCTGTCATAGACATTGTTGCTCGTGCTGCAGCAAGAGTTGCTAATCGCTTGATACGTTCTTGCTTTGTGCATGTATGCAAGTAGGCGTGTTTTTTTGTCTCTTTTTTTGCCTCCTGCTTGATAAGTTCAGCAGCGCCTGGTTCTGTGAGTGGAGAGACTATATGTACGTCGCTCATAGCAGCAGCTGATGCAGTAGTAATTGAGCTTGATGGGTTAGGAAGGTCTTTCATAGCAGTGGTTACGTGCGTAGCCAATTGTTCAAGGATATTGATATATTCGGTATGTTTTTTGCTTTTTTCTATCAATGTGGCTTTTGCTTTTTCTAATCCATTTTTACGCTGTGTTAATTTTTTTGCTGTAGGGGCAGCGGCTGTTTTGGATTCAACCGCTTGTGATTGTTCAAGAATGGAAGGTTCCCAGCTTTTGATTGCTTGGACAGTAGTTATGTTTCTCTTATTTGATAGCGTCTTCCAAGCATTAGATTTTGCAGGCTTTTTATGATCACTGGCATGTGCTATTGTTGCGCTGATTATCAGCAGCGATAGTATGATATTTTTTTTGTTCATGACTACTCCTTATCTAGTATTTTAATAAAATCCTTTTTTATGTTTGCTTGGATGTACTCCCACAGCAGAATGATAGGCAGTTTGATTGTGCCGGTGGTTGTGGCTGCTTACTTTTTTTCAAAATAGAGCGCGGCCCCTGGGATTGTGGGGTCACGACAATAGTACGCAGTTGAGCAGTTGATGCTGCTTTGCCATCGGATGAAGAATCATGTGTTTTTGATGCAATCTTTTGGTGTGCCTGCTGGCCGCCTAAGCATTTTGTTTTAGCCTCAGAATGTTGTGGCTTGTTCGCGGGCGTTTTTTCTGGGTATTTCCAGTAATCGAGAGCTGATGATGGTGTTAGTGTTTTTGACGCAGCCGTGCACAATAAAGCGCAGCATAGAGAAAGTAATAAAGCAGAGAGACAGCTCAATTTCATCGTTGATCTCCTTTTATGATACCAATAAGCATAATACCTAATGCTATTGTGTAGCATACGCTTTATAGTAAACACAATATACTCTTATAATTACTACGTTTAATATATCCACTACGATTTAAGTAGCACGAAAATAATTAAAAAACAATATAAAAAATACTCGAGTATCGAGTGCCACTTACTGTTCCGATTCAGAGCTGCTGGTAGTAAAGGTAAGATTTGTTTCGGGGCTTGTGTTCCAATGATCCAGATATTCAATCAAAGGATTGATGCCTTCTTTAGAGAGCGCACAGATTATCACGTGAGGCCGATATACTTTTATGGTGGCATAATCATTGCTCATCTGCCATATCTATTTTATTAAATACATAAACCATCTCTTTTTTACCTGGAGATCATGCAAAATGCTATTGACCACATTAATATGGGATCTCCCAATTCGGGTCTGATACATCAACCACCTGAATGAGTAGATCAGCATAATGGAGCTCAGAGAGTGTTGATTTGAATGCTTCAATCAGCTGGTGGACAGCTGCTGGATAAACCCTACGGTATCTGATAATACGCCTTTTTTCTTACCATTAATAAACAGTTCACGAGTTGTGGTATCAAGGGTGCAGAATAATTTATCTTCAGCCGTTACGGTGCTGTTGGTGAGCATATTCAAGATGGTAGATTTGCCTGCGTTGGTATAGCCAATAAGGCAAGCCTGTTTGATCGTGCTGTTAAGGCGGCGTTTGCGTTGCGTATCGCGTGTTTTTTGGATCTGCTCAAGCTGACGTTGGAGTTTGAGCATGGTGGTTTCGATATGCCGTTTTTCTTTTTCCTTGGCCGTTTCACCCGGTCCACTGCGCATACCCGCACCACGCGATCCCATACCGCCCGATTGTTGCGACATCCCAATACCCTTGCCAGCCATACGTGTTTTCTGATGGCGTAGCATGGCAATAGCTACTTGTGCTTTGCCCTCGCTTGAGTGGGCCGCCTTTTCAAAAATCTCTAAGATAAGTTGGGTACGATCATACACTGAGCAATGGAAGGCATCACGCAGATTACGTTCTTGTAGTGGTGATAGCGCCTCGGAGATAATAACCTCTTTGATCTGGTTTTGGGCGCAATACTGGCTAATTTCTTGGAGCTTACCTTCGGTAAAGAAATAGGTAGGGTCAACGGTGCGGAGTTTTACGTATAATTCATCATGATAGATAACCCCATTGGTTTTAACCAGGTTGCGGAATTCTTGAAAATAAGAGTCAATATTAGAGGTTCTATTATAAGGAGCACCAACACCCAATAACAGTACTTTGGGCAGATATTCAGTAAGGGAATGTGCTTGTCTGGTCATAGTTTTTTCACCATTAAAATCATTAATAAGGTATTGACTGCTCCATCCTACCCCAATCATCCTGAGCCTGCTGATTTCATCCTGAGTCTGTCGAAGGGGAGCTTTCAAGGAGAGCCTGTAGTAGTACTAGTATATAGGGTTATAAGGGTATTACAAATCAGGTGCGAGTTGGTGCTTCTTGCAAGCGCGAGATTGGCTTATGCGCGATGTTTTTCCAGCATCCGTGTAAAAGCGCTTGAACATCGCCTAATACACAATTGGTGATCGTGCGTTGTAGCGTGATGCTATCAAGCTCTTGCTGGGCAGGCAGGTTTTGCAGGATGCCCTGTTTAATGGCATTGATGAATGGTTTAATTGGATGTTCAGCAGCTACGGTTTGTGCATAGCCAAGGATCCGAGCAACTTCTTGCTGGATCATAGGGTGTGCATGTGAGCGAGGCTGACTGGCGTAGGCGCCCATTGAGCATGCGAGTGCAATGCCGATAAGTAAATTTTTGCTATATGTAATCATAGTTTATCCCTTGAGCATATTATGTGTAGGTCGCCAGGCATTGTACACAGCCTTACTAACTTTATAGCATGCATAGGTGGCTACACCAATTGTAGCAAGTTTAATAAGCTTTTCGCGTTGTTGTTGCGCACTGGTTACTAAGTTTACACGCTGGGCAAGAGCATGTCGGGTAGTGGCTGGCAACTGAGGATCAGTTAAGCGCTCAAAAAGAGGGGTGCCCTCTTCTACTCTTGCCAGAGGCTGTTGGCTCTCGTTGCGATTTTTTTTGCGTAGAGCAGATGCATTGGCTACATCCTGCAGTGTGGCTTCTTGCTCTAATGATAATTGTGGTGGTTGCAGCAGGCCGATGGTTGCCAGGTCATTCTTCTCATTTGTGTGTATAAAATATGTATCATTTGTTGCAAAATTGGCGCAAGGGTGTGTCGGAATGCCTGAGTTGCACCAGTTGCCCTATCGATGATCAATAATTTGCCCTCGATACCTACAATGACTTTTGACCCAGTTAATGCCAATGGTGCTTGTGCACGTGGGCATTTAATCAATGTTATCTGTTTGTTTTTTTCATCTGTAAGGCGCAGATGATTGTTGGGGTGAGTTGAATATGTTAGAAATTCAGTAGCATTGTTACTGGCAAGACGAGCAAATTGAGGTATGCCGCATGCTCTTATTAATGCTACAATGCCATTATCATCAACAGAGCAACTTAGTATATCGTATGGAGTCTGGCATATCGATAGAGTATACCTGCGTAGCAGTATCGGTGTTGTAGACCGTTAATGCTCCTGTGATGAGGGCCCCCCTTACTGCCAGATAGCGCCCATTATCACTTATAGCAAGCCCGTGGGACCAGTAGTCTAGTGGTATTGGCGTCAGGCAGGTTGGCGCCGTTCCATTGTGTTTAATAATCACTAGTGATGCGTTTTGGCTCCCTAGAGTGCTAACAGTAGCACATATGCAAGCACCATTCTTACTCATTGCTAGCTCGCTAATTGAGCTGTTAGGATAGTCTGCTGAAAAAACAGTTTGTGTAGCATGGGTATCAAGATTTAAGAGTGTAATCATCTGTTTGCGGGAATAACTGTGTTGTGCTATAGCAGCAACATTCGTACCGCTGAGCGCAACTGCAGTCACCGCAGGGGAAATAGGTATATGATATCTATAAGGCATAGTCCGGGTATAATAGTGGTGACTCATGACAGGTGTTGGCAGATCAATAGTAGTTGTTGTGTAGTCAGTCGGTGAACTGTCTGCCAGAGCTTCTTGCTCTTGGGCTGCATGCCTTTTTTCATCGGCACTATCAGCACTGGCAGATTGTTGTGGTTGAGCATTGTTGCCACCGGCTAAGAACTGTTTAATAATGACTGCCGGATCATGCGATTTTGATTTCAGGTGCATATTACTGTTTTGGCCAACAGGCGTGCAGTATCGTGCGTGAACAACCTGCGCGATTGGCGAGCTACCAGCTCGTGCACTAAGCTAGGCACTAAGCGGTGATCTAATCCTGCAGGCAGATAAAGCGTATGCGCATGATCAAGTGTCTCGCGCACTAATTTTTGTTTATCGGCAGAGGTTGGGGTTCTATCAGTTGCAGCAATCTTACTGTTAATAAAGCTTTTAAGTTTACCCACAAACGTTAACAAGGGAGAGTTTGGTTTTTGTGTTTTATCCAATTGTTCCCGTTCTACGCTATTGAGTATCGCTTTAACATTTATTGTAGCAGTAAAAACCTGGGATATGAATTCTGGCAGCATCTCGTGGGTTAAGCCGGTTTTTAATAGTTCTGACTCATGCTGTGCAAAAAGCGCTTGAACATCGCCCAATACACAATTGGTGATCGTGCGTTGTAGCGTGATGCTATCAAGCTCTTGCTGGGCAGGCAGGTTTTGTAGGATGCGCTGTTTAATGGCATTGATGAATGGTTTAATTGGATGTTCAGCAGCTACAGTTTGTGCATAGCCAAGGATCCGAGCAACTTCTTGCTGGATCATAGGGTGTGCATGTGAGCGAGGCTCACTGGCGTAGATGCCCATTGAGCATGCGAATGCAATGCCGATAAGTAAATTTTTGATATAGCTATTCATAAAGTCCCTATTTTTTGTTTCATCAGGAGTGGTAGCAGTTGCATGGTGTGTCGCCCATATCCTTCAGGTATAAGCCCTTATTTCCATTATACGTAAGGGTAGCAATGTTTATTCTATTTGTCAAAAGGGTTTTGCCGGGTAAAGCGAGCTTTTTTAGTTCTTAGCATCCCTGGAGATTTTTGATATACTGCCTTACAAGCAGTTTAACATGAACTATCAATTGCCAAGGCTCTAGAACAATGTTTGATTTTTTATCCCAACGATTTTCTTCTATTTTCTCTACTATCACTGGAAAAAGCCATCTGACCGAGAAAAATATGGCTGAGTCGCTTGATAAGGTACGTGAGGCTCTCTTGGAGGCCGATGTTCCTCATCAGCTGGTTGATACGTTTATAGAAGATATCAAAAAAGAGGTGTTGGGGCAGAAGGTATTAGCTGCCCTCAAGCCAGGAGAACAGCTTATTAAGGTTGTCCATGAACGATTAAAGGCCTTTTTAGGGGGGCAGAATACCGTTGATTTTGCCTTTCAGATACCAGCTACGGTTATGGTGATGGGGCTGCAAGGGTCGGGTAAGACCACCTCGATAGCTAAAATGGCTCATTGGGTACAAGAGCAAGCTAAAAAAAGAGGTAAAAATCGTAGAATACTTATGGCTTCAGTTGATTTTTACCGCCCAGCTGCGGTTGATCAATTAGAGGTTTTGGCTAAATCCCTGGGAGTTTCATTGTATAGGGCAACTCAAGCAGACCCAGTTATGGCAGCTCAAGAGATACAGAACTACGCAAAAAAAGAACTTTATGAGCTACTATTTTTAGATACAGCGGGCCGGCTACACGTGGATAACCAGATGCTGCAGGAGGTGCGTGATATCGATAGCCGCTTAACCCCTAAATACAAAATTTTGGTATTAGACGCGATGACCGGGCAAGAGTCGCTCAATGTTGCCCAGGCTTTTGAGCAGGGGGTTGGCTATCATATGGCCATGCTCACTAAGATTGATAGCGATACGCGCGGCGGGGCAGCATTTGCATTTAGGTATGCTCAGAAAAAGCCTATTGTGTTTGTAGGGTCTGGCGAAAAGGTTGCCGATATTGAGCAATTCCATCCCGATCGAATGGCTGGCCGTATCTTGGGCATGGGAGATATGTTGAGCTTAATTGAAAAGGCTGAGGCTTCCGTCAAAAAATCTGAGCAGGATTCTCTGTATACATCTTTTATGAGCGGTCACATGACGCTCCAAGATTTTGCTGATCAGATAAGCATGGTTAATAAGATGGGCTCTTTGACCCAACTTTCTAAATATATGCCGGGCATGGGGGGAATGAATGTATCGCCCGAATCTCTTGAAAAGGGTGAGCTTGAGTTGAAAAAATTCAAGGCGATCATACAATCTATGACGCCTAAAGAGCGACTGTATCATCGTATTCTTGATGGCCCGCGTAAGCAAAGAATTGCAAAAGGATCGGGCACTAAGGTTTCTGATATCAATATGTTGCTTGATCGATTTGAACAAAGTCAGCAATATGCTAAACTTTTTAAGAAGTTTTGGCGTGGTAGTAATAAGTTTGGTGGATAATAATTGTATATATTAGTGTTTCTTACGATAGAGGAACTTTGTAATGGCAGTAAAAATACGCTTGTCTCGAGTAGGTAAAAAGAGTGTTCCATTCTATAGAATAGTTGCTATAGATGAGCGCAAAAAGCGTGATGGAGCATTTTTAGAGGATCTGGGAACTTATGATGCGGTGGCTAATAAGATGGTTCGTTTAGAGCAAGAACGCATTAATGATTGGGTTTCAAAAGGTGCGATTCAGACTGATGCAGTTAAAAGAATCTGTAAATTGCATGGTTCTTCCGATGCAGCGGTAGCAACAAAAGCAGCTAAAGCGCCAAAAAAAGCTAAGACAACTAAAAAAGCAGATGTTCAAGCATAATGTGCTTATCTCTCTATGCATAAGGTATCACGATGCTTAAAGAATTAGTGGAATATATAGTAAAAACTTTGGTAGACAAGCCAGAGGTTGTTGTAGTCACGGAAGTTCGTGAGGGCAATAAGAATATTGTAAGGGTTAAGGTGGGGGATCTTGATCTTGGTAGGGTTATCGGTAAAGATGGACAAACAATACGGGCAATTCGAGCCTTAGCTACAGCAATTACGCCACTAGATCAAGAAATTAGCATTGACGTCTCAAAATAAATGAATATCTCTATTGTATCTGTTTTTCCCGATTTATATAACCCTTTTTTAAGCACAAGCTTACTGCAGCGTGCACAAGAAAAAGGGTTAATTACTATTGATACGCAAAGCTTCTTTTCCTATGTAGCGCCAAAAGAGCGTATAGATGAGCCCACATTTGGTCATGGGGCTGGCATGCTCATCAAGCCTGAAGTAGTGGAAAAAGCAATCAATGATAAAGAACAAAAGTTGGGTAAAGCATTAAAAATTTTTCTCTCACCGCATGGCAAAAAGCTTGATCAAAGATTATTGGCCACATTGGCCACTAAGGCCCAAGAGGTGGGTCATCTTATGTTGGTTCCAGCACGCTACGAAGGTATGGATGCTCGTGTTGAACAGGTTTATGCCGATGAGCTGGTATCATTGGGAGATTTTGTTTTAATGGGCGGAGATTTACCTGCTATGATTCTCCTGGAAGGATTAGTTCGTTTATTGCCAGGTGTGGTAGGAAAGCAAGAATCGGTTGAGCAGGATTCATTTGCAGGCCCCTTTGTAGATTATCCAGAATATACCGCACCAGTGGTATGGCAGGGGCTTGAAGTTCCAGCCGTGGTTAGATCCGGTAATCATGCGCAATTAAAGGCATGGCGGATGCAGCAAGCGGTGCAACGAACGGTGTTAGGTCATTTTGATTGGCTCAGAGCACAATCATTAGATACCGCTCAAAAGGCCCTGGTTGCCCAGTCTATGCCGCACCATTATGTTGTATTAACCCATGCAGATGTGTATATTGGCCGCCAAGAAAAACAGGTGGGAACAACATCTGTGACCTCGATTGATATTCATGATATAGCACGTTCCTGCGCTACCTATGGCATTAAAAATTTTTTCATTGTTACCCCTTTGCTTGACCAACAACGTGTTGTAGAAGTATTACTTGATTTCTGGCAAAAAGGGGTTGGTATTGAATATAATAAGAATCGTCATGAGGCGGTAAAATCGGTTGCTATTATGACCACGATAGACGAGGCTATTCAGACCATACAGGAGCAGGACGGGGTACGACCCCTTGTTATAGCAACCTCGGCTCGTGATGTGGCACCAGATAAGCGTATATCATTCTATGACCATGAAAAAATATGGCGCTTTAATAGACCAGTTTTGTTTATTTTTGGGACAGGGCAGGGGCTAACCGAACAGGTTATTGAGCGGTGTGATTTTATTTTGCCACCGTTGGAGGGGTTTTCCTCATTTAGGCATTTATCGGTACGATCGGCAGTTGCTGTTATTTTGGATAGATGGTTGGGATTATCAAGAAAAAAATAGGGATAATAATTGGCAGAAGGCCTCTTTTGAAGTATAGTAGATACGTATACTAAAAAACTGATTTTTAAGCTTAAAAATAACGTACAGTATAAGAAGGATCAAAATCCATGAAAGCGAAACAATTAACACGCGAGACTATTAGTGCTTTAGGTGTTTCTGATCGCAAATTCCCAGAATTTGAGGTTGGTGATGTTATTGCCGTAGCACAACGTATTATTGAAGGCGGCAAAGAACGGCTTCAAACCTTTGAAGGCGACGTTCTAGCAATTCGACATAATGGCGCTTCTAGCACGTTTACCATAAGAAAAATTGGAGCAGATTCAGTAGCAGTAGAAAGAATTTTCCCGTTCTTTTCTCCTTTGATTGATACCATTAAACTGGTTCGCAAAGGTAAAGTTCGCCGCGCTAAGCTCTTTTATATGAGAGATCGTATTGGTAAGGCTGCCCGTGTACAAGAAAAAATTGTAACTCGTGAGCAAAGAGAACAAAAAGCAGAAGCTTCCGATAAAAAAGCCTAAAAGTAATCAACTGCAGCCAAAGAGCATAACGTAGGGTGTGGATGTTTGTGTGGATAGCATAAGATTTCTTTGTTGTGTGATAGGTATAGGTCTCGGTATTACCAGGATGTGGCAAGAAACAACCTAAAAAGATCACCACAAGCGATGCTACCTTTCAAGCGATACATGCTAGCGATGATGCAAATGATTGGCATATTAATAATCTGTATGAGGTGACTGCTCAATCAGATGTCATTCAGCTGGAAGCTGAACTAGTCAGGGAGCAGGAAGCTCGCCTTAATGATATTCCTGTTGCCATGGATCTTGTATCGATGGGACATGGCTTTAAGAGTGGAAATGGAAATTATAGCTTGTATTATGCCTATCGGTCGCCAGACTATACACCACTTGTAGTGTGGTATGAGCAAGAAATGGAACGGTTGGGTTGGCAGATAACAGCGCATATTACGGGTGATGAAACGGTACTGGTATGTGATAAGCCAGAGCGCTTTTGTGTGCTACTCTTTCAAGCATTACCCGGGAAATCAAAGTTTAAAACTAAAATTTGCATTTACACAGGAATAAAAAACAGGCTCTAATCGTAGAGCCTGTTTTTTGGTTGTACGCACACACTGGGAGCAAAGTGTGAGTTATATACTCATATTTTATCTGCTGCAGCGTTCATGCACAGGGCAAACTTTTGTGCATTGCTTATAGGGTTTACCTTTGGGATGCAGTTTGCATCGGCATTTTTGTTTTTTTATTGGAGCTGTTGTAGTACTTGTTGCGTTATGTGCGGTGTGGATTGAGCCGCCAATGATGAGTGTGCTCAATAATATGATTGCGGCGATATTTGTTAATTTTTTGAGCATCGCATAGACCTTTCTATATAGATTTGCTGGTTGATTTGTCTCGTTATTAAATTTACAAAAAGAAAACATGGGTTAGCAATACATTGTAAAAAAAGAGTATAAAAAAGGCATATCTTTCGAAAAGGTATGCCTTTTAAAAGGGAATACAAAATTTTAGGGTCTTGCTCGATGTAAAGAGGAATTAATAATAAGAGCCTATCCGGAAAATAGTGAATTGAAAAAAGGATGATAAAAAAGTAAGATCCTCTCCAAGTTTATCGACTAAAAAAACAGGAGAGGATCTCTTATGAACACATGTTTTAACACATGCATATCAAAAAAATTTTTAATGAATGAAGAACAATTATTACATCTTCTAAAATTTATTCCAGAAAAATCTAAAAAAGGCCGTCCCAAGAGCAATCCTATAGCGATTTTGCAGGCCATATTTTATCTCTTGAAAACTGGTTGCCAATGGGATGCTTTGCCTAGATGTTTTGGTCCATCTTCGACTATTCATGACCATTTTCAGCGACTTATAACCAATAATTTTTTTCGTAATGCATGGAAACATGCCCTTGAGAAATACGATCGATTTGTTGGATTAGATTTACGCAATCAAGCGTTGGACTGTAGCCATGCAAAAGCTCCAATGGGTGGTCAAGCGACAGGAATTAGTCCAGTAGATCGCAGAAAGCTCGGAACAAAAAAGACCATCTTAGTTGATAAAAATGGCATTCCTCTCGCAATCCACGTAACCGCTGGAAATGTGCACGATTCAAAAAATCTTATACCGACTATTTCCAATCTAACCTATCACCGATGGGCGCCATTCAAGACTATAGAATTGGATGCTGCATTTGATGCTGCTTATATCCGAAAATTCCTTGAGCAAATGGGTTATTTTTACCGCATTAGTTTTAATAAGCGTCGTAAAAATATTATTAAAGGGGCGAAACCCCAATTTCGATGGAGTGTCGAACGGACTCTTTCATGGATTAACCGATTTAGACGGGTTTTTATAAGATGGGACAAATCAATGGAAAATTATATCGGACTACTCCAATTTGCTTGCCAAGTCATTGTTTTTAGAAAGATTTAATTTCCGGATAGGCTCTAATATATATCCTCATAATATCCAGGATAATCGCCGTAATTATCGTAGTAGCCGCTTTCATAATCTGGATAATAGGCGCCATAATCATCATAATCTTCATTGGCTGCTCCTATTGCTGCACCTACCGTGCCTCCAACCGCAGATCCAATTAATGCACCTCTGCCACCACCGGCAATTCCACCAATTGCGGCGCCAGTTAATGCGCCACCAACAAAACCACGGCCAGCATCGGCATGGGCAGATGGCTGTGTGCATAGAGCTATAGTAAGCACTAAAGCTATACCATAGGCTATTTTTTTAGTAACCATACACTTCTCCTTGAACGCTATCTTTTTTTACTTAATAAATTCAGGGTACCATTTTCAATGCATGGAAATCAATAAAAATGGCTAATTAAAGGGCTTTTTCCTGGTTTTTAATTGGTTGCTCAGGGATGGCGCTTGTGTGGGCCAATCGATGAGCCAAAAGATTTATTTTCCCTGCACCCTGCAGCAGAATCAAATCACCAGGATTGGTTATTCTAGTCAATTCCTTAGTGATAGCATCAAAGCTATATTCATAGGGGATGTAGGTTACGGTAAAGGGAGGATTGTGGGCGGCAATTGCCTGGACAAGCTTTTCAGCTGTTATACCGGGAATAGGCGCTTCGCTTGCTGGATAGATATCAGTAATAATCAGGTGATCAATAGGACTTTTGAGGAACATGGATACAAAATCATCCCACAGTTTATCGGTGCGTGTATAGCGGTGTGGTTGGAAAACGACTATGACTTTATTTTGTGCTCGTTTGCGAGCTACCTGGAAGGTGTTGATAAGTTCTTGTGGGTGATGACCATAATCATCAAAAACTTCTGCGCCAAGATACAGGCCGCGATAGGAAAAGCGACGTTCGATACCTTTAAATGAATTGAGCGCTTGCGCAATAACATTAAAGTCTATGCCAAGATCAAGAGCAAGAGTAATGGCTGCGATTGCATTGAGCACATTGTGTCTACCTGGCATGGCAAAATGTATGGAACCCAATAAAATAGTATTGTGCCAGACAGTGAATTCTGAATAGGTAGCTTGCAGATTGACATCTTGCGCATAAAAATCAGCAGAAGGATCTAGGCCATATTTAATAGTTTTTATGTGGGGAATGGGCAACAATGAGCGAACATTTGCATCATCAATGCAGACAATAGCTTTTCCGTAGAATGGTAGGTTGTTCAAAAATTGCTTAAAGGTGTTTTTTATATCCTCTAAATCGGTGTAGGTTTCAAGATGTTCAAGATCAATATTGGTGATGATTGCCAAGGTAGGAATAAGACGTGTTAATGAGCGATCGCTTTCATCAGCCTCAGCAACTAAAAAATCTCCTCTGCCAAAACGAGCATTGGTTGAAATATTTTTAAGATGACCACCGATAATAATGGTCGGGTCCATATGCGCTTCCATAAGAATGTGCGAAATAAGCGAAGTGGTCGTTGTTTTTCCATGGGCTCCGGCAATCGCAATACTATATTTGGTACGCATGAGCTCTGCAAGCATTAATGCCCGAGCAATAGTGGGGATGCCCCGTTGTTGAGCAGCTAGAATTTCACTATCATGTGCCTTTATTGCGGATGAATAAACAAGAATCTCTATAGAAGGATCTTTGCATCCATCTGTATTGTGGCCTTGATAAATGGAACATCCAAGGGCGCGTAAGTTTTTAACGCTGTGCTGTTCAAGATCCAGGTCGCAGCCCGACACTTCATACCCCTGATATTTTAAGATGGTTGCTATGCCGCTCATGCCAATGCCACCGATGCCTACAAAGTGTACGTGTGCTTTTTTTCTATACATAAAAATCCCTATGCTAAATGAATCCCACGTGCGGCTTAAAAGCCTATATCAAAAGGGGACCCGGACACTATGAACCATTCATATCTGGCTTGAAAAACCAGATATGAATGGCATAAAATAAAGACATGCTCATGGTATTTACAATAACGTAATTTGGCTGTATTTACAACAATTACAGCAGTTTATGTAAGGCAATAAGCTGTTCGCGTAACAGTATCAGTTTTTTATTGAACGTAGCAGGTAAGGGTTCATCTGCTTGGATAGTAGTCTTGCATGACCCGACGATAGATTCTACCGTTGAAGAGTGTTCATCAAGTTGTTTTTTAGCGCCGGCGATGGTAAAACCTTGATCATACAGTAACGTTTTTATAATTTTAAACTGCTCAAGATGCTCTTGGCTATAAAATCGTTGGCCACCGCTTGATCGGTATGTTGGTAAGCCAAATTCCTTTTCCCAAAAACGGATAACAAATTTCTCAACATTGAGCTGTTTGGCGAGCTCTCCAATGCGAAACTGAATTTTTTGCATTCTCATACTCATTCCTTTTTTTAGAGGTAGGATCTGCTTATCATATCTTTGTTTTATAGCGTAAGAAGAGTCTGATGTAAATAATCTGCTTGCAAAAGTTTGTTCTAGCGAAAGGGCCGTTTCTTTGGTATTCTAATCCTTATTTTTCTTTAATAGATAGAGTGGTCATACTAAATTCTGTACTAGTGTTAAGGACATAATCTGATGAATGTAAAAGAGCTTTTATTAGTGGTATTTTTGGCATTAATCACCACCTGGGGTATTGATTATCTCTTTTTTAATAAATCGAAAACGAATCAAGAAGCGGACATTCGATCAGGTCAGAGTTTTGTTGCGCCAAAAAATACCCATAAAATTGAACCCCTTAAAACAGAGGTTGATTTTATAGAGATGCCTCGCACTCTCCCTGTTATAACAACAATTGATACTGATTATGCACAGTATCAATTTTCAACAGAGGGAGCATCGCTTGAGCGATTGGAATTTAAAGCATACCCCTATTATGGTCTTAACCATGCTATGACTACCATAACATCCGATTCTGCAGCCGAGCGAGAGAAGCGATGCTTTTTGGTGGCATTAAACGAGCAAACGCCCTATCAGTATACCCTTATCAATAAACACGATACGGGAAAAGAGGTTTATCTAACCTATCAGGCTGAAACACCATCCTGTACCCTGGGCAAAAAGTTTAGGATATCAAAAACAGAGTGTCGCATAGACCTTGAAGTAACCCTAAAGCCAAAAAATAATAGCACACAGCAGGCACGCATTATGTTTCCGGCACCATTACTCAGTAACGCTGCTGATGATACAACATCTGCCTTGATATCCGATGAACATGGTGCTATAACCTTAATTGCACGAAAAAATATTAACAGTGACACCTATTGGTTTGCGCCATTCATATTTGGTGCCGACGACCGCTATTTTGTTAATGCAATTATTGCAGATCCCGCACACTTTACCCAGAGGGCCTATTATCTATTAACAGGGCAAAAGAATATAACCGCTATAGCTGAAGGGCCCGCAGTTAAACAAGACACATCGTGGAGTATTTCTTTTTATTGTGGCCCTAAAAATGATCGTGCAATGGTGGCAGTTGATCCACGCTTGCATCAAACATTGGGGTATGCTGGTTGGTTTGCTCCAATAGCTAAATGGTTACTTGATCTTTTGAACTTCTTATACCGGTACGTAGGTAACTATGGATTAGCTATTATTGTTTTAACTATCTTAACCAAATTACTGCTGCTGCCATTTTCACTCAAAGGGGCACAGAGTATGAAAAAGCAAAATGAAGTGCAGCGTAAACTAAAGTATCTGCAACAAAAATATAAAGATGATGTAGAAACATTAACACGCGAGCGTGCAGAATTGATGCGCAAAGAAGGATTGTCGAGCATGGCGGGATGTCTGCCATTGTTGTTGCAACTACCGATTTTCTTTGCCTTAAGTCGTGTGCTTTCAACAGCTTTAGAATTGTATCAAGCACCATTTTTATGGATTAGTGATTTATCAGCAGTTGATCCCTATTACATTTTGCCGTTGTTAACTGCTATCACCATGGTAGTGCAAGCAACAACTGTTGATCCTAAGCAGCGCGTGCAATTGCTTATCATGGCATTAATTTTTGGAGCGCTTACTGCATCATTGGCTTCAGGGTTGGTACTGTACATTTTTATGAGTACCGTATTGGGCATTATACAAACCGTTGTTCAACAAAAATTAAAGTTGGCGTGATATAATGTTATCTAAGCTCCCTACATTAGCGAAATTGATTAAGACATTGCAACAGGTGCCATATCTGGCGTCTAAAAATGTATATCGTGTAGCAACTCATTTCTTAGATATGGATCAGCAACGATTAGATCAGTTTTGTGAGACACTCCGTGAAGCAAAAAAAGGTATACATTATTGTGCTCAATGCTTTTTTTGGCAAGAGCTCGATAAGGGATGCTCTTTATGCACGGCCCCCAATCGCGATCATAGTGTCATCTGTGTTGTAGAAACATGGCAAGAGTTGATGGCCATTGAAAAAACGGGTGGTTATACAGGGGTTTACCATGTCTTGTGTGGCGCAATTTGTCCGCTTGATGGTATTGGTCCAGAAAATTTAACCATCGACTATCTTATAGCGCGAGTAAAAGATCCGGTAAAAGAAATTATCTTAGCAACTAACCAGACACCAGAAGGTGAAGCAACAGCGGCTTTTATTGCAGCTAAATTAAAGGGTAAAGGTGTTGTTGTATCATGCCTTGCCCGAGGAATTCCGGTAGGATCATCATTGGAATTTATGGACCGATTAACGGTATATAAGGCTTTGTCTGAGCGGCGACCATTTTGATACCATGTGTAGAATAAGCATGATGGTAGAGAAGCTGTAACAGAGTATGAAATACGTATAAGGAACTATAATGTCATATGACTTTTCATTACATAAAACTCGTAGAAAAAATTTGATAACTGCCATCAAGCAAACCCACCCAACATTAAAGGGCAACGTTGTTCTGTTTGCCGCTTTTGAGCATGCAGGCAGCGCATTTAGACAAGAAAGCTCATTTTATTATCTAACAGGGCTTCGTGAGCCGGGTATTGTTATGTCGATAAACTTAGATGGTGCTGCGGATTTATATATTCCCAACTGTGATCAAGAGCGGGCAAAGTGGATTAATGCACCGGTTTCATTGACTCAGGCAAATGCTGCACATCTTGGTGTCTCAAAAATTCATTATTTGGGCACGCAATGTGCGGGGTATCAATTCCATCCATTTTTTCCCCAGCAAGAATATGAATTTTTATTGGCCGAACTAAAAAAAATTATTGCACGGGGCGATAAGATTTTTACGCTATCGCCTCATAATGCTCATGCCTATGTTGAGCAACGTTTGATCTTGGAGCGGCTCAAGGTATTTGTGCCTGGACTAGCAGAGGCTATTGTTGATATTGCACCATTGGTGGCCGATATGCGCAGAAAAAAAGATACAGCCGAGATCGAAACTATGTATAAGGCGGTTGAAATTACTATTTTAGCGCAAGAAGCAGCTGCAAATGCGCTGGCCGATGGCATGCGAGAGTGCGAAGTGCAAGCAAGCTTGGAATATATGTTCACCGGATCTGGCGCACGGGCTGCCTTTCCTAGTATTGTGGCAAGCGGCAAGAATAGTACCACGCTCCACTATTTTGATAATCAAGATGTTATGCGCAAGGGAGACTTGGTTGTGGTAGATATTGGTGCAGAATATGATTATTACTGCGCAGATCTTACCCGTACCTACCCAGTATCGGGTACTTTTACTCCCCGTCAACGTGAGATATACAATCTGGTTTTGGAAACCCAGGATTATATAGCAAACCTTGCAAAGCCAGGTATGTGGCTATCAAGCAAGGAGCATCCTGATAAATCATTAAATCATTTGGCAAAAAAGTTTTTAGATGACCGTGGTTATGGTAACTATTTTATTCACGGCATCGGCCATTTCTTAGGTCTTGATGTACATGATGTTGGTGATCATAGCAAGCCATTGCAAGAGGGTGATGTTATTACCATTGAACCAGGCATCTATATTCCGCAAGAGCGCATTGGTGTGCGCATTGAAGATGATTACTGGATTGTACCCGATGGTGTTATCTGTCTGAGTGAACATTTACCAAAAACTGCTGAAGATATTGAAGCGGTTGTGCAGCAAACGTATGACCAGCCTGAAGAGCACGGTGAATTTGATGAAGATGACTATGATGATGACATGGAAATGGACGATTAAGTGTCTAGCTTAAAAGATAATTAAGATATGCAAATGCGCCATTAATAGTTGCCTTAAAGTGGTAGGTCAAAAAGGCTAAAACGGACTCGTTTTCAAGAATTATAGTAATGCCAACTATAAGAAATAGTAATGCTATAAGTATGGCGATAATGCTTTTAAGGCGAGCCCAAGATTGGTGCCCATTGCCATGAATAAATTTTTCAAGACCATTTTTGAGCATTACGCATGCGCATGCTGCAATGACAAAGCCTAAAGCCGCAATCAGGGTTCCCTTGTCCAAAAACAAGGTAATTTTATCAGGAACAAGCATAATCGTATAACCTCTTGGTTAGGTTTTTACAGAGAAAGCAATCAATGTATACCATTTATTGCTTAATAATATCTGTATACAATAGTATGCCAATTAGAGGAAAAATCAAAAAAGGATTGTCATATATTCTTTTATTAAGGAGAAAAGCATATGATTCATGCGGGAGCTCATCAACAGATTAATGCTATAAAATCATTTGGTATTTTAGTTAAAGTGACACATAAAGATTTTTTGCACATCGTAGGGCGAGAAAAACAGTCGCTTGTTTTAACAACGACAAAAAAGAAATGGTTTTTTGGTTATAGATATCTGGTTTCCTACAAGGGATTAGCTTTTTATACCAATTCGAGTTTTAGATTGGAATTACCTCATGGAACCGAGGTCGTCACTGTAGAGGATATTCGCATCCCGTAAAAAAGTAACAGAAGGTTCGTCGTCCAGCATGGTATGGCATCGCTGAATTATGTCACCAAAAGCAGTCGATGCTGCCCTAAGAAACAATTAAGGGCGATACTTTTTGGCAATCTTATTTATGATCCAGAGGGTGGCCAAGCATGGTACTAAACCGGCCAGCATAGAGCTTATGATGGTGATGCTGAGCGTATAGAATGGCGCCAAGAACCCTGCCATACAAAATGAGATAAGCGAGCTAATAATAACGGGTATAACGTAAGGCAGCTGTGTATAGACATGGTCCATAGGATAGGTGCCACAACTTGCAGATGCCATGATGGTGGTATCGGATATTGGTGATATATGATTACCACAAATTGCGCCAGCAAAAATTGCGCCAAGTACCGGTAATACCATAGGGATATCTTGCAGGTAGAATGGTGCAGAACCGGGCGTTAAGGCAAGCAATATTTGTGTACCTATAGGAGCCATTAATGCTATAGTCCCCCAAGTAGACCCCATAACAAACGATGTGAGGCTTGAGATTAAAAAAAGCATGCAGGGCAATAAAGCCAAAGGCAGTGACGCTTGTACGCATGATGCTAAATAAACACCAGTTTTTAAATCTATTTTTAATACCTCGCCCAAGGTGGTCACTAAAAATATCATCAGAATTGATGAGTATATAAAACGTATGCCATCAGTAAGAATACTAGGTAATTCTTGGATGCTTATTGTTGAGCGTATGAGCGCCATAATGCAGCTGGTTATTAAGGTGAATGTGCCAGCAGCTAATAATACAGGAGCAGTATCGGTATTATTTTGTAGTGCTTGGATTAAGCTATTGTTGCCGCCAAAAAGGTAAAAGCCTCCTGCATATAAAAATCCTATAAAAACGCTACTGATAAGTAATGCAACCGGAACAATAAGATCAAGGGCCCAAGCATGAGCTTTTTCTTTTATTTGGATGGTTCCTGCAGGTTCGTGTTTGCCACCAAATAAGTTGCCATCAGCATGGGCGATCATCTCATGAGTATGCATAGGACCAAAAGAGATGCCCATTCTTACGACGAACCATACTGAGGCTATGAGTAAAAATGAATAAAATATAAACGGTATTAATTGAAGATAAACCATGAAGGGTTCACCTATGATTTTAGTGCTTTGTGTTGCCACGGTTGAAATATCGGCCTTTTCAATTTGGCCAGTCAGTACGGCAATCCAGCTAGAGATAGGTGATATAACAACTAAGGGTGATGACAAGGCATGAACCAAATAGGCTAATTTAACCCGAGGAATCGCAAACCGGTCACTTAAAGAGCGCATAGCATTGCCGGCGGTAAGATTGCTTAAATAATCATCAATGAACAGGGTACTTGAGACGAGTAATGATGCCGTTTCCACCATACGAGCAGAGCGTAATCGTTTTGTAATAGCATGGGCAAAGGCAAGAGCCCCCCCGGTACTGCTAATCAAAACAATGAGCGTGCTGATAATGATTAAAAAGAGGTAGTTGCAGGCGGTTTCTATGCTGAACATCTGGTAGTAAAGTCGTTTGCCAAGAAGGGTTGTGGCATCAAGAGGGTTTCCATCGGTTGCGATCAGTGTTGCCAGGAATAAGCCAAGCAGGAGCGAATGGTTAAGTCGTTTTGTGATAGATGCAGTAATAATCACAATAAGCGGTGGTAGCAACGAAAGCCAACTGCTATGCATAGTAAGAATCCTTTGAATTTAACGGGTATTTGTTTGACCTCTCACTCTTTTTCATCTACCATTATCCTATAGCTTCGTTCGTTATTGTAAGATATTTGTATATAAAAGTTAACATAGTTGTTCAGCTGTAGAGGTTCTGATGGAAGATATGAACAAAGCCTTCTTTATGAAAAAAGAAGCACGTGATCCGCAATGGAGATTGATAGATGCAGAAGGTAAGGTTCTGGGCCGTTTGGCAACAGAGATTGCAGATATCATTAGAGGTAAGGATAAACCTGAATATACCCCTCATACAGATACGGGTGATTACGTAGTAGTAATCAACGCAGAAAAAATTGTTCTCACCGGCAATAAATGGGAAGATAAAGAATACCAACGATATAGTGGTTGGGTTGGTGGATTAAAGATCACCACAGCACAAGAAATGCTTGATAAGCATCCAGAAAGAATCATTGAGCTGGCTGTTAAAGGCATGCTTCCT
>CAWEPS010000003.1:0-20433 GCA_963811005.1 uncultured bacterium
CAATGGAATTTGAATCACATCAACTGGTATCAAGTGTTCCAGATATGATGAGTAGGATGAAGCTGGCCAGACCGGCCATAGAGGTCAATGGATTTCGAGTTCATCGTGTATAAAAAAAGGTTGCAAGATCAGGGCCATTCTTTCAAGTGCATGTTTAGTATAATATCGTCCATTAATAACAGAACCAGTCTCAGACAGATTCCAACCAACAGCTTCTGTTAATTTAAAAATTTCCGACCTTATTCCCCCACCAATAACTTGCTCTGCTTCCATAGCCAACATACCGACATGCATCTTCACGCCAAGATCAGCAGCAACTACCTCCGGTGCTTCGCCCAGCATTTTGATGCGCGCGTTGCCAATGGCTGTTTCTAGCTTAGTAGAAGCTTGCATGAACGTTTCGCCTATCTCCATAGCAGCACCATAGCCAGCACTGCTTAATGGGGCAATTGTAGGTATGGCTTTTACGGTACGTGCCGTTGTAGCTGCGGCTTTTAATAGACCATCAAATGCGATCATTTCAACGGCATTTGCAGCTAAAACTCCTGCTATTTCAGGGCTGCTCATGGTTTGAATGTCGGTAACTAACTGTTCGCAACCTTTGTATATTTTTTCTCCTACAGCTATTTGTAAGGCCATTCGTTTTGCAGGAATAACCCATGCTTCTGCTATATCAATGATCAGTTGTGTGCTTTGTTGCATCACAAGACTTGGATTGGTTGCAAGATAGGCTAATCCTTCGGCAGTGTACTCAAGGTGGCCAATAAATGCCGTCTTGAACTTATTCCAGTTTTCATGTTGGGCATCTACAGAGGTTGCTAAATGATTTTCCACCATGCCAGCTGCCGAAAATTTATTCCAATATGGTACATATTGATGGAATATCATTATTTGTTTTCCAGAATATTACAAACCAATGCTAATAGCAGTTGTAGGCTTTACCTGCACCACAAAAAATGGCTCTACTAACTTTATATCTTCCGAAGGAAATCGATCATTTGTATTTCTATAAAAATATAAATTTTGTTTATCACAAGTAATACGACAAATATTCTTTAACCCTATCTCAAAAATATATTTTTCTGTTGTTTCGTGCTTTAAAGTTATTATTGCATAGAGATCATACGTAGAAATATATAATGAAAAAAACATTTTGTTTTCATCATAAAAACCATATTGGACAATCCCTGCTTCTTCTTCTAAAAAAGTTTCATGATCAAAAAAAATTAAAAATTCATGTCGTTCAAAGTTTACGAAATGATTCATTATAAACCTTATTTTTGGAACACAGTTATAACATCACCAACTTCATTGACTACTACTCTTACATCTGCAGACTCGTATATCCATCGCCAAGGTAATTTATCTGGTTTAACTGCACCCGATGCTATAGCATTTTCAACCACCATCGGAGGAATATTGCGTGCCTGTACATAATCTTTAAATTGTTGTGATCCTCTAGGATATCCTTTAGCCAAAGCTCTTCTTTCTAATTCTTGTATTACATCCTTTATTGCTGGGGCCATTCTTTCAAGTGCATGTTTAGTATAATATCGTCCATTAATAACAGAACCAGTCTCGGACAGATTCCAACCAACAACTTCTGTTAATTTAAAAATTTCCGACCTTATTCCCCCACCAATAACTTGCTCTGCCTCCATAGCCAACATATCGGCAGGCATCTTCACGCCAAGATCAGCAGCAACTGCCTTCGGTGCTTCGCCCAGCATTTTGATGCGCGCGTTGCCAATGGCTGTTTCTAGCTTAGTAGAAGCTTGCATGAACGTTTCGCCTATCTCCATAGCAGCACCATAGCCAGCACTGCTTAATGGGGCAATTGTAGGGAGGGCTTTTACGGTACGTGCCGTTGTAGCTGCGGCTTTTAATAGACCATCAAATGCGATCATTTCAACGGCATTTGCAGCTAAAACTCCTGCTATTTCAGGGCTGCTCATGGTTTGAATGTCGGTAACTAACTGTTCGCAGCCTTTGTATATTTTTTCTCCTACAGCTATTTGTAAGGCCATTCGTTTTGCAGGAATAACCCATGCTTCTGCTATATCAATGATCAGCTGCGTGCTTTGTTGTACCACTAGGCTTGGATTGGTTGCAAGATAGGCCAACCCCTCAGCCGTGTGCTCTAGGTGATTAATAAAAGAGGTCTTGAATTGATCCAATTTTTCATGGTGGGCAGTTATAGACGTTTCTAGCAGCGCAATCATTGCATGCGTATCAGTAAGTGCATTGCCAAGCTGTGTGCATGCGGTGGCTAATGCAATATTACCATCATTGAGCGCTATAAGGCCGCCTTGAGCAATATCCAAAGTCGCTTTAGACATACCTTGTTCAGCTGCTCTATTGAGTAATTCAACCGCTTGCTTATGAAATACTTGCTCAATAGGGTTGCCTACTTTATGTTGAAATAATCCAAGGGGAATGTTGTGGGATGTCAGCCACGCTTGCGCAGCTGGAGTTAGGGTGTAGTGCTGGGCGCTAATAATGCCAGCGCCAGAACATACTTGTTTTATAGCCTGTATAAGATCATTATTTCTTTGCGTTTGATCATTTATGCTGCGTAATGATGCATGAAGCATCGCATCAACGCATTGTTTAGGGCATAGTTTGTAGCATTTAGCATCTAAAAAGTCAGGATTTTTTTGCCCTAGAAGTGTAGAGTTATGTGCAATCAATGCGGTTTGGATTGCATTGAGTCTATCTACTTGATACATTGAAACTGATCTTAAGCCAGTTCTTATTGTTTCTGCATAGTTTAATTTTCCAGCGATGGTATGTAACTGTTGTTCTAGGTTAGTGATATTGCCGCTACGATTATCGGCAAGCGCTTGTTTTAAATCAGTGCTCACATCATTAAGTATTTGGTTAATAATCTTACTTTGTTCTGGAGAAAGATTTTTTTCCTGAGTCAATGAGGCCAGCTGCTTGAAGGGGCCTTGCACAAATAGATCTGTATACAAAGAGTGCTGTACTGGGTTGCCAACTATATGCGTGGCGCTTTCCCCAAGACGCTCTCTGAGCACGGTATATCCATTTTGGCCACAGGTATTTTGAATAAGCGTGCTATATTCTACCTCTGTAATAGGAAGGTTGGGTGCATGAAGAAGGATTTCTGCTTTTTGCAGGGCTTTGGACACAGAATCAGCATGCTGTTGCATGGCTCTGCAAGTTATACGATTAATCCCAGAGTCTCCTTGTTGGGCATAAAAATCGTGTAATTGTTTTTCTTGATGGTCAAGCTTGATCGCTTTTTGTTTGGCCGTGCTGAATTCTTGTTGCTTAGAGCCTATAGTATGATATGCACTGTGTGCGCACGCTTTTTCTTGTGCTAGCCAGACAGTTTTGCCATTTTTGTAGAGATAATCGCGTATGCCATGACCTAAATTATTCAGACTGGTGTTATAGGATGGATTATCAACCATCGCTCTATATGCGGCATACATGGCAGCATTATAGTTTGGTAAATGCTCGACCATGGTGCGATAGCCTTGATAACGATAGAGCCCATAGCAAAATAAAACGTCCTTAGATGTTGAATGTTGTATTGACTTATACCATTGCTCAGCAGTCAGTTTGCCATAGTATTGGACTTCCTCCTTGGAATGATTGGTATCCAGGGCAAGAGCAGTTAAATCTTTTCGTACGTTAGGGTGATTGTAAAGAGTCAATAAAGTATTTTTGAAGTTTTGCTTGGATTGTACCAGTTCTACTCTTAACTGCGGGCCAGGCTGAGGTGGAGGATTATTAGATGTTGCCGGAGCATTATCTGATGCAAAAACGGCGCCAGAATTATTATTTTTTATTTTTGCGCTAATAAAAATGGAGCTGAATAGAATATAGACTAGCAAGAAGTATACGTGATGTAATCGACGATTATCCATGACGGCCCCTTATGAATGATATAAATGGATGCTTACTGTGCTTCTTGCCGCTCTCGTCAATATACTCACTATACTCATTTTGTAGTAGTAACGCAATGCAAAAACTCCCAAAACAATGCAATATGAATGATTTATTTATTTTAATTTTAAATCATTATGCTATATTGGCTAATTAAGTAGCTAGCCAAATCCAACTTTTTAGGGGGTGCCATGTATTATCCTATCGCTCTGTAGAGTTTCTAGAAAGAAGCGCCTCGAGCATATCGCGCATCCATTAACTTCTTATACGCGATCAGCAAATCTTTAGCTACAGCCGTTGCCTCGCGCGATGAACCGATATTTTCTATTAATATCACAACCGTGAGTGGCTTATTATTTTTGTATTTAAAATAAGCTGCAAACCATCCATGCTCCATATAGGCGGTACCAAGTTCTCGTTTTTCATAACGGCTTGTCTGCGCGGTACTTGTCTTTGCATAAATTTCTATATCTTTAACGCGATTTACCTGGCTACCGGTTCCTTGCGTGATAACTGATTTCATTGATTTGCGTAAAAAAGAGAGTGTTGATGCTTTTAGTGGCAGGGTTGTTTTTTTGATCTCCTCGTTATGCAATATGCGTGGTGTGGTTAAAAATCCGGTAAAAATACTACTAATCATACGTGCAATTTGAATTGGTGTTACCAACAAAAAGCTTTGGCCAATGGCAGCAGATAATGTTTCTCCTTGCCACCAGCGTTCATGTTTTGTTTTAAGCTTCCATTGGCGCGTTGGGATCAGACCTTCTTTCTCATTAAAAATAATATTGGTTTTTTCACCAAGCCCAAACAGATGCGCATAGGCAGCCAACAGATTAATATCCAGTTTTTTACCGGCTTCAAAAAAGGGAATATTGCACGATAATGCAAGTGCTTGTACCGCATTAAGAGCCCCATGCCCATGGCGCCGTGCGCAATAATATTCACCATTACAGAATGTGGAATAGCCGCGGCAGTAAATAGTATCATCGGGTGAAATAAAGTTGTGCTCGAGCATAGCGCTCATCGAGACGAGCTTAAAAAGGGATCCGGGTGGATAGCACGCGCTAAATGCACGATTAATAAACGGGCGCTTTTCTTGAAGTTCTTGCCAATCTTTGGTAGCGATTGGATGTAAAAAGATAGAGGGATCAAAATTCGGCCGCGATACTAATGCAAGAATATCACCATCAGTTGGATCCATAACAATAATAGTTCCTGCTTGTGATGCTGGAAATATTGTTTCTATGATATTTTGCAATTCTATATCAAGCGTTGTTTGGATGGTGCCTCCCGTGAGTGCTTTTTTTTGTTCTATTTCCTGCAAGTTTCTGCCAAATGAATTGATAGTTTTTAAATTTGAACCAGGAACTCCTCTGAGCGTATCTTCAAATAATTTTTCCAATCCCATCGTGCCAATTGCTTCAAAATTGAGGTAGCTTAAATAGCCCAAAATATGACTTGCATATGTTTTGTAGGGATAGAATCGTTCAAATTGGGTAACAAGTTTTATAGTATCATGATTGGGGAAAAGCTCTTCCAGCTTACTTAATTGATCAAAAGATAGGTCAGAAGCCAGGAGAAATTTTTTATGCAAGCGTTCCGTAGTTTTGAGCGTATCAAGTAATGCATCATCCTCCAGCAATGGTTTGTCGATAATATCAGCAAGCTGTTTGAGTAGGGCGGTATAGTTTTTTAACGATTTGTTGCCGGTACCTTGCCAGTATAGATCGGTTACTGGACGATTGGTAACCAGGAGCGTGCCATTGCGGTCTAAGATGTTTCCGCGCGGCGATTGGATTTTCTCATACCGCAAAAAATTTTTCTGCCCTCTGCGAAAAAGATCGTGCATAAGATGAATCTGTAAGTGCGCAAGGCGAAAGATAATAATACCAAGTGCACAACATATTCCATACGCAACATACCGTAATTTTGATCGTAAGCTACTTGATAAAGTTTGCATTGATTATTTTCGCTCTTTAATAATTTTATTAAAGGGATGGGTTGTATCGCATATTTTGGTAAGATCATCCAATGATACATGAGTATACCGTTCTGTGCTACTCAAACTTTTATGCCCCAGCAGTTCTTGTACAATGCGCAAATCAACTCCTTGATTAAGCAAGTGGGTGGCAAAAGAGTGGCGTATTTTGTGTGGAGTAATAGGGCGATCTATGTTTAAAAACTGGCGGAACATCTCTATAATGCGTTGGACAGATCGTGCATCTACTGGCTTGTGGCGACTATTGAGAAACAGGTACTCAGTGCCCGCTACTATGTGGGGACGTTCAATGCTTAGATAATCAAACAACTTTTTCTTTGCTTTTTCCCCAAACAATACTATGCGTTCTTTATTGCCCTTACCAACTATCCGAATTGTTTTATTGTGCATATCAACATCACAAAAACGAATATTGGTAAGTTCTGAGCACCGAATGCCTGTTGCATATAATAATTCAAAGATTGCCTTGTCGCGGATTGGAAACTTAGTGGGTAGATCTTTATCGGGAGTTGCATCGAGCAGATGAAAAATTTCATCAACACTTAAATAAATTGGTAATTTTTTTTCAAGCCGTGGGCGTACCAATTTGAGATTTAATCGGATGCCTTGCGTACGTAAAAAACGTTCAAATGATTTAAAGCATGAAAACTTGCGCGCAATGGAGCTCTTATCAATTTTTTTATAAAAAAGACTTACCAGGTACCGCTCAATAATTTGACGTAATGATAACGCTTTTTTATCATCATCCCCCAGCTGTTCCCAAAACTGTATAAACTGTTTTAGATCTCCCTGGTAGGCACGTAGTGTATTAGTCGAGAGATTTTTTTCAACCGATAGATGCATTAAAAACTCATCTCGTTTTTCTTTAAATTCTTGTAGTATCATAGCGCCTCTCCTTATCAGAAGTTAGGTGAGATTATACTCTTTACAGCGTCGATTAATAGATGAACGGTTTACGCCTAAGAACACGGCAATCTTATTCTGATTTTTAAATTTATTCCAGAGCAGTTGCATTGTCTGTTGATTGCGCAAGGCTTTTTTACCAAGTTGTGCTGCAATAACCAGGTCTGGATCGTGGTCAAAAGTCTGGTTAACATTTGTCTCATCACGGGTAGATGATTTCATTGTTTTGAGTGTAATAATCTCTTGGATCCTTATCTTGAGATCATGCAAGCTAACAGGACGATCATAGGCGAGCTTACTTTTATCTTTATCAGTAAGGGTAAGAAATGTTTGTAGCTCATTGGTCTTGAGTGCTTGTTGTGTAAATCCATCAGCAAGTTTATTAAGCTCTTGCTCGGGCAGCGTTGCTAATGAAGGCATCGAGAGTGATGTATTGTTCAGCTCGTCAAAGAGTTCTTTTGCAATGATGCCTTGCTCAACAAGATGATGTATGTTTTTTTGCGTAGAGCAGATAATACGCACATTTGAGCTCGTTTTCTTATCACCTCGAAACATGCGGTATGCGCCATACTTGAGAAACTCAACAAGATACTGTTGTGTTTCAAGATCAAGATATTCAATATTTTTTATACAGAGGGTACCAATAGTATTGAGTTTTTCCAGCAGAGGCGGCGCTGATTTGGTATCGAACAATGGGTTAGTACCAAAAAGTTGAATAGCAACGCTTGAGCTTGGGCTATTTTTTTTCAGTGTTAGTACGTGCAGCGTTTCACGCAGACTTATATGATGTATTATCTCTACCGTTGGCATAAGATCTTCTTCGGGTATCTGCAAGAGAATAGCTTTTTTGCTCAGCGCCATTTTAAGAAGATCTATTTTAAAATTTAATAATGTTTCACCCGACCCAGGAATCAATTGATTAATTAATTGTCCTGATTGCGTTGTTTCTAAATAGAGCAGATAGTCCCATTTGGTAGGATCTTTTAACAATGCTATTTTTCGGGTCAATAGATCAGAGATCTCGGGGTAGTAGACGATGAATATGATGTTATTCCGCTCCAGATTGGGGACTCCATAGATTACCAGTTTTTTACCATTATGATCGGTAATAAAACTATTGTGTGGCGTGTTGTAGGTGGTAACATGCGTCACAATTTTTTAAGAACCTTGGTAATAGGGTGCCCTTCTTGCAAATTAGGATTGATTGGGACAAGGTTTTTGAATGCTTTATTGCCAAACACAAAGCGACGGTTTTTATAAAAAATGATGCCCATCTCATTGTGATTGGTATCACGCAAAAATGATTTTATACTTTCTTGATATTGACTAATTTCTTGATACTTGCGATGCAGTTCTTCTTTGAGCTCTTTTTCTTTATGCATCAATGATTGAAGATTACGATGTTGCAAAAGATTAATAATGCTACCAAGATATCGTGTAAAGATCAGCATCTCGTCTTGTTCACTGCTTCCATAGAGTGATTTTTTATGTGCCGTGTGCTCAACAATCACATAGGCTATCAAATTGTTTTTTTCATAAATGGGCAAGAAAATATCTGCATTAAGATTTTCCAAGAATTGTAGCAATACTTTGCGTGGATCATTTTCATCGTAAAAATTAGTAAATTCAAGTTCATCATAAATTAAAATTCTGCGTTGTTTTAAAAATGCGTATGCATCGGTATGATTGCTATGGAAAAAGTTAGCTACTATGGCATCGCTACTTAATGACTGTGGCGTGGTTCCATTTTTTTCATGGGATATGGTTAAGTGCGTTTTGCGTTGTGGAATGTTGAATGCATCATAAAAAAAAGTCTGCGTTAATGCGTTCAGTTCATGAAAACTATTAGTATGACTAAATCGTTCTAAAAGATTTTTGAATTTGTTAATAAAGTCACGATTGTATGCTGATTGAACGTGGCTGGCAAAATTTAAAAAACGTAATCCCATGAGGGCGCGTATACAGTAGCTTGTGGCACAGGTAAGCAGGATCGTTGAACAGGCTACTATCCCATACAGATGAGTTTGAAAGACTGGGAATATAAATTGCGCCCCTTGTAAAGCCTCAACCAGCAAGTAAGGGCATATAAAATAGAGCAGCACAATTTTAACCTGTTTTTTTAAAATAGTTGGCAATGATACCGTGTAAAGATTCCAAAAAGTGGAGATGAGTCCGGGAATTACCAAGAGTTGTAGCAAATAAAAAGAAACATATTTCATGGCATTGATTTCAAAGGGCGCAGCCGTGGTTGCGGATAGAGCTAATGCTGCATTGCGAGACATGCGATCGGTGAGATTGGTATCAAAAAATGCTTCATAAAAAAAGAATAATGCAAATGATCCACTGGCGCAGAAGAGTAGTTTATGCATCGGGTTTAAGGTGAATTTTTTTTGCGTTAAGCTTTCTATAAACAGTGCTAGAGATTGATATTGAATGATGAGAAAACTCCATGAAAGTCGCACAAAGAAAATCAATACAGAATAATCAAAGGATACTATATGTATATCCCCTAATAATTTTACAATCCATGCAATATCCCCAAACATAGAACCAATCAGAACGCCCAATAAAAATAGCCAAGGTTTCTGAATCGTGCGCGAGCGCAATCCATGCGGAATTAAAATTGTTAAAAGATATATTTTAACAACAAATGAGCTGACGATAGCAGCTAGAATGAACGATGGGCTGTGAATAATTGAATATATAAACATAGACTTACCATCTTTTATTGAAATTGCCAGTGCGTGTGAGTATACTATGTTTGTGTTTTAAGAACTACAACAATTTAATTTTAAGCCAAGGAGCACATGATGGTACGGTACAAAAAATGGATTAAAGCTATTTATGGCGCAGTAAAAAATGCACTTAATTGGCCACCAGCTGGATGAGCGTTTGGTTTTTTGTTACGATCAACGCATATTTCACACTTTTTTATAGCATACGATTCTATCTCTGATAGCATATGCTTTGTAATTATGCATGGATGAATTTGGATAGATCATCAGGTGTGAAATCTATCGAAAATAACTATGCGCTTTTTTGTGAAATGCTGTATAGAGCATTATAATTCGGTTAACTTAAAGTCCTTGCAACGACGGTTAACCGATGATCTATTTACACCTAAAAATGTTGCAATTTTTGCCTGACTTTTAAACTTATCCCACAGCATAGCCATCAGTTTGGGATCACGTAATGCATGCTTGCCAAGGCGAGCGGCTTCGATCAGCTGTGGATCTGACAGCTGATAAGCGGGATCAAATTGTGTCTCATTATAGATCTGATTTTTCTTCGATTTATTAATTAACAATAGCTGCACTTTTTCTCTGAGCTCTTGCAGACTCACTGGTCGATGATGGGCGAGCTTGAGCTTTTCTTTGTCCGTAAGTTCTAAAAGATTTTTAAGATCATGGGTTTTGATGGCTTGTTCAATAAAGCCATCAGCAAGCGTGCCAAGCTCATCCTCAGACAAGGTGAGCAATGATGGCATGCTGAGTGTAGTACGTTTTAGCTCATTAAATAGTGCAGCTGAAAACGTGCCTTCATGCACTAATGTTTGTAAGTTTTGATTGGTTGAGCAGATGATGCGTACGTTGCTTATAATTTTCTGGTCGCTTTTGAAGGTTCTATACGTGCCATATTTAATGAATTCGGCAAGATATTCTTGTGTTTCAAGATCGAGGAAGTGGATATTTTGAATAAAGAGTGTGCCAGTATCATTAAGCTGCTCAAGCAATGGCTTATTTGAATTATTAATACCAAATAATGGGTTTATCCCAAAGAGTTTGATGGCGATATCATGAGTGCGTGATGGGCTATGGAGTTTTAACACATGCAATGTTTCGCGTAAGCTTACATGATTTATTATCTCAACGGTTGGGATAAGATCTTCCTCAGGCATTTCCAGCAAGATCGCTTTTTTGCTCAATGCTAGTTTAAGTAAGGTTATTTTAAAATTAAGTAGTTTTTCCCCTGAGCCTGGGATGAGCTGATTGATTAATTTTCCCGAGGTAGTCGTTTCAAGATACAGAAGATAATCCCACTTGCTTGGATCTTGCAAAAGGTCAATTTGTCGCTTGATGATGTCAGAGATTTCTGGGTGGTAGACGGTGATAATAACGTTATTGTGCTCCAGGTTTGGTACGCCAGCCAAGACTAACTTGTTGCCTTCTTTATCTTGCGCAAAGCTTGTATAGGGCGCCTTGTATTCTTCTACCTGGCGTGCCACATGTTTTAAGGTCTTGGTGAGTGGGTGGCCTTCTTGCGCATTGATGTTGATTTGAATAAGATCTTTTGCAGCTTTATTGCCAAAAATAAAGTTACGGTTTTTATAAAAAATAATACCAATCTCTTTCTGCTGCGTAGTGCGCAAGAATGACCTGATACTTTCTTTATATTGATTAATTTCTTGATGTTTGTGGTAGAGCTCTTCTTTGAGCTCTTTTTCTTGCTGCAATAATAATTTTAAATTTCGTGTCTGGAGCAGGTTAATAATATTGCCCAAATAGCTGGAAAAAACTAACATCTCATCATGTTCTATATTGCCATAAAAACGCTCAGGTCGAGCGTGTTGTTCTACAATAATATAGGCAATCATGTGATTTTTTTCATAAATAGGTAAGAATATATCAGCATCAATCGACTCTAAAAAGCTCAAAATTATCTGGCTTTCAGGTTGCTGCTCATAAAAGTTACTAAATGCTATTTCATCATAAATAAGAATTTTTGAGGCAGCAATTTGAGCAAGAACGGGTTCTTGCTGCGTGGTAATAAAGTTTTCAACCAAGTTGGTCAGGTGCGTATCTGCTTGTTGCGCAGGATATTCATGGGCTATTTTTTCATCAACTTCGGTTGGCTTACGTATATATAATTTGGTTTTATTAAAAGGGATGCCAAATGAGTCTTTAAATAATGTTTGGGTAATATGACGCAGTTCAGAGGGGCTTGTGGCATGGCTCAATTGCTCTAATACATCTTTAAAGCCATCAATAAAGTTAACACGAGCTGCTGATTGAACATGTTCTCTAAAATTTAAAAACCGTAAGGCAACTACCCGGCGCGCACAATAAAAAAATGCACAGGTTATTAAGATGGTAGATAGGTTTACCGCAGAATAACTATTGGTAGTCCAATTGGGTGAAAATGCCAGGGGGAACATTTGTAAGATATCACAAAGCCAGATGGGTATGATCAATGCCGGAATAAGAACGTTAAGCTGCTTTTTTAAGATGCGGGGTAAGTTGTGGGTGCGCAGCTTCCAGAAGGTTATTACAAGGCTTATTGGCACTAGAATGAGTAAAAGATAGACGTTTTCCGCGGTGCGCATTAAAAATTCAATAGGCGGCCGATGGGAAGTGTCAACGCAGTTAATATTGATAAAAGCCAATCCTACTGAGAATATAAAGGGAATGCAGCTTAAAAAGATAAATAGCTTTTGTCGGATATTGAGCTTTTTTGGTTGATCAGTAAGACTTTCTATAAATAAGGTAAGCGCTTGATATTGTACCGCAAAAAATCCCCATGAAAGCCTGAGTGGAAACAACAGTATCCGGATATCCATTAAGGGAATCCATAAGCTACGAGCTAAAGATACTAACCATGCACAATCAACAATGATAGCACTAATTAAAACTAACACTAAAAATAGCCATGGGCGTTTGTTGCTCGGATTAGTTTTATGACCCTGCAAAAAAAGATTACCCAAAATATAGATTTTCAGGGCAAAAGAGGTCAAGACAACTGCCATTAAAAAGGGCAAATAACTGAAAATAGCATCTATATAGGTGAGTAATGTAATCATAATATGCAGTTGATTTTGGATAATATAAGCATTATACTTTAACTAATTTTTTTCGCATTTATATCAGTAGGAGTCATATGGTAAATTTACTTGTTTTTATGCATAAAAATATGCATCTGCTCATGTTTGTGTTAGCAACCATCGCATTTGATGGCCCTCCAGGATGTTAACAATCAATCTAACATAAAAGAAGCATTTCAACAAATTCGATTAGAAGGTTTGTTGAGGGGGTTTTAAGTGAAGTTTAGGGGCTCAATCAGTAGATTGAGCCTATTTTCATTTTTAGATACTTTTTTAAACCTGGATAGCTTCAATGAAAACTGTCTATGCCGGTCTCACTCCCCAGGAACGAGCAATCAAAATCATCGCCATTCTACGCCAGGCAACCAAGCATATGATGCAACCTGCTTCTACCCAGATTGTGCAGCAGTATGGCCGCGATCCCTACCTAGTTCTTATCAGTTGTATTCTTTCTCTGCGTACTAAAGATACTGTGTCTCTGCCGGCATCAGTGCGGCTCTTTGAGTTGGCCACAACCCCCACTGCGATGTTGAAAGTGCCTATTGCCACCATACAAAAGATTATATACCCCGTTGGCTTTTATAAGACCAAAGCGGTTACCATCCATACTATTAGCCAGGATCTCATTGACCGATTTAAAGGTAAGGTGCCTGCTACGGAATCTGAGCTCATGTCCTTTAAGGGGGTGGGCAGAAAAACAGCCAATCTTGTGTTGGGTGAGGGATTTGGCATACCGGCTATCTGTGTAGATACCCATGTGCATAGAATATCCAACCGCCTGGGTTTGGTAGCCACGAAAACGCCAGAGCAGACCGAGCAAGCTCTTAAAAATATACTGCCCCAAGACTATTGGGTAGAATATAACAAGCTGCTGGTTATCTGGGGCCAAAATATCTGTGTGCCGATTTCCCCTCGGTGTTCCACATGCGCTATCGCCGATGTATGCCCCAAGGTTGGGGTTACTAGAAGAAGATAATGAGTTTTCAAGGCGCATCAATGGCATCCTTTTGACAAATCAGGCTTATAACCTACTCTTGATAGTAGATGGCATATTACTTAATAATGTGGGCTATTGGGGGTTCATATGAGTCTTTTTAAAACAATAATCAGTATCATTATAATGAGTCTTGGTATGGGTGCGGTCTATCCTGCTAATCAACAAACGTTGGTTAAACAGTATCTGCCTGCCCTTACGTCGGGGTTTAAATTAGCAACAGCTGGGGGAGCGTTTCTGCTTTTTGCAACATTGGCTGAAAAGCTTGCATGGGTTCCTAGTGATCTTTCCAAAAAGGCAATAGAGCTGTTGTTTTTTTCTGCTCCATCTATCGTATTGGGTAAATATGCATTGGATGAGTTTGAAAAGATCAAAGCAAATAAGTTGGTAGTTACGCCAATCTATTCTCAGCACTCTTTTGCTTCAATCAAAGGAGCTATTCCAAACCAAATTAGTCTGTTTCTTCACAAGCTTGAAAATCCCCATCTCTATCCCTATGTGATGGAAAATAATGGTTTTTTATTATATGGACCTGCTCGAACAGGAAAAACATCATTGGCATATGCCATTGCTCACTCGGCTCAGATGCCTCTTTTTGTTATTCGCAGTAGCCATATTTTCAAAGGCGGGCAGGCACGGATTGCCGAAAATATTACCACTATTTTTGAAACTGCGCTGGAAACAGCGCATAATAATGCTACGGGCAAAGCCATTATTCTTTTTGATGATATTGAATCATTTGTTCCTACTAGTAATGATACCATTCAGAATCCAGCTCTTACCGCATTGCTTGCTCATCTTGATGATTCTATTAAAGATAGACTTATTATTATTGCAACAACAAATTACCCAAAAAAACTAGATCAAGCTCTTTTGCTTGATGGCAGACTTACACCAGTAGCGATACCATTGCCGGACCAGGCCAGCCGAGAAGAAATCATCGAATATTTTTTAACCGTTCTTAAAGTGCCTGTGTCAGTGCGATCTACCATCATCAAAAAATTTGCTCAAAGTACCGATGGCAAGAGCCCGGCAACTCTCAAATCAATTATTATGCACGCATATGATCTTGCGATATATCGTAAGGAACCAATGAGTCTGGCATTATTGCTTGAAAGCGCAGATTCATATTCTCCATTAATAAAAACTATTGTACACAGAAAGCAGACAATTTAGAGGGAACAACATATGAACAGTATGAACAAAATTATGGTTGGTTGCTTAATGGGATTAGTTTGTTTAGGGATATTTTTTTGGTATAAACAATCCAATCAAGGTAGCAATCTACTTCAAAGCCTACCAAGCGCTGTAGCGCTAGCGACTGTTGACAGCGCTGCTCAATCAGCAAGCTACACTGGATTGGTTAATTTATATGATAAAATATTCATGACGTTAACTATTAGTGGTACTGCTAACCTGGAAAAGGTTAGATGCGATCATGTCACCGTTAGCGGTATTGCTTCAATACGAGAAAGCAGCATTAAAAAGGCGACGATTTTTGGTGTGCTCAATGCGCAATGCACTACTTTTGAATCTATAGAGATTGCCACGATTGAAATGTCGCTTGATGCTACACTTTGTAATGAACTGACCATGCATCCAAGCGTTCCAGCTCAACAGCAAAAAGTTATTCTCCGCAACAAATCGTTTATTGAAAATATTACATTCGATCAACCAGGCGGTTACGTTATTCTCGAATCAGGATCGGCAGTTGGTAAAGTTATTGGCGGATCGATACAACAGCTGTAGAGATTCATAATTTGAGTGTGCGCTATCGCTGATGTATGCCCCAAGGTTGGGGTTACCCGGAGGCGGTAACTATAAAACTATATCAAAAGCATACAACCATCTGTTACCATGAAGGTGGTAGGGGATACTTGTATAGTTTAAAACCAAAGGTTATCACACTATGCTTACATGGAAAGATGTTTTTATATTTTTGGCTGTTATCTTCGGCTTTTTGGGCGTGCTTTTTTTGGTCTTTTTTGTAAAAATTGGTGTTTGGCTTTGGCTACTCTATTGGGATGCTCGGCTGTTTTGTAGTGTGGTTGGCATCATTCTTTTGTATCAGACAATCAGGTGGTATAAGCGGGATATCTATGCAGGCTGCTGCCAAGATTTTTATTGGCACAAGATTGCTGCTGACCTAAATGATGATGATGCAATGGATTTTGCATTCAGAGAAAATGGCCCACGCTGGAATTATATTCAAGACATGCAGCCCATACGTTTTTTATTTGCGCCCTTTGCCGCACCACATCATTGTAAGCCACTCATAATCTATTCTGACAACACCTGGTGGAAGGTGACTATAACCCATATTCGTTGGGATAATTATATTGTGTATCAAAAACATGCATTTGACGTCGAATTTGAAAAGGTAGCCTAGGATACTTGAATAAGCGCCCCTTTAACTCCTACTCTCTTTTATGTACCACCATTCTGAACTTTTCGAAGAATTATTTTAACTCCCTGCGCGGGAGGAGCGGTTAAGGGTTGCTTGTCCAACCCTTAACTATCAAAGACACCAACTGCGTATGGATCGCTGACGCATTGAATTGTTCCCCTCGCGGCCGGGGAACAAACAATGCTACTGCATGCCTGGGCCAAGACCGATCGTTTCACGGAGCAACAAGCCACCGCTTTACGCGGCTTTGGGGGTTAACCCGTGAAACTAAGACATGCGCGTCTACATTACACATAATCACACAATCACCAGTCATACATAACGAAAGAAGTTTGTTCACATCATATCCAGTGAACAGTAGGGTGAAGTTGGCCAATTTATATATCGAGCTCTTTGTGCTCGGATGCGCAGATGCATAACACAAACAAACTATCAAGAGTGATAATGATGCGCTATAGTTCATAGTTTTTTTTGTTCACTCAATTGTTCCATATACAGTGCATGTAGATTATTAAAAATAGTTTCAGCATTTAAGCACTTTCTTCGTATTTGACGTGCATCAAGAAGATAGGCGCTATACTCTTGTGTGTTGTTCCTTTCTAATTTAACAGCATATAAGGTGCCAGAATTATCTTGGGAGGCTTGTTGTAACCATGTCGCTTGCTTGAATGCAGTTTTGGTTACTTTAGGAGCCTGTAAGCCATAGCAGTAATCAGCTATGCATAGTATGAGTAAAAGATAGTACATTATGTATTCCTTATTTTGTTACACGTTCGTGTGCTTTATCAAGCACCTGCTCAAAACTTAATCCAAACTCTTGCTTGCCATCATTATGGCGTAGCGTGATAGTATTGTTTTCCACCTCTTTTTTGCCAATCACGAGCATCCACGGCACTTTTTCTAATTGCGCCGTTTTTATTTGGGCAGAAATTTGATCATTGGAATCATCAAGAGCCACCCGTAATCCGTGCGATTTAAGTTTTCTTGCCAGCTCCACAGCATACTCTTTTTGCGCATCAGTGATGGTGAGTATCTTAATTTGCACCGGGGCAACCCAAAATGGTAGGTGACCTTTGGTATGCTCTAAAAGAATTGCCAAGAATCGTTCAATAGAACCATAAATAGCACGGTGAATCATAACAGGGCGTTCTTTAGTGCCAGCGGATGTTACATACGTTAGGTCAAAATTTTCTGGCTGGTTAAAATCAACTTGGATAGTACCACATTGCCAGCTGCGTTCCATAGAATCTTGGATATGGAACTCTATCTTAGGGCCATAGAATGCGCCTTCACCTTCTTTAATAGCATATGGCACGTGGGCTTTATCGAGTGCTTTTTTGAGCGTATCGGTTGCGCGCTCCCATTGCTCATCGGTGCCCATAGAGCTTGCAGGGCGTGTGGAGATATAGACATTGAGGGTATCAAAACCAAATTTTTTATAGAGCGTCTTGGTGATATTGATGGTCGTCAGAATTTCTTGCTCCATCTGATCAATAGTGCAATAGATGTGCGCATCATCCATGGTAAATGATCGTACACGCATGAGCCCATGCAAAACTCCTGATAATTCATAGCGATGGCAAATACCAAACTCTGCCAATCGCATAGGCAGCTCGCGATACGAGCGCGGGCGTTCGCTATAAATTAAGATAGATCCGGGGCAGTTCATTGGCTTGACGGCATATTCTTCATCTTCGATGGTGCAGATATACATATTATTTTTGTAGTGTGCATAATGGCCTGACCGTTTCCATAAATCAGCATTCATAATAATTGGTGTGGTCACCTCTTGATAGTCTGCTTGTTCAAGCAGGCCACGCAGATAACTAATCATCTGATTAATGACAATTTTTCCTTTGTTGTGGAAAAATGCAGATCCAACGCTCTCATCGTGGAATGAAAAAAGATCCAGCTGTTTGCCAAGCTTGCGATGATCGTAGAGCAATGCTTGTTCGATGCGTTGTTCATAGGTAGTTAAATCGTGTGCAGTAAAAAATGCAGTACCGCTAATCCGTTGCAATGCTTGATTGTTGCGATCGGCACGCCAGTAGGATCCTGATATTGCCTCAAGCTTAAAATGTTTAATGTCGCCCGTAGAGGCAACGTGGCCGCCACGGCACAGATCATAAAAATCGCCTTGGATTGCAAGACCCACAGTATCACCTGGGATGTTATCAATGAGTTCTAATTTAAAAGGGTTATCTTTATAGAGCTTGCGCGCCTCATCTTTTGAAATCTCTTTATGTTCGATAGGCAGATTTTTATCAGCAATAATGCGCATACGTGCTTGAATGGCAGCCAAATCATCTTCTTTAAAATTATGCTCAGGTAAAAAATCATAAAAGAAACCATCTTTAGTGGCAGGCCCGATCGTTAATTTAGTTTTAGGAAAAAGTTCTGTGACCGCATGGGCAAGTAAATGGGCTGCTGAATGGCGTAATACACTAAGATCTTGATCTGATTTTTTCTCTGGATTCATAGTTTTGGCTTCCTACAACTATTGGTTAACATATGAATTGATAGTATAGCAAAAAAGATACAAAAATATATTCATGCTTTTACTCTGCTCATGGACTCTATCCATGTCTTTTATAGATTTATTTGCGTGTCGAGTTTAGCTATGTTAGGCTCCCCCAAAGAGTAGCAGCCAAATATTAATGAAGCAAAAAAAGGATAGAAGTAAGCCATGGCAAAGAAAATTTTTCTTCTTGATACTAACGTCTTGATTCATAATCCAGGTGCAATTTTTGGTTTTGAAGGCGCAGAGGTAGCAATACCCTCAATTGTGCTTGAGGAGTTGGAGCGATTTAAGCGTGAGGGTACCGATAAAGGCCGCAATACCAGAGAGGTGATTAGAACCCTCGATGCACTCCGGGCACGTGGTTCGCTCAGCGAGGGTGTTAAACTTGATAACGGCAGTATTTTAAAAATTGTTTTTATGCCTCAAAATCCGCCCCCGTTTCCCTTTAAATTCGCCATAGCAGATAATGACATTCTCATGACTGCATTATCATTAAAGCATGAAGGATATGAGGTTATCTTTATCTCCAAAGATCTTAATGCTCGTGTTAAAGCCGATGCCGTTGGTGTGCAGGCAGAAGATTATTTTAAAGAGTATGTTACGGAGGAAGAATTTTATAAAGGTTGGATTCGCCTACCCGTTCCAGCGGTGCAGCTTAAAAAAGATTTTCCCCCAGAATTGGATGAACTGGCCAAGCAGAATGTCTTATCGCCCAATGAATTTGTCTTGGTAGAAAGCCAGCACAATCCGCATAATTATCGGCTGTTTCGCTACTTAGGAGGCAACCGCTTTTTGGCTGTTGCTGACCCATCATTGAAATGGCCACTTAAACCACGCAACCCTCAACAACACATGGCACTTGATTTATTACTTGATAATAGCGTGCAATGTGTGGCTCTTATCGGGCCGGCTGGCACGGGCAAAACCTTTTTAGCGTTACTAGCTGGGTTGCACAAAGTATTAGTGGAAGATGAGTATGAAAAAATGCTTATAGCGCGTCCTGTGATACCATTAGGCCGTGATATTGGATTTTTACCAGGAACTCTGCAAGAAAAGTTATTTACCTGGATGCTGCCTGTGTATGATAATATGGAGCTTATTGTCCATTCCAGTGCTGTTGCAAAGCATATGCAGGATTTAGAGCAAGCGGATAAGGACGATCAGCATCAGGCGCGCAAGCGTGGTGGCCGTGGGCGTCATCACCATCGTCACCGCCATGAAGATTCATGGCATGGCAAAAGTGAAAAACCAGAAAGAAAATCATTGCAACCCCTGGAAGAGCTGATACGGCGCGGTAAAATTAGCTTAGAGGCTATAACCTATATGCGTGGACGATCTATTCCCTATCAATACATTGTTATAGATGAGGTTCAAAATCTAACACCGCATGAAGTCAAAACTATAGTCAGCCGTGTGGGAGAGGGCAGTAAGATAATTTTGGCTGGAGATCCATACCAGATTGATTCGCCTTATCTTGATTTTAGCAGCAATGGATTGGTGATTGCGTCTGAAAATTCAAAGGGCAGGCAATTTTTGGTTCAGTGTATCTAGAAACCAGCGAGCGTAGTGCACTCAGTCAGCTTGCTTCAAGCCTTTTATAAGAGATTAGGCGCGTAGACCAATGCTGAGCGTGTAGTGTGCCGCATCAAACTGTTTTTTGGTATAGTCTGCGATGGTATAAGGATTATATGGTGCAGCGCTAAAAATGGTTATAAAAGCACTGTTGTTGTGATTGGTAAAGCGGCCCCATAGGGTTCCTTGGGTGGTTTGCACAACAAAGGCATAGCCAGTCATCTTTTTGCTGTCACTAAAATGGGCTATACTCGGTTGTTCAAAGATGTATATCGAGCAGTGGCATAGTTGGCAAACATACTCT
>CAWEPS010000004.1:0-19589 GCA_963811005.1 uncultured bacterium
TCGAATATTTCCATGCGCCATAGCGACCAATAGAATGAATAGATTCTTGCGCGAGTCTTCCAAGTAGTTTACGCAGATTTTTTTCACGCCAAAAATCATAGATGACATAGGCATGTTTAATGGGGATAATTTTTTTGGTGACAATCTCTTCATCATGAATGGTAAATAGCTTTTGTACCGCTATTATCGATTGTTTAATGCGGGCATCAATGGTAGCCGATGAAGCACGCAGATAAGAAAATTCTCCCGATATTGAAGAATGGTGCTCGGGCGCCATACTATGAGCTAAATTATGTGGAAACCCTAATCGATAAAAAGGATACTGCTTTTCTGGAAAATAGACCCAATGATAGTGAGAAAGATTGGCTCGCTTGATACCAAGATTAAAATTGATGACCGAATTGCATCGTAATGCCTCAGCTGCTTGAGCAAAAAAAGAGGATGGCCTGTCATGCATGCAGCGCAGGAGTTTATCAAGAGGGATAGTAGTAATGAGCTGATCATACGATTGGCTATGGCCATTGGTGAATGTGATTAACTTATGCTTAATATCAACTGATTGTACGCAAAAATTTGTCTGAATGGGATTGTGAATATGCTCTGCGATAGATTGAATCCACGAATGAATGCCGCCATGCTTGGGATAGAAAAAGTGCGCATTGTAGCCTATATTGGGTTCTGGATTATCGCTTAAAGCGCCCTTGAGTATCTGGCGTAAACTGGTTGGCGGTATAAATTTTTGTACCCAATTGGCCGTTATTTTTTCAAGATTGTAGGCAAAAATTTTATGTTGATAAGGATAAAAAAAATGATTGCCAAAGCCTTTGCCAAAATGATGATCTACCCATTCATAAAAAGATGCATGCTTAGGGACTTTTTTTTTACGGGTAATAAACCCTTCAATGCAATCACTAATAACGGCTGGTGGCAGCCCAAATAAATTCATCTGATAGGGGTAGGGTGTATAGGTTGCATGTGAATAGATGGCGGAGCGACGATCAATAACATTAAACCGTTGCAAGCCAGCTGTATGCTCAATAAAAGAGCGAAAATAGGTATCCGATGCATGTAATAGGTGGCCAGTGGCATCAAAGGTAAAGCCATCTTGGCGCACTGATGAGCACAGGCCGCCAATGGTTGATTCTTGTTCGAATAAAACATAGTCATAAAATCCCTGCTGTTCTAAATGATATGCAGTAGAAAGACCGGTAAGTCCGCCTCCTAGAATAACTATTTTTGCCATGACTATTTCACCTCTTTTTCCTATACTCCATGCAATGCTTGCCTAGTTATAAAATGAATGGTGACAAAAGTCTAGCTAAGCTTTTTAAAAAGCTTATGATCAAAGTTTTTTCAATAAATATGTTTTTCTTTTTGTCCTGCCCAGACAGTGGGTTTTCTCCTGCGCGGAGGGCGGTTAAAGAATTTTTTTCTAACTCCCTGCGCGGGAGAGGCGATCAAGGGTGTGGCACAACACCCTTGATAATCCGTGTGCCCAAGCTGCGCTTTGGAATCCTTAGCGCAAACGTCGCACTCAAGGCCGTGCGACTGTGCGCTGTAGGTTGGGCCAAGCTTACAAACTATTGATTGATGCCTCAAACAGAACACGCTCTCTAGCCGAGCGTGAACTCGGCAGAAAGGACCGGCTAAAGCTATAGATTCTCTGCGCTCTATCTGCAAGGCAGCTTGCCGCGCGAAATAACAGCAGACATAACATGGAAACCGTCCCCCATGCAACATCCAGCATCCCTATTATCATGTTGAGCCTGTCGAAACATATTTTTTTAAATCCTTCGACCAAGGCTCAGGATGATAACATCTGTTTTTTTGTGTGTCACACTAGTAATTGTGTAATCACATGTAATGTAGATACGTATATCGTAGCTTCATGGGTTAGCCCCAACGCCGCGTAAGCGGTGGCAAGGGCATCATGAAGCGAGTGGTCATGGCCGAGACATGCAGGAGCGTTGCTTGTTCCCCGGCCGCGAGGGGAACAATTCAACGCGTCAGCGATCCATACGCAGTTGGCGCCCTTGTTACAAGAGGTTGGGCGAGCAACCTCTTGTTGCTTCTCCCGCACAGGCAGATCAAAAAAATTGTGGGATTATAAGGGTATACACTATCATTAGTCACTTTCGATACTAGATCCAATTATATCGAGTGATAATGATAACTTGTGCGATAAGGTCGCTAACCGGAATGGTTCGGGCAGGCTCCGTTGCACAATTTCAAAACTTCCCTTTTTTACAAGAGGCTCCATGGTTTCTGGTATCGTCAAAACAAGATAAAAAATATTAACAAGGCCGAGCGTTTCTTTTTCATCAAAGGTGAGCTTGAGCAGTTGCCGTGTTTTGTTCCATGTGCCATCACACACAAGATTGTCTTCTATGGGTAAAAAATCTTTATCCGGATCTTTACGATATAATGAGCCTAGCAGGTCATTGATTTCTTGGCCATTCCATCGTAATTCTAATTGGGTAAGATTAACAGATTCTTTAGCTTTTTTGCGAAATGTAATACTACCAACCAAAAGCCATTTGCCTCCAAATTTATCTGATTGCGTGCTGTCCATTTCCAAATTCTGCCATTTGGGCTCAATAATAAGTTGGAAATCATCAGCGTCTGGTAGCTGCGCTTGCAGCAAAGCAACATTGAGTAGACACCACATATACATCAGATGCTTCATATAAAACTCCTTTACTACAGTATACTATTTTGGTCTACCCTAGCAGAATATACTGTTATAGAGAAAGGGTTTTATAGCAAACTATCGATAGCGCACTCCTTTAGATATGGTATAGGTGTGGAGACCTTGTTGTCCGCTTACATGCAATGACTGCTTGAATGACATCTTATCAGTCTTGAATTTTGATGGAATTGGCGGGTAAAGGCCTCCCTTGCGTGCAGCATCATATAATAACCGTTCAATCTCGAGTATCTCAGGCGTTTTATTAGGATGTTCTAAGACAAAATCAAGTAGGGTGCCTTTTTTATCAATGGTGATGATCGCTACTACATTGGTTTCAACACTGCGAGGGAGATATAATGGTTTTTGATTTGCATTCACGGTTTGATATATTACATCACATAGTTTTTCTATATACATGCGATATGAGATAAGATCCACATCATCTTGCACCTTGCTCTTGGTAGATTGTTCTTGCTCTAGACTCTTAATAAATCCTTGGGTTAACCTACCCAAAGCAGCAGCAGCTTTTCTGCGCTCTTGGGATGGACGGTGCGCTGGGCCATCGCTGCGCCGCCGTTTGCGTTTGGGTTTATCGTTGCGGACATGGGTAGGCAATAGCGGCGGATCTAAATGACTAAGTTTCTGGCTTACGGGTAATGTTTCTTGTGGGGAGGGCAGCGCAGCTGCGCTGTCAGGTTGCGTAAAACCCTCATCTGATAGATCGTCATCTATTTTTTGATCATTGAGTATGAGGGATGAATTAACGGTGGTTGCCTCTGGGGCGGTGGCAGTTTGCATGCCTTGAGGCTGTTGCACTGGCTCTGTATCTGGTGCATCCTGGAATATAACGGTTGGATCATATAAAGGGCTGTTATGAGGCTTATCGGTGATCTCAAAGGGAGCCTGTGACACATGTATGATAAACAAGAGTATGAGCGCGGTAGTATGTAAGCTGATAGAAAGCAATACTATCAGTAGACGTGAATCTTGAGAACGATACTGTGCTTCCATCAAAACCCTTACACCTTAATTGCTACAAACTTTTTTTGATAGCCTACCTAATTGTGTAAAAAAGCGGAATCTTTATTTTGGAGTTGGTAATATGGATACACTATCTCAATCTTTTTATAACCGTGATACGGTAACGGTTGCTCGTGAGCTGCTGGGAGCTATCTTAGTACGCGAGTATAAGGGCACGGTACTTGCCGGTATTATAACAGAAACAGAAGCCTACTGTTCTATCGATCCTGCCTGCCATGCCTATAGAGGCAAAACGGAGCGTAATGCAGCACTATTTGGCCCTGTAGGGCATACCTATGTCTATTTTATTTATGGAGCACACTTTTGTGTAAATCTTGTGGCGCGCGAAGCGTCTATGCCAGCAGGTGGAGTATTATTGCGTGGATTAGAACCTATTCAGGGTATAGAGATAATGCAGCGTAATCGCGATGGTGCTACAATTAAAAATCTTACTAACGGGCCAGGCAAAATAACCCAAGCATTAGGTATAACCAAACAAGATATGGGAATTAATGCGACACAACCCGGACCACTCTATGTGATGCCGGGTCGTGAAGTTTTGTCCTCAGAAATTATAGCAACGCCACGTATTGGTATCTCTGCGGGGCAGGATTTATTGTGGCGATTTTACCTTAAAGAATAAGAGGTGGTGCTATAAATGGTGCGAGTGAGCTTTTGCGTGGTCGCTCATGCGGTTCTTTAGGGGAACCACCAGAGCCACCCACCATATTTGGGGAACTCGCTAGGGCATTTGTTGGGTTAGATGCGCTCTGTGCTGGCTTTGCTGTTGCTTGTTTGGTGTCTGCTGTTAGTTTTAATACCTGTGTCTCTAATTGATGTGATCTCTGCAAACTTGCCAAAAGCAGTGCGGTTGCATAAGCATACTGCTTTAATAGTAGAAAACGGTCTGGTCCCTCCATATTGAGCAGACTGGTCGTACGTACATAATGTTCATCAGAAATGGCATCAAGCTCCTCGGTAACTGTTTTTAGAGCGTTGATATCAAATGGTTTATCCCCAAATCCTTTTTTTGCTAGCTCTTGACTCATCCCACCAAAATTATCACCTAATAACTTTTGTGAAAGCAGAGCTAAATCGCCTTCACCTATCAATTCAGGTGAAAAAGCTGTTACGGAAGAGCTTGCTTTTGCTTCTTTGTTATCGCTAGCAAATAACCCTTGAGATAAGGTCATGCATAAAAGGAGTGCAAGAGATATATGTTTATTCATAGATATGTCCTTGTAAATAAAATTAAAGTTTAGTGGATTTATCTTGTTTTAAAGCATCGCGTTCAGCGGTTAATTTTTGCAAGTCAACGAGTAATTCTGCAATAATCATTCTGGATTGCAGAAGGCCGTAGTGAGCAACATCTACTGGACCCGCAGTGGATGCGATGAGTGCAAATTGACCGGGGTCTTGCTTAATGAGGGTATCTATGCGTTGTTTTTCTTTTCTTCGCGTAGTCTTGCCCTGGAGGATGTCAGCATTTGCAAATGAGATTGCCAAAGCATACTGCTTTTGAAAAGTTTTATTTAGTGTGTTCTTTTCTTTGTTATCGCTAGCAAATAACCCTTGAGATAAGGTCATGCATAAAAGGAGTGCAAGAGATATATGTTTATTCATAGATATGTCCTTGTAAATAAAATTAAAGTTTAGTGGATTTATCTTGTTTTAAAGCATCGCGTTCAGCGGTTAATTTTTGCAAGTCAACGAGTAATTCTGCAATAATCATTCTGGATTGCAGAAGGCCGTAGTGAGCAACATCTACTGGACCCGCAGTGGATGCGATGAGTGCAAATTGACCGGGGTCTTGCTTAATGAGGGTATCTATGCGTTGTTTTTCTTTTCTTCGCGTAGTCTTGCCCTGGAGGATGTCAGCATTTGCAAATGAGATTGCCAAAGCATACTGCTTTTGAAAAGTTTTATTTAGTGTGTTCTTTTCTTTGTTATCGCTAGCAAATAACCCTTGAGATAAGGTCATGCAGATTAATAGTGCATAAGATAGCTGTTTATTCATGTAATGTCCTTGTAACTACGATTAAAGTTTAGTGGTTCCTAATAATAAGTTGACGGGGTACCCTACAGAACGCATAATGCGTCCACAGAGGTTGCTCGTAGCACGGGGGTTTTCATCAGCAGGTATGCTATTACGTTTACTTTCTAGTGCTGGTGCATGAGCAGGAGTGCTCTCTTGTTTGCGCGGAGCGTCCAGTTGGCTTTCCAATTTTTTTATTGTTTTTTCAGCATCTTTTAGCTTGTTTAGTAAATCATGTATGATCAGATGGCTAGCAAAAAATTTGAATGCTGTCTCTGGTCCATCGTTTTTAACTTGAGCAATAAAGAGACGATAGAATTCCGGTTTTTGTTGAAATTCACATTCTAGCTTGGGCAATGATGCAACAGCAAGAAACGGGTGCTGTAAAATGCTACTATCTTGAGCCTCCGAACAAGATTGTAATGGTTGAACGTACTCAAGAGCACCTTTATAACGCTGTTCAAAAGGTAAGCGGTTGAATGCTGCTTGTAAGGCAGCAATTTTTGCAGTAGCTTGTGCTTCTTTTTTATCGCTAGCAAATAACCCTTGAGATAAGGTCATGCATAAAAGGAGTGCAAGAAATAGTTGTTTAGTCATAGAATGTCCTTTAGTGGTATAAGATTATTTACCGATGTATGAATTAGCATAAAATATAACAGTGCCTGCTGCGCGTTTTTTAGGGTGGCGTTTAGTTCTTTTGCTGTCATCGAGTTTGTTGTGAGCATTTCGTAATTGCTCTTTAAGCAGAGCATTCTCATGTGCATATTGCTGACTTTGTTGTAATTGTTGTTGCATAGCGTGCAATTGCTGTTCAAGCCGTGCATTCTCATGCGTATGCTGCTCTTGATCGCTTTTTTGTTTCGTTTTTAAAGCTTCCACTTGGGTAGCAAGTGATTGTTTTTCTACCTCTGAATTTAAGAGAAAAGAAAACATTTCTTGAGGTGATCTAAACACAGGTAGCAGTGTTATAAAACGATCCATCTTTGCTGCAAGCGTTTCAGGTGTTTGCTGTTGGCTGGGTACTAGTTTATGCGATGTTGTTATGCACAACAGCATCATAATCATAGCAATCAGTTGTTTAGTCATAGAATATCCTTTTAGGGTATAAGACTATTTGCCGATAAGTGAATTACTATAAAATATAACCGTGCCTGCTGTACGCTTTTTAGGGTGGCGTTTAGTTCTTTTGCTGTCATCGAGTTTGTTGTGAGCATTTTGTAATTGCTGTTTAAGCAGTACATTCTCCGCAGCCAACTGTTGTGCAGTTTGCTGTGCTTGTGTGCACGACGCACGCTCGCTGGTCAATGTTTGTTGCAATTGTTGTGCTTGAGCACTAGCAGATGCGAGCTCTTGTTGTTTTTTTTCTAAAACTTCAAGACTTGTTGGATATTCACGTGCAAACCACGCTATAAGTATGGCATCGGATAGTTTTTGAGGAACTCCACACGGTAAGTATAAGTCACAGATCACATCATTTACTTGTGCAGGAGTTGTAGAGCCGAATGATGATTTTAATATAAGACGTAGGCGGCGACGGTCTAGCGTAGTAAATGTCTGGTTATATTGTTCTAAGGTAACAATTGGTTCAGACGATGAACTCCTCTTATGGTCGCAATGGTGAGCAAGCGCAGTCTTAAGCTTGTCTGCTGTGTCCCTACAATAATTAGCCGTGGAGCCAAGTAGCTCGCCATCGGCATAAGGGTAGAGCACTGCTGCTACGGCCTGCGCTTCGGGATCAAGATCAGAAAATTTGGTTGTTTGACTTGCTGGTAAAAAGGTAGATGAACATGCGCCCATAAGCAATGCGTACAATAACTGTTTATTCATAAAAGATCCTTTTGGTTGTGTGTGATTAATAGGTCTGTTTATTTTTTATGCTCACAATAGTAATCGAGTGTTCGTTTATAATCGTTGGTCACCAGTGCCGCAGTCAGCAGAAGGTACAGCGTCTGGGCATCATCTTTTTGGGCCTCAGGTGCTTGTGCATCGGTTAGTTGTGCAGCTAAGGCTGTTTGCATCTGGGGCATGGTGATACCTTCTGGTATCTGCTGAGTTAGGGCATGCATACTGCCAATCCAATCAGTATACGCACTTTGAAACTGTTGTGGGGTTTTTATCGTTGCGCACTCTTTTTTTGCATCGCCACAGTTTGTATCCCCATAATAGGCAAGTGTGCGAGTATAATCAGCGCTGAGCGTGGATGCCATAAGCATGGTCCTTACCAAATCAGCTTGATATTTTTGTGCCGGGCACGCGGATGAGTCTTTTAATGTTTCTTCGCATGCTATGCGCATTTGCGAGTGTGATATACCCTCTGGGATATCATGCAATAATCTATGCACGCTTGTGCTCCAAGAGCCATACTGCTGCACAAATTGTTGAGTAGTGGTAATTGGCCCTATAGATGTGTTCAGTTTGTTTTGTTTATCAGTTGCTGCTAGAGAATAAAAAATAAGCAGCGCACAAATTAATTGTTTATGCATAGATGATATATGCCTCATTATTAGTATGATTAATGTGTTGTTGTATGACGTGGGATGTTTGGTTCTTTTTTATCGGCGGCTGCCACCTTGGCGGGCTGTATCCCATGAACCACATCCCATGATTGGCCAGGTATGATGAGCTGGTGTGTTTCTGTAGATTGTGTTGTTAACTGTTGAATCTCTGCAAGCTTCTTTCTCAGCCTCATTATTTGTGCATCCTTCTGCTTGAGCAGTCGCTCTAGGTGTGTTCGTTGTTGTGCGAGTTCGCAGTTTCTGTTATACAGTTCAGCCACTTCTGATGGCATTGTCTGCTCACTTGCATGTAACATAGTAACCGCTACACAGAGTGCAGCAGAAAGGGCAGCATATTTGAGCATACAAAAGCACTTTCTTAAAAATAGATTGTTTATATGTTAAGACACGCTTACTATAAAGCCTTTTTTGCGTATTTTCAAGAAAATAGACATAGTATGTTCTTTGTCACCGGGTGTTTTTAAAAAGCGTATAATCTCATTAAACAGAGCTTGACTGGGGGTAAAGGGAATTTTGTTAACTGATAACCAATGGACAAGAATCCGTTGTAGGATAACTGGCTCTAACTTCAACAACTTGTTAAGGTTTAAGTTGGATGGGTTCGTGTCAATCATTAAAGTATCAAATGTTGCTAGCATCACCGCGTGCAAATAATCCTCGGTTGCTTGTAGCTGTTCCAGGGTGCGTGCAAAGTTTGTGGCAAATCGTTTGTCGATTGCATGAAGTGATGGTAGCACATGCATGCGTATGCGGTTGCGTAAAAAAGCATCTGAATTATTAGTGGGATCACTAAGATAGGGGATATCATGGTGCTCAAGATGGGCAAGAATATCTTGTTTACTGCAGGTGAGCAGCGGCCTGATATAGGCGCCTTGTCGTGGTTGCATGCCAACAAAGGCCAGAGAGCGATGTCCCACGCATCATACGAATAAAAAACGTTTCTTGTTGATCATCGGCGTGATGAGCAAGTGCAATAAAGTTTGCATGGTACTGGTGTTGTATCTGTTCCAAAAAATGGCGCCGCATGCTGCGGGCATACTCTTCTTTAGAGCCATTAAATTTGCGCGACAATGAAAGATCAGAAAGTTTTGACGCTACGAGTTTGATGCCAAGCCTTTGCGTTAATTCTTGGCAAAATTCAACATCTTTATACGAATCGGGACGCCACTCATGATCAAGGTGAGCGGCAATAAGCGTGAGATTATGCGTATGTGCCAGCGCAGCAAGATAGTGCAGCAATAACACCGAGTCCGGTCCACCCGATAGGCCAACAATAAGAGTGGCATGGGGAGGGATCAGGTTATGCTGGTTACTAAAAGTAGTGATTTGAGTATACAGTGGATTATTCATACCCTTAAGTATACCAGATGATAGGCAATAAAAAAGGCCGCATTGCGCGGCCTTTTGCTATCAATCTGAGTCTTTACGCTAGCGGTTATTTTTTGGCGTGAGTATCTGTGCAGCTGCGTAACCTGCATACTTGTTACATACTGCCTTCTTGTGCACCCGTGGGCTTTGAATTCGAGGGGTTCTTTCTTTTTTGCCTGCTGAGCCTAATTTTATTGCCGGTTTGCCCAGATTCTTGCCAGAGCCATAGAGCGGTACTGCAAACATGATCAATACTAGTGTGCTAGAGAGTTTCACAACAAATTCCTTTTAGATATCGAGGTTTTTAACAAAGTGGCCATATTCTTCAATGTATTCTTTTCGACCTTCAACATCATCGCCCATGAGCGTATTGAACCATTCATCTGCTTGTAGGGCATCTTCAATGGTGACTTTAAGCAGAGTGCGCAATGAGGTATCCATAGAAGTTTCCCATAGCTGTTCTGGGTTCATTTCTCCAAGACCTTTATAGCGCTGAATGTTTAAGTATGGTTTACTTAAATGTTCAATGCCATGAATCGTTTGGACAATGCCTTTGCCACGCACTGAGCGCTCTTTAGATTGCAAGCGCAGTTCCCAGGTATTGTTTTTTAATATAGAAAGCGGTGTTACGAGTGGTAGCAGATCGCGGAGTTCAGTTGAACTAAAGAACACTAACGGAGCTTTCCATTGGCGATTCAAGATACTGAAGTTTATATATGCTTCTCGTGGTTCTGATGTATCAATCGCTTCACCGTGTTGTGGCACGGCAGGCTGGTTGAAGGTGATTACATATTGCTTGAAATGCTCATGGAGGATTTTAAGCAAAGTTGGGATGCCATCAGACTCTTTCCATGGCGAGCTGTGCAAGGTATCAACTAGCTTATGGCATTGTTCATACGAGATTTTAAAGGTATGGCTGAGTTTGATAATGTGCTCATCATATGCCAACAGATCGGTAAGTAGAGTATGCCATGTGGTCGGTTCCACTTCTTTATCATTAATGAGTAGGGTAGTTTGCTCGCGGGCCCAATCGAATAAAAATCCTTTAAGGGCCTTATCGTCTTTTAAATATTGTTCTTTCTTGCCTATCTTTGCCTTATACAGCGGTGGTTGTGCAATATACAGATAGCCCTTTTCTATCAACGGCTTCATGTAGCGGAAAAAGAATGTGAGCAATAAGGTTCTAATATGAGCACCATCAACATCCGCATCGGTCATTAAAATAATTTTATGATACCGGGCTTTATCAGGATCTAAATCATCTTGAATGCCAGAACCAATAGCAGCGATTAATGCCTTAATTTGTTCGTTAGATAAGATTTTATCCAGTCGTGCTTTTTCAACGTTGAGAATCTTACCCCGCAAAGGCAAAATTGCTTGGAAGTTTCTATCGCGCCCCTGTTTTGCAGAACCGCCTGCAGAATCTCCCTCTACAATAAAGAGCTCTCGATCTGCTGGATTTTCATTAGAGCAGTCGGCAAGCTTACCGGGAAGTAAAGCTGCTTCTACGGATGTTTTTTTGCGGGTAAGATCACGCGCCTTTTTGGCAGCTTCTCGAGCACGGCGTGCCGTTTCTGCCTTTTGCAAAATCTTGCGTGCGATACTTGGATTTTCTTCAAAATAAGTGCTTAAAAAGGCAAAAGTCCAAGAGTCAACTAATCCTTTAACTTCGTTGTTGCCGAGTTTGGTTTTTGTCTGCCCTTCAAACTGTGGTTCCGGAACCTTGATGTTGATAACGCAGACGAGCCCTTCGCGCACATCTTCACTCGAAAATGTTTCATCGCCCTTAATCATATTAAATTCTGTGGCTTTTTTATTGCAGGCTTTGGTGAGTGCTGATTTAAAACCAGCAACATGGGTACCGCCCTCTATAGTGTTAATATTATTCACAAACGAGAAAAGCTGTTCGGCATAGCCCTCATTATATTGTAGTGCAATTTCAACCACATATTTTTCATCGCTTTCCTCAAAGTGGATAATCTCAGGGAAAAGTGGCGTTTTTTTTGCGTTAATATGCTGAATAAAGGATAAAATACCGCCTTCAAAATAGAACTCATGAGAGCGGTTGGTCTCTTCTTCAATGATAGAAATGCGCAGGCCTTTATTTAAAAAGGCTAATTCACGCAGGCGCGCTGCTAAGGTATCAAAGCTAAATTTAACCGTTTCTTCAAAGATCGCAGGATCTGGGGTAAATCGAACCATGGTGCCGCGCTTTGTGGTATCACCAACTTGCGCAAGTGGTGCCAATGGTTTGCCATATTGATAATGCTGTACATACGTATGTCCATCGCGCCAAATAGTTACGGTTAGATCTTTGGATAAAGCATTAACCACCGATACACCAACACCATGGAGTCCACCAGAGAATTTATAGGATTCTTTATCAAACTTGCCGCCAGCATGGAGTTTGGTTAATACGACTTCGGCAGCCGATATGCCTTCGGTTGGATGGATATCAGTAGGGATACCGCGTCCATTATCTTCAACCGAACAAGAACCATCCTCATGAAGAATCACCTTGATGGTGTCGCAATAGCCACCAAGCGCTTCGTCAACCGAGTTGTCGACTACCTCATAGACCAGGTGATGCAGCCCTTTTGGCCCGGTAGAGCCTATGTACATAGCCGGGCGTTTTCTTACTGCATCAAGACCCTCAATAACGCGAATCGATTTCGCTTTATAATCGCCACTATTTGATGGAGGATTATTTGCCATACATAGTCTCCTAAAAGGGCCAGCCTTTATAAATGCTTAAATATTTATATGTTTTTTCTTGCCATAGTATAAAATGAGTGTAAAGTATAAACCTATTTTTTTCCACTTTTCTAGTATTTTAATGTGTTACTTATGATGAGCCCATTTGGACAGGATCGCGATATCTATTATATGCACAAGGCCCTCGCGCAGGCGCGTAAGGCATATACAAAGGGAGAAGTTCCCGTTGGGGCTGTTGTAATTAGTCCAAAGGGCGTTATTATGGCGTATGGGCACAATTATGTCGAGACCAAGAAAAGTCAGGTAGCGCATGCTGAGATGCAGGCTATTGAAAAGGCAGGAAAAAAGCAGGGGGATTGGCGGTTGGAGGGGTGTTGGTTATATGTAACATTGGAGCCCTGTGCTATGTGTATGAATCTTATTAAAATGAGCAGGTTAGAAGGGGTAGTTTTTGGAGCACGGTCGCCTTTATTTGGTTATGACCTTGACAAGAATGCATCCATTCAGTTATACAAAGGTGATGCATTTACTATTATCGGTGATGTAGGCGGCAAGGAAGCAGCTGTCTTATTAAAAACATTTTTTCAAGAGAGAAGGAAAAAGGGTGGATGAGGCTACAAACAACGTCAATATAGGCGTTATAAAAAAACAGCTTTTAGAGCGTAAAGCAGAAATTGAGCGTGAGCTGCAACAGCTTACCCAAGAAAAGTTTTCTGATGATCAGGTTCAAGATCCAGGGGACCAAGCCCTTTCTTCTACCATGGAAAGCCTTAATAGCTCATTGCAGCATACCAAGCTGGAAGAATACCGGCGCGTTGAAATGGCCTTACAAATGATAGAGGATGGCACCTATGGTATTTGTGTTGATTGTGGACAGGCAATCTCAGAAAAAAGGCTTAAGTCCTTCCCTAATGCTACGCGTTGCCTCTCGTGCCAAGAGATTTATGAAGAGAATGGATCTGAAAAATTTGATTAGAATCTTGCTGCTAAATATGCTATAGTGGTCCTCATTGGCCGATGTAGCTCAGCTGGTAGAGCGATTGATTCGTAATCAATAGGTCGTCGGTTCAAATCCGATCATCGGCTCCAGTAACTTTGACAAATTTTGTGCTTGGGGTAAGCTAAAATTCTACTGAATAAACTAACTTTCTGCTTGTATAATAGTGAGGAATCCTAATAGTATGGAAAAAGCAAAAAAAGCTTCTGGGGCAGCAAAGTCTGCTTCTGCAGTAAAAAAAGCTCCTGTTGCTCATGGGGTAGGTCGTCGTAAAAGTGCTGTTGCTCGCGTATGGTTGCGCCGTGGCAATGGTACCATGACGGTAAATGGTAAAGATTATAAAAATTATTTTGATACAGAAATGACTCGTATTGACGTATCAATTCCCCTCAAGTCTGTTCCTGCAGCATTAAAGTATGATTTTGAAGCTAACGTTACTGGTGGTGGCACATGTGCTCAAGCTGGTGCAGTTAAGCTTGGTATTGCTCGTGCTTTGGTTGCTCATGAAGAAGAAGTTCGTCCCCTATTGCGTAAGCTCGAACTGCTCACCGTAGATGCTCGCCGCAAAGAACGTAAAAAGTACGGTCAAAAGGCAGCTCGACGCAAATTCCAGTTTGTTAAACGTTAATCCTTGTGCCAATCTTAATTGTTATATAGCCTGTAACATGGTAATGATTGGTATAGATTAAATCCCGTTTTTTCAAGAGGGAAGTAGAATGTGTAGCGTAGTTGGGTATATCGGCAAGGGTTACGGTAAGAGTTTTGTGGTTGAAGGCCTTGCTCGCTTGGAATATCGTGGATACGATTCATCCGGCATAGCATGTCTTAACCCGGAAGATAATCGACTGGTATACCTTAAGTCTCAGGGACAGCTTAAAAACCTTATGCACAAGCTTGAGCTGGAGCCTATGGATGGGCACCTGACAATGGGGCATACCCGTTGGGCAACTCATGGAACCATATCCCTAGAAAACGCACATCCACAATTTGATTGTGAAAAGTCTATTTCCCTTGTGCATAATGGGATTATTGAAAATCATGTCGGCATAAAAAAAGAGCTATTGGCTGCCGGTCATGTTTTTCATTCTCAAACAGATAGCGAGATAATAGCACATCTTTTTGAATCCCATCTAAAGACTCATAGCACATTAAAAGGTGCAGTTATCGATCTTGTCAATCAGCTTGAAGGGGCATATGCCTTTATAGCTATGATGCAAGAGCATCCGGATACCATGTTGTTAGTGCGTAAGCGCTCTCCGCTGTGTATTGGTATTGGTGATGATGAGATGTTTGTCGCGTCAGATTTGCTGGCTTTTGCAGGACGCACTAAAAAAGTAGTTTTTTTACCCGACGAGAGCTTTGTCATTCTCAAGCAAGATTCGCTAGAATTATATAGTTTTTCAGGTAAAGCATTACCACTGCAGATTCAAGAACTTGATGTTGCTTGGATTGAGCAAGAAAAACAAGGGCATGAGCATTTCATGCTTAAAGAGATCTATGAGCAAAAGCAGGCAATTTATGATACTACCACTACCTTAAATTCTTTAAGTAGTCGCATTTGGGATCAGATTGGTAGAACAGCCGATCAGGCTCGTGCTATAAAGCAGATTCATATAATAGCAGCGGGTACTTCATGGCATGCAGCACGAATAGGTCAATTCTTTTTTGAAGAGATATGCAAAATACCAACACGTGTTCATTTAGCATCAGAATTTCGCTATATGCCTTTTTTTGTGGAAGAAAATAGCCTCTATTGTATTATTTCACAATCTGGGGAAACAGCAGATTCTCTTGAAGCGCTACGTCTTATTGCGGAGCATGGTATGCCAACTATGGCATTAACCAATGTTGCTTCAAGTTCCATTGTGCGCGAAGCCGATGGCTTTTTATTAACGCAGGCAGGTCATGAGATTGCCGTTGCCTCAACCAAGGCATTTTCCACCCAATTGGCGGCATTATACTGGTTTGCAAATCGCTTGGCACTAGAAAAGGGATTAATTACGCAAGAGGCTATGGAGCTAGCACAAGAAGATCTTTTTGTTGCTGCTGAAGTGCTTGAAAATAGCATTGAAAATTACAAGATTCCTATTGCTCAAATATGGGCAAAAAAATATGCGACCATGAAAAAAGTTATCTTTTTAGGTCGGCACAGCAGTTATCCGTTCGCTTTAGAAGCGGCATTAAAGCTTAAAGAAATTTCTTACATTTTTGCACAGGCATATCCAGCTGGCGAGCTTAAACATGGGCCCTTGGCATTAGTTGATAAAGAGACCCCTATTATTATATTTTCGCATCAGGATCCTCTTATTTATCAAAAGCTCTTGTCTAACGCCCAAGAGGTTAAGGCTCGCGGAGGCAACATAATAGCCTTTGCCTTTAGTGGTCAAGATGAGTTATGCGCTATGGCAGATGTTGCTTTTGTTGTAGCAAAAGTTAGACCATTATTGGGGCCGCTGAGCATGACGGGCTTGATGCAATTCTTTGTCTATCAAATTGCAAAAGAGCTTGGATGCGCTATCGATAAGCCACGTAACTTAGCAAAATCAGTAACAGTTGAGTAAAAACTAATCGTGTGGATTGTAGTAACGCATACATTGTTTAATTATTGCATAAAAACATCATTATAAAGGTGCTTTCTATGATCGCATACGTAGCAAAATATAGGTTAGGTACTCAAGAATGCTATCTGGTGGCCGATGTGCATGTCGATACTCAAGGGGCTCTCATGAGTAAAGAGCAACGGCAATCACTTATGAATGCTATCAAGCAGCAGGCTATGGCATGCGTGGTTGAAGATATGTGGGATTATCAGGGTGATGATATAGATGTTCAGCGCTTATTGCCTATTCTCAAGGATTTTACACAAAAAGGCTGTCTGTTATTTCCCAATTTAGATACCACTATTATAGAATATTCTGGGTTATCGGGGTTTGCGGCTGAGTGTCGACAACAGGGTATTGAAGTAGAAAATGGTGAATTTAGGCATCATTACCTCGTTAATACTTTTTATGGCGCACAACGGAGAACAGATGAAGCATTAATGGCTTTTAATCGACTGCTCAGTTCATTTAAAGAAGTGATCATGGAAATTAAATCTTATCATGACGCACCAACCCTACAAAGCTACTATGCCGATACAGCTGCAGAAGCGGAACAAGCAGTAGCATTTTTAACTGATAATGCTAATAAAGTTCTAGCACCAGAGCAGATGACTCTATTTTTGAGCACATTATGGCAATGTATGATTAACCTCCTCGATGCTCGTCTTATCCATCAATGGTATATCAAATGACTGAGTAGCTCCCGTGTGCTTGTCTATGCGGGTGGCGAGCATATCCAGGCCTTTGAACAACGCCTGATAAAGTTAGGCTATCATAAAGTTGCGCAGCAGGGTGATATGGCCATTATTGATTATATAAAGGGATATAGAAATAGGGTGCATAATAATCAATTAGCCCCGGTGACAGGATTGGTATCAGTGGCACGTAACTTCTTAACGACATGGAAATTAAAGCGTCTACATAAAGAGTGTGCGGCTGCCTATAAACATGCTATTGCACGAGCATCGGCACTTGATCTAGTAGCTTTTTTTAGTTGAGTATTGCGTAGTCTGTGTTTTTTTAGCGTGATTTTTTCTAACAAAAAAAAGGCCTCGCAATTAGCGAGGCCTTTTTTTTATGCTAATTTGGTAACAAATTAGAAGCGTGAACCACCAAAACGGTTGCCGCCGCCATTGCTGCCGCCACCGCTGTATGGTCTACGAGGACGATCGTTACGATCTTCGCGTGGACGAGCTTCGTTAACGCGTAATCTTTGACCGTTCATTTCTGTACCATTAACTTTTTCGATTGCTAATTGACCTTCTTCTGTAGAACCCATTTCAACAAACGCAAAGCCACGAGCATCGCCAGTGAATTTATCTTTGATCATTTTAACTGAAGTCACTTGACCATATTGAGAGAAAAGAGATCTTAATTGATCTTCAGTTACGTTTGATGCTACATTGCCAACATAAATATTAATTCTGTTCATGTATATACCTAAATAAAAATATTATTAAATTAGTTTTCTTTTTTGTGATACGTGCGTTATGTAACGCTATTTTATACTATTTTCTTACAAGACCCCCCTGGATAAATAAAAAATACACCTAAAACCCATAAGGGAATATAGGGTGCTTTGATATGAGTACATTAAACTTTTTAGGGGGTTTCTATAAGAACAAATGTATGAGTAATTTCGTAAAAACACTGTTTTTTATCTTTATACTTGATACTTCTTTGCAGAAAGTAGGGTTAATTCATAGTTACTAACCATAATGCCTTGTTTTATTCAATTTGTCAACCCTATGGGTAGGGCTCTTTTTATAGGTCGCCCAGGGTTAGATCTTTACTTCTTCTAGTTTGAGCGATTCATTGGTGATAAAGACCCCTTTTAAGAATTCTAAGGCTTTGTGGCGGGTGTTAACCCGAGCCGGACAGCATGTGTGGGCGCTATTGAGTAGATTAATGAGGGTTATGGTGTCTCGGAACTGATTGTCTTTCTCAAGCATATCTTTTGCTCGCTTACCAATTTTTTTCTTTTTTACCCTTATTGGCTTTTTCTTCTTCTTCATGGATGTTTTTATCATCGGCAGTGTCTGATTTAATATAGTTAGTGAGTGCTCGTTCTCTGCCATAAAATTTATTGAACCAGATCATCTGTTCAGTAGGCGGAAATCGTTTTTCTATCATAAAATCAGGTTCTATTCCTACTCCTTGTATGGAAGTATCAAAAGGTAGGTAATAAAGTGATGTTGTTAATTTAATGGCGCAATTATTGCCAACGGGGATAACCTCTTGTACCGACCCTTTGCCAAATGTACGGGTACCGACTAAAAAGACCATAAGTTTTTTTTGATCTTTATGGCTTTTTTTTGCTAGGTCATCGGAGTGCAGCTTCAAGCATCCGGCAAGAATTTCGGCGGCAGATGCACTATAATTATTAATTAAAATAAATATGGGTAGTGGTGTATTAATAACTGGATTTCGTGTGGTGGTATAGCGTTCAGTTTCCTTATTGTTTCTTCCTTTGGTGCTGACAACAAGGCTGCCTTTATCCAAAAATAACCCGGCAATATCAATAGCCGCAGCCAATAAGCCACCTGAATTATTACGAAGATCTAGAATAAGGCCTTTATATTCTTTCTTTTTTAATTGTTGCAAGAGTTTTTCTAGTTGAGCAACGGCATTATCTGAAAACATGGTCAGTGATAAATAATAAATATTCAGTTCAGGCAGATAAAAACATAATGAAGTTTGTTCTTTAATTTCATCTCGCGTTATATCAAGCGCTATGATGTCAGGCTGGTTATCACGCATAATTTAATATGTACAACGGTATTGCGCTCACCCTTTAATAGTGATGTGGCCTCTTCAGTAGTCATGCCCTCCAATGGTTTGTTGTCGATTTCTACGATTTTATCAAATGGTTTAACACCAGCCTTATCGGCAGGGCCTTGAGGAATTGTATCGGTCACCATTAAAAATTTTTCTTTAGATGAACGTGTATTATCAATAACAACACCAATACCAAAAAATTCTCCGCTGGTTGACTCTAAAATTGCTTTATAGGTTTTTGGATCTGAAAAAGCTTGAATGTGGATCCAAGCAGGACAAAAAGCCATCAATAGCTTTAATCATACAAGAGGATGGGTCGGAGTAACTTTATAATGTTTTTGTTCGGTTGCATGGAGCGTTTCGGCAAAAGTGCGGGTCCAGTTATAGATAGCCTCATCAAAAACAACTGGTTTGGTAGGCTCTTCTTTTTTTGATTGTGGGGCACCTTCTGGGGATAATGCACATGATATGAGAATATTAGTAATAAACACAATCTGGTATAGAAAGATGATAAGCGCTTCATACACGATCCTTTTTTAACAAACACTACGATTTCTCATTGGTTTTCAATACATTCTAGTGATATTATACAAGGAGTGCAATGCTCTTCTACTTGAAAGTGAACAATACTACTATCACAGGAGTTTCTATGGTTCATCAACCTAACATTCTTATTGTAACAGGATATTCCGGAGCTGGTAAATCAACAGTATTGCGTGCATTAGAGGATGTAGGTTTTTTTGTGTGGATAATTTACCTATTCCTTTGCTCGATAGTTTCTATGCGTATAATGCGCAAGAAAATATGCAAAATCAGCGAGTTGCATTAGGCATTGATGTTCGTAGTGGTGGAGCTATTGAGCATCTTATCG
>CAWEPS010000005.1:0-15237 GCA_963811005.1 uncultured bacterium
AAGCAGTAGCAGTCATTTACCCCACTAAAGATAACCATATCTCTGGAACGGTTACTTTTACGCAAGAAAAAGACGGCGTTCGCGTTATTGCGCACTGCACCGGATTAACACCCGGCAAACATGGCATACATATTCATGAATTTGGCACATGCGCGTGTGATGGTGCTGAATGCGCTGGCAGTCACTATAACCCCACCAATCAGCCTCATGGCGGTCCTACTAGCAAACATCGGCACGTTGGTGATTTTGGTAATATTCAAGCTGATGCACAAGGCGTTGGCCATCTTGAATTTGTTGATACACACATTTCTCTCAATGGCCGGAACTCTATCATTGGCAGAAGTATGATTATTCATGCGAACGAGGATGATCTGGTTACGCAACCAAGCGGCAACTCTGGTGCACGTATTGGTTGTGGCAATATTGGTATTGCTGTGCAGAATTAGTATTACTTATCTAAGGTTTAATTTCTTTTGCTATCAGCTTTATCTGATGCGTCATTATCACCAACAGAGTCATTACATGCTGTTTGCTGACCACAGACAAAAGCTCTGTTTATACCATTAGAATCGTAAGCATGAAAAGCATAAAATGCTTGTCTTAATCTCTTGTAACCATGTATTTCCTGAATATTATCCTTGAGCGTTTGCATCATACGGCGTTCTTTGTCTGTATATTCGCAAGGAGCACAATAGTCAATAACGATAGCCGCTTGATCCCTAGTGAGGAATGCTACTAAACTATCTGCTGCTTGTTGCGCTTGCAACCACTCTTGCTGATCTGCCTGTACTATTACTTGATCTTGGGAGGGCACAACGAGGTCTTCATTTTGAGGTGATGGCAATGCAGGCTTTGCAGGGATAGCAGGTGTTGGTTTATAGTACCACCTATAAAACAGCCCTAGAGCTCCTGCGGATGCTACTACCAAGCCAATTTTTGTTTGTAGTGAGCTACTCTTAATTCGCTTTACTAGCGATGATTTTTGTTGATGGTACATCGCATAGGTACCCGGGGCTGCCAAAAGCATACATAAGGCACCCGCTGCTATGATTGATCTAAACTTCATAGAATAATCCTTGATTTTATGACAAGCTTACTATAACCGATCCATACTTTAAGTATATTTCAATATGAAATACATGCAACAGGTATACTTTCTGGCCTCAAACCTGAACCTCCGACGGGAGATACTAACCAAATTATTGTGTAGTCGATCGAGTTCGATACACCTTTTCTAGCCCTGCATAGCCGCGAATATTACGCTTAAGCCAGGCTAAGGTGATATCTTGCTGCTCTTGAGGAGTCAAATGCCAGGGAATTGAACTTCTTTTAAGTGACTCGGTAATTTGATACAGGCATAATGCAGAGCTGACTGATACATTAAAACTTTGCGTAAAGCCATACATAGGAATAGTCACAAAAAGATCTGCATGCTCCAATGCTTGGCTGGTCAGTCCGGTTAGCTCAGTGCCAAATACAAGAGCCATTTTGTTATTCAATGGCAGCTCTTGTAATGGAATAGCCTGCGGGCCAGGGGTAGTAGCAACAATGGTATACCCTTTACTTTTAAGCTGCGCAAAACAGTCGTTAATGGCAGGGTAGTAATGCAGATCAAGCCACTTTGCCGCACCCATGGCAACGCCTTCAGTTGCCCTAAATTGGTTACGTTTTTCTATAATATGAATATCCTGAATGCCAAAGCATTCTGCTGAGCGCAAAATAGCACTTGCATTGTGTGGCTGGAAAAGGTCTTCCAACACCAGAGTAACATGCCGGGTTCTTCCCTGCAGAACAGCCACCATTTTATCAAGCTTATTCTGGGTGGTATACTCAGATAAATAGGTAATAAATTCTTTTTTTTGCTCATAATTCATATTTTTATCACTTTCTCCTGTTCAGTATAGAACAATTCTTAACAACAACAATGTAATTGCCCTAAAAAATGCGCTGGTTACCTATTTTTATATGATTTTTACTATTTTATAGCCTTATAGGCTTTCTATTTGGCATTCTTGATAATGAAACGCCTGTTACAAAAGCAATCTTATTCTAGATAGGGATTTACTATGTTATATTATATCTACTTGTTCCTATGCATGCTCGTCATTACTCCACACCTGCATGCATCGAATATCGGATCGCGTGATACTGCATATATAGAAAAAAATTTTTACAGCATTCTTCAACACAATCCAGCTGATGCAACGCTCGATGCGATTATCCTTACCTTAGAAAATGCACCCTCAAAACGGCCAATTCTTGTTAACAAATTAAAAGCTGCTTTAGCACGAGCTCGATCTTGCGCTGCTGTACCCGGCAAACAAAAACCGCTTGTAAGAACCCTTCCTGCCGTGAAGATAAAGCCACGACCACACACTATCGCACAACCTGCAGGGGTGGGCATTAAACAAGTATCTGCTGCACCAAAAAAACCTCAACCTAAAAAAGAATCCCCTGCTTTGTCGAGTGAACCACGATCAAAGCCACAAAAACCCCAAGAGCCGCCATTAATGCAACGTGTATCGGCACAGCCAGAGCAAAAGCGTGCTGTTGCTGAATCTGCAGCACAAGCAGCAGTCCCCACACCTGCGTTACTACCCGAGCTTGCGCAAATTCCTGCACAACCATTAGTATCAACTCCCATCACAGTGCCGGTACCACCGCCTATACCTGCATGGTTTGAGCCGCTGCCAGCACCAGTGAGCACTATGCCAGCAGAACAGCCAATGATATTACCCCAACCAAATCCTAGCCCAAGCCCGGCAAGCGTAGTACAACCTTTACCTGAGCAGGTGCACCAAATAGAATTTCCTGTACAACAGCAGCCAGAAAAAAAACAGACTGCCGCTGAATCTGCAGCGCTAATAACTACTTTACCATCAGCTAGTGTTGAAATTCCTGCAGCGCAACCCGCACCTGCGTTTGTTCTGCCACACGCACCTGTAGCTGTGCACCCAGCAGCATCAACGGCTCCATCTATCCTGGTAGAACCACAAGCAATTATATCTACACCAGCGCCCCAACAGCCAGCTAAGGTTGAACCAGAACAAAGGCCGCAACACCAAGCCCCACAAACCGCTCCCGTACAACGTGAAACTAAACGTGCGATGGCTCAGCAATCTGTTACTGCGCAAGAATTAGCTGCGCTCAAAGCGCACTATGAGCAACAACTACAAGCAGCACAAACAGCACAGCGCAAAGCGGAAAAAAAAGCACAAAGAGCGCAGGCGGCACAGGCAGCAGCACAGGCACGTACTGCACAATTAGAGCAGCTGCAAAGCGATATTGCTTTGCAACAGCTGAAACAAAATCTCCCTCAACAACAGCGAGCACAACAAGCACATAAGAAGCCGCTTGATGCTCTTACAAGAACGATCGATAGAATCGCCATAACCATACGCACCTTACAATCTATTAAAAATACCGCTGCACAACGCACTGAACTTGAGCAAGAATTGCGACGATTACAAGATCAACGGGATCTGATACAGCAAGGGACATCCAGTGAAGGTGCTCAACTCATGGTTGAGCAGGCACAGGCACGCATAGAAGAATCAATTGCTCAAGCCCAAGCACAAAAAGTAGAAAAAACTCCTGAGCCCGAGGAGCTTGAAGAGCCTATGAGCTTTGGGCAGTGGTTATTTTCATTCTTTGCCAAATCAGAACAACAACCAACCCCACCACAACAAGCCATTACGCAACCAACACCAATCCCAACGGCTCCAACTAGCTTACGGTTACGATTACAAGGTGGACCACGATTCATTCCTCAAGAAGAGCCTGCTCAACAACAACAAGCGCAGCAACGTATTATACCGTTGCAACGCACATTAGAGCCGCCAATAACTCACTAAATCTATCTGCTTTGCAAAAAATATGGTACAACTTGGGCATCTAATCACGCGTAGAATAGCAGGGTATTCAGTATGCAAGAAACAGTACTCATCACCGGCGGTGCTGGCTATATCGGATCTCACACCGGATGGCTGATGGCTCAGCACGGTTATCAGGTAATTTTACTTGATGACCTACGGCATAAACAACCATATGATTATTCCTGGGCTCATTGTATCCGTGGCGATATTGGTAATGCGCAGCTGCTAAAAACTATCTTTTCTTACTACCCTATTCATGCCGTTATCCATTGCGCAGCATCGGCACAAGTTGGATATTCGATGCGTGATCCGCTCTCATTTTATGAAAATAATATTGTCGCTACGCTACGGCTTTTGGAGGTTATGATTGCTCATCACGTCACTACCTTTATCTTTTCTTCAAGCTCGGCTGTGTATGGTATACCTACAACCCCACTTCTGACAGAAGATCATTCTACCCATCCGATTAATCCTTATGGCACAAGCAAATTAGTGATAGAAATGATGCTCAAAGAGCTGTACCACGCCCATGGGCTTAATGCCATTATCTTACGTTATTTTAATGCAGCAGGAGCTTTACATGAGCAGGGGTTGGGAGAATACCATAGTCCCGAGACGCACCTTATTCCTCTGATCTTTGATGCAGTGCTCGACAAAAAACTGTTTACGTTATTTGGCACGCACTACCCAACGCCTGATGGCACATGCATACGCGACTATGTGCATGTTATGGATATTGCACATGCACACCTGGCAGCATTACGGTTTGCACATACTACGAGTGGCACCCATATATTCAATATTGGTACAGGACATGGCACCTCAGTGCTTGAGATTATCAAAGAGGCAGAAGCGGTGACAAATACTCCGCTTGCTATTGAATATGCTGACAATAGAATAGGAGATCCATCACATTTAGTTGCCGATATAAGCAAGGCACATAACATTTTGCACTGGCGGCCGACTTATACCTTGCAGCAGATAATGAGCTCTGCTTATTTGAGTCGCTTACGCGACAAACATTTCTCTCATCAAAAAATGCATTTAAAAAGGACCGCCTTAAAAGACGATCCCTTTTAAAATGAATACCATATATTCCGTTAACTGTTATTGCTTAGCTTTTGCGTTAGCTGCTTTTTTTTGTGCTTTGAGCGCCACGTAGTAAGGTAACGCCTTTGCTGTTTGCAGGGTCAACAACAAATTCAACAACCGTGTTATCTGATTTTAATGAATCACCAAATGATTTCAAAGGATCGCGCCCGAGTGAAAAGCTACCGTTAGCTATTCTGCTATCAGCGTCTGCTCCAGCTGGATTTTTAGGAGCAACGTAAAATCCATGAAAATTATTATCGGCTGTTACCTTAATGACCATGTAATCATTTGGTGCAACTGTACCGCTTTGACTTTCTTTATTGTCTACCAACACGTTTACGGGCACAGAAACGTGATTTTCAAATACAAATGCCCCTGCCTGACTAAACATAATCAGCACAACAATTACTATTTTATTCATATACATACCCTTTGATAAAAGTTATCACAGTATTCATCATAAATATCATAGTTACCGGGTCTTGGTATTAGCAATAGTTCAAGCTACTTACCATGGCATTTTTTATATTTTTGACCAGAACCGCAGGGGCAAGGATCATTACGACCAACTTTATCGGCTTTATGCTCTTGTGCAGCTTTGCCAGGAGCTGCAGTAGCACTCGACATAAAATTGAGCTCATCAAGCTCGCGCTCACGTTTTTCTTCTAACTCATGCTGATCAAAGCGTTCTAGGTTAAGATGGAATACATGATGCACAACCTCATTGCGCACTTGCTGCATCATCTCTTCAAACATAGCAAATGCTTCTCGTTTGTATTCGATAAGCGGGTTTTTTTGCCCCCAGCCACGAAGACCTATGCCCTCTTTAAGATGATCAAGATTGAGCATATGCTGCTTCCATGCCTGATCGATAACCTCGAGCATCAACCAACGCTCTGCATTTTGAACAACTTCTTCTTTTTGCTGTGTGCGATACAGCGCATATTGCTCTAATAAAAAGTTAGCAAGATCTTTTTCTAAAGCATCTGCATTATTTCTGCTAATACCAGCATGCTCAAAATCGGCTACTTTCAAACCGGTCATTTTGCTGAGTGTTTCAAATAATGCTTTACTGCTGTCAGCTGTTACCGTGCGCTGCGGGCAATGGAATGCCACTGCATCTTGCACAGCACCATTAATCAGATCCCTGATTAATTCATAGATCTGATCAGCACCCTCTAAAATATCGCGACGGTAGTTATAGACAACAGTCCGCTGCTGATTAAGGACATCATCATATTCAAGCAGATGTTTACGAATCTCAAAGTTATGCTTTTCAACTTTTTCTTGCGACCGCTCAATAGTGCGTGACGCAAAGGATGATTCAATAACTTCATCTTCCTTCATACCAAAACGTTGCATATTTTTCTTGAGCGTATCACCGGCAAAAATTCTGATCAGATCATCTTCAAATGAGATATAAAAGCGTGATTCTCCCGGATCACCTTGTCGGCCTGATCTTCCACGCAGCTGATTATCAATACGTCGGCTCTCATGACGCTCAGTGCCCAAAATGTACAACCCGCCCGCTTCAATCGATTCGAGCGTGAGCTTGATATCAGTTCCTCGACCGGCCATATTGGTTGCAATAGTAACTCGACCTCGTTCACCGGCATGCGCAACGATCTCTGCTTCGCGAGCATGCTGTTTGGCGTTCAATACCTCATGGGGAATGCCGTGAGCTTTTAAGATGGTACTGAGCAGTTCTGATGTCTCGATAGCGATAGTACCAATCAATATAGGTTGGCCTTTTGCGTGCCGCTCTTTGACATCTTCAACGATAGCTTTGTACTTTGCCTCTTTACCCAAGAACATCAAATCTGGCTGATCTATACGAATCATTGGGCGGTTGGTAGGAATAGATATGACATTTAATTTATAAATTTTATAGAATTCTTCTGCCTCAGTCATAGCGGTACCAGTCATACCTGCAAGTTTTTTGTACAATCTAAAATAGTTTTGCAAAGTTATCGATGCTAAGGTTTGACTTTCTCGTTCGATCTCTACATGTTCTTTTGCTTCAAGTGCCTGATGCAATCCATCACTATATCGTCTGCCTGGCAAAATACGGCCAGTAAACTCATCAACAATCAGCACTTGGCCATCTTTGACCACATAATCAACATCACGCTTGAATAAAGAATGTGCACGCAATGCTTGATTGCAGTGGTGGAGCAATTCGAGATTTTCTATGGCATATAAGTTGGCGATGGAGAATGCAGCTTCTATTTTGTCGTTTCCGCTTTCGGTAAATTGTGCTGTACGTGCTTTTTCATCAACCTCATAATCAGCCTCTTTTTTAAGCTTGCTAATCACGCGGTCAGCATCAACATATAACCTACTGCTTTTATCAGCCGATCCAGAAATAATTAACGGTGTACGCGCTTCATCAATTAAAATAGAGTCAACTTCATCCACAATGGCAAAGTTAAGATCACGCTGCACATAATCTTGCAAGCGGAATTTCATGTTGTCGCGCAAATAATCAAACCCAAGCTCATTATTAGTTGCATATACAATATCGCATGCATATATCTTTTTGCGCTCTGCATCAGTCATGTTGTTTTGCAAGCACCCCACCGTTAAACCAAGCGATGTATAGATAGGACTCATCCACTCAGAGTCACGACGTGCCAAATAATCATTAACCGTTACTAAATGTGCACCCTTGCCTGATAATGCATTAAGATATAAGGGCAGGGTTGCTGTTAATGTTTTTCCTTCCCCAGTTTTCATTTCTGATATTTTTCCTTGATGTAACACTATGCCACCTATCAGCTGCACATCAAAATGGCGCTGGCCAATTCTGCGTCGTGATGCCTCACGAACCACCGCATATGCCTCTGGCAAAATATCGTCCAGTGTTTTCCCTTGGCTTAATTGCTCGCGAAAATAGGTAGTTTTTTGTGCTAAATCAGCATCGGATAAATCAACAATGGATGGTTCTAATGCATTGATCTGGTCAACTATGGGCTGCAATCGGCGCAATTGCCGTGCATTATTAGTGCCCAAAATTTTTGCTAAAAGAGCTGCGATCATTTGGATATCTCCTCAATGAAATTCAACATTTTCTTACACACTGTAAAATGCTGAACCATAGAAAGTAAATAAAGTTGGTATTGTAATAAGACAATTAAATTTACTGTACCATAAATAGGTTTATGAGACAATCGAATGCCTCTATCTTATGCTATCGCCACTCCGCTACGTTAAAAAGCTACAATGCTTCATTTTAAACAAGCAACCGTCATTTGACGTCCTGCTTGTGTACCCTGGCGACGATATGAATTAAAAGTTTCATGGCACATAGTACAGCTAGTATATTCTAGGCAGATAGCATCTCTTTTTACACCGATTTCTTCTAACTGGAGCCTATTAAATGTTGGCAGATCAAAATAATAACTATCACCTCGCTGTACGATAACTTCCGAGGCATAGGAACATGTATCTAACTCATGTATAAAATCATCAGACACTTGATAGCAGCACACCTTTGCCGATGGGCCAAAAAAAAATCGTACGTGCTCTATCTGCGTGCCAAACCGGTTCTGCATAGCTTCTAGCGCCTTGGTCGCAACACGTTTGACTGATCCTCGCCAACCTGCATGCACCACGCCAATCTTGGTATGAAACGAATCATACATAACAATAGGCAGACAATCTGCTGTTAATACTCCCACGCCGGCATTGGTTGCCGTGATCAGATAGTCGCCTTGCTGGCCAAATGGAACATATTCAGATAAAAATTCTGGCGTTACTAGGACACCATTATCACTATGTGTTTGCTCTAGAAAAACTAAATTTTGGCAATGCAATGCTTTTTTCACCTGCTCAAATGGTGCATAATCAAAAGAATGCAATGCTCGTGCCTGGGCATAGTGCTCTGCCGTTAATCCATCATTCATTTGGCCAAAATAGATCGAAAAGAGAGGGCTTGTATGAAGTATCATAAAAAAACTTACCTGTTTGTTAATGTTGTACATTCGAGGGTTATTAGCTTAACAAAAGAAGGGAAGATTGGAATATAGACATTTTCTTATAACTCCCTGCGCGGGAGAAGCGTTTTTTTACTTTGCCCCGGGCATAGGAGGAGGGTGCTAATGCGAGCACCCTACCACCCCGCACCAAAGCTGTGCTTTGGAATCCGTAGCGCAAACAGCACCCTCATGGCCGGGTGCCTGTGCGCTGCAGGTTGGGCCAAGCTTACAAAGTATTGATATGCCTCAAACAGTACACGCTCTCTAGTCGAGCGTGAACTCGGCAGAAAGGACCGACTAAAGCCATAGATTTTCTGCGCTCTATCTGCAAGGCAGATTGCCGCGCCAAGCAAGCATGATGTGGAAACATTTTCCCTTACCATCCTGACCCCAGGTCGAAGGATGACATGAAATTGTTTGAACAGGCTCAACATGATAACCGTCACTTATTAATAGCTCACGACTATTGACTGTGTGATTACATGTATTATAGATACGTATATCTTAGCTTCACGAGTTAACCCCCAACGCCGCGTAAAGCGGTGGCTTATTGCTCCGGGAAGCGATCGGTCCTGGCCGAAACCGCAAGTAGTATTGTTTGTTCCCTGGCCGCGAAGGGAACAATCAATGAGTCAGCGATCCATACGCAGTTGGCGCCCTTGATCGTTAAGGATTAGGCGAGTAATCCTTAACCGTCTCTCCCTCGCAGGGAGAATATTACAATTCTATGTCAACAAACCAAGCTAATGAACTACGATTGCAATCGTAGTCATAATAATCATAATCATCGTATACATACTCATAGGTAACAACCGGCTGTACCACTGGATACGTATATTGATGCTCAACCACAACATAACTATTTCTACTTTGCTCTCGAGCCAGCTCTGCCATCAAACGATTATTTTCTGCTATCAAGTGCTGTTGTCGACGTTGCGCAGCTTCTTGCTGACGTTGGGCTTGCTCTTGCTGCTCTAAAAGTTGTTTATCACGCAATGCTTGCGCATAGGCATCATCACCCAGCACGGCTCGCTGAATCTTATCCAGGCAATTGTAAAGCTCTTGGTACTGTGATGCCAGGTATGGATATGGTGATACTTGTGATACCATCTGCCCAACTAGCCGCTTATCACGAGCAAGGACATCTGCATAGGCCAGATAAGGGAATGCAGCGCCTATTTCTTGGCCATATGTCATTATCAACGTTCGTAGCTGTTCGCGGCTAATGCTAGCGTGACTACATAATGCTAATTCCTGCTGGTAGGTATCCATAAAACTGTGCGCCGTTGTGTAAAGATCTGCATATGCAGCATGAGTTTTTATATACCGGTGCAAAAAGCTTAATTGGGTAATCAGCTCATCAAAGCCTTCTGCAAGCTCCTTCATATAACCCAACTGAGCACCATTTTTGTGCCGCATACCTTTGATGATTTTTTTATGGTGACGGAGCAATTGATCAATATGATTATTCAGCTGCGCACAGTACCGTGTAGTATCGGGCAAGGTTTGAGCAATCATACCCAGTACTTTTTCTGATGGGTTATGGATAATAGCCTGCTTTTCTTGATAAGTACACGATGCTATCTCTATACCATGCTCCTGCTCAAGAGCATCAACCGTATCTTTATAGGTAGCATAGACTGTATCATGAAGATCTTCTGCCTTTTGCAGGGTGGCATGCTCTGATGGATGGAACAATAAGCTACCAAGTGCGCATACTCCTAGTGCGGCTGCACCAGTTAATGCAACGCCTGCAAACACATCACCTACACCATCATCGCCACTGGCCATTAAAGGGCCGCATGCCATTGATATGCCCAAGCATAGGGCAGCTAAAAAACCGCTTTTTTTATAGATATTATTCATAGATATCCTTTTTGATAATAATACGACGACGTACTACAGGTTGTTTATAGACATGGCGAACCACTATTTTTGGCCGTTGATTCCCAGCAGCAAGTTCATACATTAACCGTTGATTTTCTGCCAATAGCGCAGCCTGCCGTTGTTGCAAGGCAAGCCGCTCGCGCTCCAAGCGATCATGTTCTTGGTTGCGCAGGTCTTGTGCATAGCCGCTATCTGCTAAAATTTCATGTTTAATAAGCTCTAAATCCTTACTGAGCATCTTACATGCATGTTCAATGTCTGGATAATACTCTCTTTGTTTGCGCAGAGCATTATCCAAATCTTGCTTATCTTTAGTTAGTTTTTCCACATAGCCAATATAAGGATATTTGCTGCGCACCTGCGCACCATGGTTCATAACTGCGCTACGGATCTGGTGCATCAGCTCTGCACGATGAGCCAGCTTTGGAGGGTTTGTTTCATACCACTGTACCGCATCAAGAATATGGCCATAGCGCGAATGTAGGGTACGTTCCAGCGTATATAAGGCAAAGTAAGATTTATGGCCCTGTAGGCATAAAAGAGCGTTACGCAAAGGCTCCCATACTCTACCAACATAGTTCTTGGCATCCTGCAATATCCTCACCTCTTTTTCATTTTCCCAATAATGATGATGAGCGTATGCAACAGCCTTATCATGGCGCGTATGTAAACGTTTATAGAGAGAGTCCAACGTCTTGACCGCATGCTCCATATGTGCACTATACGTACGCGTGCATGACTCTTGAGCCATTATATAATCAGCGATCATTGCTAGTTGTTTTTCCTGTACTTCATGGCTATTGACTAGATCTACGATATGGCTATAACGAGCCTCGAGAGCATCAGTGGTTCTTTGGGCATCACTCACTAATTGCTCGTTGGTTGGTTCTGCCATCCAACTACCCAGGGCACAGGCCCCAGCAACCACCGCTGCACCGCCTATGAGTGCGCCAATTAAGCCTGCCTTGGACTCTTTTTTATGGTAAGAATCATCATCATGATGACGGGCAAGCGCAAGAGAGGGGGTGCATAGAAGATTCAATGATAGGATAGTAACCAGAGACAGAGAATAGTTAGGGTGCGACATAGCTTAATTCCTCCAAGCTATTGTGTACAGATAAGACTACTCTTAGTATCTCACAACGAATAAAAAAGTAAAAAATATAACTATATTTTTATGACAATTGAATTATGCCATCTAAGCCCCTGTGAGCAATAAGGTATGCATAATAGTACAAAAATAAGTAATGTATTGCCTATTCCCTACTTTTTTGCCAACTTTTCATAAAGGTACTAGTTTTTTATGAGGATGTAGTATGAATATCTATCTTTTTACCCCGATAATGATCAGCTTGATGGGGCTGCACATAACAACAGCTTCGAGCAAACATGATTCTTTTGCCCATCAAGGTATGCGACAGCCCAACTATACTATCAAGTCTAATCCAACACTTATTGAATATCTCTGGAGAAAAAAACCGGAAAAGAGAATACAAAACCACTGTGCTTTAGCTGCAACAACCTTTAAACTGAGAGAAGAAAAAGAAAATGCATTGCGCAAAGAGTTAGATTTGCCCCCTTTTCCACCCCAACAATGCGCTTGAATGCGCAGTAGCTTTTTATAGAGTTTTATCAGGAAATTTCTTAGTTTGGAGTAATAAGAGGAAACACATGAACGGTTATAGAAACCAACTCTTGATAGGAATAATGCTCTGCACACAATCGCTTATGTGCATGCATATAAATCCTTTTAATGAGGGATATACGGGCAAACTTTCACTCGCCCAATGGGAGTGTGCCAAAGCTGCTATGGCATTAGATCCTCGCTATAATCTCTATGTGCCCATATCCGAAAGCTCTGCAAGCGATGTGTCACCATCACCGTCTTGCACCACATCTGTAACAGAGCACAAGCTTGTCTATGCCCAATCAAAGGCCGAGACTAAAAAACCTGTTTGCCCAACATGCAAAAAAATATTTTATGATTCTAAGACGCTCAAAAGGCATATGCTTACCCATCTACCCCACGATCAACGCCCCTTTGAATGCCTAGAACTTGGCTGCGCTCAACGCTTTTGCCAAAAAACGCACCTTAAGCGCCATTTACAGCGGCTTCATGCCTGGAGCGAAAATGATATTCAGGCATATCTGCCAGTAAAAATTGGACGACCTAAAAAAATAAAAAAGGTAGGTATCGCATCATGATACCTACCTTTTAATTTTACTTTTGCCCTTAAAGCGTATTAGATTTCTCTAGCATATCCTTACGCATAAAAGCTGGCACATCAAGATCGTGTATATCAACAGGCTTTTCCTGTTTTTCAGGAAGTTGAACTGTTGATTTTTTAACTTCTTGCTGCGCTGATAGTTCTTGTGCAACAAGCAGTTCATCAAGTAAAGTCTGCGCCTGTTTTTTTGCTTCCTCTACTTTTTGCAACTCTTGCGCAGCAAGTTGTTGAGCTGATATGAGTGCTTCATGGGCTGCTGCTTCTTTTGTTTGCACACAAGTCAACGGTTGTTTAAAGCCCGTTGCAATCACCGTAACACTCACCTCATCTCCCATTGATGGATCAATGACTGACCCTAAGATAATATTGGCATCTTGATCGGCTTTTTCGTATATAATAGATGCCGCTTCACTAATCTCATGCAAGCCAAGCGATGGGCCACCGGTTATATTGAGCAAAACACCCCGCGCACCATCAATGCTCATATTTTCGAGCAATGGCGATGATATCGCTTGTGCGGCAGCGATCCATGCACGCCCTTCACCCGCTGCTCTGCCGGTGCCCAATACTGCAAGCCCCATATCCTTCATAATTGCGCGTACATCGGCAAAGTCAACATTAATATGGCCAGGTTTGGTAATAATATCAGATACACCTTTAACTGAGTAACTGAGAATGTCGTTTATCATAGAAAATGCATCGAGCATAGAAACATTTTGTGCGACTACTTCAATAAGCTTCTGATTAGGGATGACAATTAAAGTATCAACATCATTTTTTAAGTGCGCTAAAACCTCTTCAGCTACACGAGCGCGTCGCTTGCCTTCAAATGTAAACGGCTTTGTTACAACTGCCACTGATAAGATACCGTGCTCTTTTAATGCACGAGCGACCACAGGCAACGCACCCGATCCAGTACCGCCACCCATGCCACCGGTTAGAAAAACAATATCCGCGTCGCCAATTGCTTCCATAATTTTATCAAGATCTTCTTCTGCTGATCGTTGCCCAAGCTCAGGATTGGCACCAGTGCCAAGGCCCTTTGTGGCTTTAATACCGATCTGCACCTTATGGGGAGCTTTTGAATGTTCTAATGCTTGTGCATCAGTATTTGCAACAATAAATTCAATATCTTGGCACCATCCTGCTTGGATAATACTATTGACTGTGTTGCCACCAGCACCACCTATACCAAGCACTTTAATGGTTGCCATTTTTTTTGTTTTTTCTTCTAAGGCTAATTCTATCATTACCCTCTCCCCATCATCGTAAAAATTAAAAAAAATCTGATACCCACGATTTCATACGCACTACAATTCGTCCTGACCATGAACTAGTAGAATCTGGTGATGCCACCTGCTGATCCTTTTTAAGAGCATGCATAATTAAACCATAACTTGTTGCATACATAGGACTGGCTAATGATTCTGGCAAATCATACTCAACCCGCGGGTAGCCAATACGCACAGGCAATGAGAATATACGCTCGCCAAGCTCTTTCATCCCAGGTAGCAATGAACCTCCACCTGTTATGACTAACCCCGACGGCATAAAAGATTGTAATTTACGTTTAAAGATTTCTTCGTGTACTAAAAATAAAATTTCATGTGCCCGGGCCTGGACTATCTCTACCAGTTCACTAACGCATACAATATTTTTCTGGCCGCCATGCGTAGGTTCAACCTCAATAAGGTTATCCTTTTCTAGCAGATCAATACACGCAAGCCCATACTGAATTTTGACACGCTCGGCTTCTTTTACCGTGGTATGCAAACCAATGGCAACATCATTAGTAAAATGATTACCGGCTACAGGCAATACCATAGTATGGCGGATATTGCCATGCTGATATATCGCCAAATCAGATGTGCCACCACCAATATCAAGCATGGCAATCCCTAATTCCCGTTCATCACTACTCAAAACTGCTTGTGCTGATGCCAGCTGCTCTAAGATAATATCATTAACTTTGATGCCCGCCATTTCGCAACACTTTACCAAGTTTTGTACTGAGGCTATAGATCCTAGAATAATATGGGCAATCACTTCTAGCCGAATGCCATGCATACCAAGAGGGCTCTGAACCTTATCTTGAGAGTCTATAACATAATACTGTGGTAATACATGCAAAATTTGTTGACCCTCAGGAATCGGAATCGCTTGCGCAGCCGCCATGAC
>CAWEPS010000006.1:0-42960 GCA_963811005.1 uncultured bacterium
TTATGTACGTCTGCTTGGTTCAGTTATGCTCAAGCTTAATAAACAACTGGTGCATGCACGTGATCGTGATGGGCGTACATTATTAATATGCGCAACACAAGCACATAATTGGGCACTGTTTGAACTGCTTGTAGATGAGCAAGCAGATATATGTGCCCAAGATAACAATGGGCGCACTGCTTTGATGCATGCGTGCAAAGAAGACTATCTCTTATCGCGCTATGATAAGACTCTATTAAAACAGTATATCTCACCAGAATCTATTAATATGGTTGATTGCGACGGTACAACAGCTTTGATGTATGCGGTTGCACCAAAACAGGAGGAGCATTCAAAGTCTCACTCAGGAAGAAAATACCTAATACAAGCAGGCGCCAACCCATGTATTAAAGATAAGCATGGCAGAACAGCATTATCATATACAAATGATCCCACAATACGCAGGCTTTTACAGCAAGCAGAAAAAGAATGGCAAGAAAAAAGAGAACAAGCTCAAAGCAGCATCTGCATCAGCGCCAACAGCGGGAAGTACGCTTGCCAAAATCGGTCAAGTTGGGTGCTGAGCAACCTAAAAAAGAAGCTACACAAAAAGCTGAAACAAAAAAACAGGCAGCAGCCCAAGCCGCTCTGGATAGTGACGCATTAGCTATAGAGAAAGTAATACTTAACCAGCAAGGGCCTTATGCATTACTTAAACATAAGGGCTTCTTGGAAGATGTAGCAGCTGAGTATAAGGGGTTAAATGTAAAGGCTGCATTGATACATGCCATTAAGGGAGGGCATACCAAGATTTATGTGCCGGATCGTTGATGCTGGGGCGGGTGCTCTATCTTCAGATATAGTTGAATCATTACAAAACAGCCGAATAAACAAATTAGTACAATTTTTAGAATCATTGCCACCAACTACCAGTTTGCGCAATGCTGCCACGGCCGCTATTTTGCACGCAAATAAAGATCTGCTAGAGGTAATTATAAATGTTACTCCAGGGGTAATTAATGCGGTTAATCCCCACAATCAGACTTTATTAACGTTTGCAGCTCTTAAGGGTAATAGTGACCTAGTTGTTTACCTAATACAAGCAGGCGCCAACCCATGTATTAAAGATAAGCATGGCAGAACAGCATTATCCTATACAAATGATCCCACAATACGCAGGCTTTTACAGCAAGCCAGAAAAAGAATGGCAAGAAAAAGAGAACAAACTCAAGGTAGCATCTGCATCAGCGCCAACAGCTGGCAACAAACCTGCATCAGCGGCCAAGTTGGGTGCTGAGCAACCTAAAAAAGAAGCTATACAACAATTTGAAACAAAAAAGCAGGCAGCTGCTGAGTCAACGCATTTTTATCACCAGATAAGGGCGACTCGAAAGCGGAATGCCGCCCAAGAGCAAGAAGACGACAAGCTCAAAAAAGAGAAACTCAGAAAGCTTGTTGAGAATGCTCAAACAGCCAATAATAATGACGTGTTAACATTATATGCAAAAAAGGCTCGAGAGAACGGTTGGGATGATATTGTTGAGAGCATTGAACAGCATATTCTTATTACAAAACTCAAAATCGAAAAGCAAGATGCAGCATTAGCTCTATCACGTTCTTGGAATGCTTTAGATAGTCGTTCTAGAGTGAATTCCTTGAAGCTTGCTATCCTTAATAATAATATAGAATCTGTAAGAATGATAACTACGGATTATTTTGATAAAATAGATTTTGCGTATAAAAATAGTAAAGGTAGAACTCTTATCGAAATTGCACAGTCATTGCAGCGAACTGAAGCAGAGGCTTTGTTGCGGCAGGCCCATACAAGGCAGATGGAATCACTGGCATCAGCGGCTTTACCGGCAATGCCAACAGCAGGTGATAAAGGTGATAATAAAGCAGTTGATAGACAAGCACACATAGCATCAGTTCCATCAGATGTTGTCACCCATGAAGATCAACGAGTAGGTGCTGGAGCGCCACTGGCAGCCACCGCAGAAGTCCCAAAGCCCGTGGAAAATGCAGCCTCTGCATCAGCGCCAACAGCTGGCAGCAAGCCCGCAGTCCCGCAGGAGCAACAAGCGGCTTATGATAAAAGTGATCGCAAGGCGGCTGATAGAAGCAATGGGGCGGGCACATCGGCCACACATGCTGCATCACCTGTACAAAACTCAGTAACCAGTCCTGGTGCTACCGCGGGTGGAGGGACTAATTCCGTAGGCACGGTGTATATGCTCTTGCGCGGATTGAATTTTGATCCGAATGCAGCTGCTGCATACAAGCATGAGAATGATTTTTCTAAGGCTGCAGTAACCGCATTTGAGCATGGTCATGAAAAAGTTTTTGATGCTATATTTTCTAAACAAGCGCCGCAGCAGTCTGATACTATCGCCAGATCAATAGTCGATCTACTGGCACAGCGCATCAATGGTGCACATAGTCAGCACGTAGTATCATTTTTGAAAAAGGTGCATAAATATACCATTGTTAAGTTGTTCTTTGCAGCGCAACAACCAGAGCTCGTGAACTTTTTATTACACAATAAACTGGTTGCCGTTGATGAGGATCTTGATGGCTGGACTCGTTTAATGCGGGCGGCCCGTGATGGCAACAATGAGCTTGTTACCTGTCTGATAGATGCAAAAGCAAATGTTTTGGGTAAAGGCGGTGTAAACTCGTGGACTCCCTTACTGTACGCATTGCAGTCAGACGTTGATTCGCAGATAAAATTAAACATGGCCCAGACGTTGATTAAAGCGGGATCAAATCCATGTGTAACATGTGTAAACGCGTTGGAGGAAACAAGCGCTTTAGATCTTATCTCAAGTAATGATCCACAATTGCGAAAGCTCGTGGTTACGGCACAAAAAGATTGGCAACGGGATCTTGAACAAATGGCGTTGTCTCATGCTCGCAACTAAGTCCCAGGCTAAGCCTGGAAAAAAGAAAAAGGGCAAAAAGCCTGCTGGCGGCACAGTTGCTGCTCAAAAAAATCATGTGCAGCAGGAGGCGCAACGTAAGGCGGAAGAAGAGAGAAAACGACGTGCAGAAGAAAAGGCCGCACAAAAGGCCGCGCAAGAGAAAGCATACAATGAATGGCTTGAGGCGGAACGAGCAAAATTGGCCCAACAGCAGGAGCAAGCGCGAGCCCAACAAGAAAAGCTACGCCTAGAACAAGAGGCTCAGCAGCGTGCAGTCGCCCAGGAGAAATTACGTCTTGAGCGAGAAGAAGAAGAGCGGCAAGAAAAGTTACGCCGTGAGCAGGAAGAAAAAGAACACGAAGAAAAAGCACGATTGGCGCATGAGCAAGCAGAAGCAGCGCGAGCCCAACAAGAAAAGCTACGCCTAGAGCAAGAGGCTCAGCAGCGAGCAGCTGCCCAGGAGAAATTGCGTCTTGAGCGAGAAGAGGTAGAGCGCCAAGAAAAGCTACGCCGTGAACAGGAAGAAAAAGAACGCCAAGAAAAAGCAAGAAAACAGGCATTAGAGCGTATCGCTCGAGGGTTGGTCGAGACGGCACTAGTACAAGCTACTCAGGCGATAGTGCAGGATAATCGTGCACAGCAAGAGCGTAGGCAGCAAGCAGAGCGAGCAGCTGCGCAGGAGAAATTGCGTCTTGCGCAAGAAGAGAGAGAGCGCCAAGCAAAAATAACCTCGTCGCAGCAGCAAGCAGTGCAGCACACCCAGCAGCAGCACAAGCTATCCCCCGCGCTGGCATCAAAAACCAATGCTCGAGAGGAGCTCCTATTAAATAAGTGTGATTCATTAGAAGATGCAATTGCTAAAGCGATAGAACTCTATACAATACATAAGGGCAACCCGTCTGCCCAGCAGATTAAGATGACTACCAATCAAGTGATGCGAGAATGGGTCTATGAGGCAGCGTCACGTGGCAATACGCAGGAAGTGCTCTATTGCCTTAAAAATATAGAACCTACAATGTCTGTGGATGCAGAAAGTAGCTTATCAGGGTATACAACGCCGTTGTTGGAAGCAGTAAAAACGGGCAAGATGGACCTTGTAAAGTTATTGATTGACCATAAAGCTCAGACGAAGGCGGTGGTTAACAAACCAATCCAGTTTCCAACGGGTGAATCGGCGGATGAGACAACCTTTGTGAATGCAGCATTGTATTGCTTATATACAACATATAACGATGAACCATTACAAATGGCGCGAAGTTTTGGTTTTGTGTCGAGCCCATCATTGATTAGTAATTATCAATCTAAGGCGTTGAAGTTGGCGAGCAACTGGCGACTACAGCTAGCAGCTGCGCAAGCATCAGCAATGTCTGGACCAAAAGACGATGGAAAAGATAAGGGTGATAGTAAACGATCCTAAATCTACTTGACACATAGAGTATAAGCGTATTAATGTCCTACCAATGTAAGAATTACATATAAAGGATGAGTAGGATGCCTAAAGTAATACAAATGATAGCTCTTATAATTATAGCATTAACTGGATTGTGTGTGACGCATTATATTGTGACGGGCATATATAAAGAATATGTCCGTCATTCTGTTTTACTATCACTGCAAGATACCGTTGATACACTGATTGCACTTAAGGAACATGGTTGCGATACGAGTAATGCCAAACTTGTTGCCTTAGAACGGCATAGCGCAAGCTTGGAGATTGAACTTAAGCAATTAGATGGTATCCGGTGTTAGCTAGAATGATGCGCCAGTTTTAATCCAACAACCCATATTTTGTAATGCTCCATTATAGTGCGGGTATTCAAAGAAAGCGCCAACCCCAAAAATAAAGTCGGTGGTATCCCCCATTTGTGCACGCCTAAGCCAACGTGGAATGTATTATCTAATGCACGCTGTGCGGCAGCAGAATTTAAATCCAAATCTTGTTGGCGTATTGGTATAAATATTGGTTGGTCATCACTATTGACATCATTAGCAGCCTGATTGCTGATGGTGCTTTTACTTGCAGTAACATTATACACACCAGGGGGTAGATCAGCTGGCGTTAATCCGGTTGCATCGCCGGCTATTCCATATGTTTCAGGGAATGGGCAGCGCAATTCCAGCAGTTCAGTGGTATGTCCCCATAGATCATAACCAACTTCAAATTCAATCATATCAGACTGGAATCGTAATCCAATTGAAAAGTCGGCCATTCCATAAGGGCGAGAGCGCACCTCTCGCGTTAAAATATTTACGCCGGGTACCGTTTCTCCTAAAGGACCGGTTTGAGGAGCAAGCAATAGATAACGACTCCATGGTTTATTATACAAATCGATGGTACGCATTTCAGTGCGGCGTATTAAAAAGAGCCCTTCAAGATTTACAAAGAGGCATGTGGCATATTTACTCGGATCCCTATTGAGTAATACTTGCATATTAACACCTACCCCAGCACCGACATGGCCATTATTACCAGCTACAGGATCAAAGGTAAAGCGAGGGTTTTGTTGGCTAGCAGTTGGTATGCTCAAGATTGAATAATAATCAAGAGCAAAATGATCCTCAGCCAAATAGGTATTACCCAACTTTATAATAATTTCAGCAAGGGCAAGAATAGAATGCTCGCCATCCATATGAGCAAAAAGCCAATCGGGCTGGTTGAGTGCTTCTAAAATATTGGTAGGGAATGTAGTACCGGGATTACGAATTTGGGATTGGCAGAGATTAAGGTTATTTTTTACCCTGACAATGGGGCATGCAACGCTAATCCAAAACTCATCTAAAAAAGGCACATCCACAATGTCTTGATTGAGGTCAGATATAAAGCCTGCTTGTTGCTGCTCAAGGGGCATACTGAAAATTTACCACTTAAAGTCTGAGGGCAGCCCAATCCATTCTGCTTAATATCGCGAAATGGGAGCTCATCGATATTATCATCGCCCGATACTAAGAGTTCCGTTTTGCAATTAAATAAAAAATAATGAGCAGAGGCTGCGGTGGGTATAGATGATTCATATGCACCTGTAACTTCAAGCACGCCTCTTCACACGCACCTTTTTTATTATGGATCAAGTTATTATACAACTGCTGTTCCATTTCTATATGTTGTTCAAGAGGATGAGTGAACATGAATGATTTGCTGGTGGGTTGGTAAACGCCATTAAAGCAGCAGCAGGGGTTTGGTTGATTTTGTACAAAGCATTCGCAGATACAAATTGATACTTGATTAGCGCTATAAAGGTAAGGAGTACCAAGCAGCGCACATATGATAATGATTATACTATATTTTTTCATTAACTACCCTTTTTTTCAACATTACTGCACCTTAGCTTAGGATAGGTTTTGCATAAAAACAAGGCAGATTATTATTTTTTTCCTTGATAGAGTGCTAAGGCATCTTCCACCGTGTAATTATCAAAAATAAGAGCGGAAATTGCTCGGGTAAACGCTAGAGCCTCGGGCAATGATTTTTGAAAAATATTTCTCCCTGTTGCCGCACCGGCAGTTTTGCCTTGATGCAGCTGCTCATAAAGATTGTGCAAAAACATCTGGGGTTCTATTGTTGATCCACCAGAACAGATAACCTTAGTAGTGCCTGCAGCACTAACAGCACGAGCGAGATCAGCCATGTGCTTGGGAGCTTTTAACTTTACAAAATCAGCACCTAAAGATACGGCAACTCCGGCTGCACCCGCAACCAACTGTGGATCCTGATCATCCCGTAGTGCTTTTCCGCGTGGGTATATCCATATAATTGCTATAAGGCCGTATTGATGCGCTTCATATATAATCTCAGCTGCTTGGCTGAGCATCTCCTGCTCATATTCACTGCCTAAATACACAGTATAGCCAACACCACGTACTTTAAGACCAGAACTTTTTTTAAAAGTCATGACATCATACACGCTCCATAACTGTTGGCTAAAAGGGTCTTGTTGTTCTGGTGCAATTAGGTTTGTTTTTCCATTTAATTTTACAATATAGTCAATATCGTGATACCTTCTGCCATAACGGGCAATAAGCCCCAGGTGAGTTGCAAGTGCGCCGATAGTGCCCTGTTGCGCTATAGAGAATATATGTTCAGGAGAAAGGGCATCGGGATGGATGTTGGTGCCATAAAAATCATTATTTAAATGTTCCATTTTTTGGTCGCACGCAAAGAGCATAAGGCGGCCACTATTTTTGGTTATGGCAAGATAATTTTTGCTATATTCTTGTTCAACTGAATGAGGAACATCTGCGGGTATATCAACATGAAAAGTTGATGGCATGGCAATCCTAGCTTGTTATAAGATTTTATCATGAATTAATGTTTTTTCGGCAACACGTTCAAAAAGTGGGGCGGTGATGGTGGAGGCATACATATTTTTTTGAGGCACTTCTTTAATAAATGTTACAATAACCCGCTGATAGGAGCCTTTTTCTACGATACCGGCGCAGGTATATATATTATGCGTAGGGGAATATTCCCCGTTAATAAGAAGATTAGCCGTACCAGTTTTGCTCATTATGCGATATCCTTTTATGTGCGCTTTTTTAGCCGTTCCTTGTAATACCGTATTTTCTAATATCTGTTGAATAGTGGCAATAGTTTTTGATGAATATAATGGTTTGCCCTGTTGAGGAGTTGATTTTTGGGTGATACAGAGTGTTGGCTTGATAGGGTAACCATTATTGGCAATCATGCACAATGCACAAGCAAGCTGCAAGAGGGTAGCGGTTATTTCATAACCATAGGAGAGAGAAATTAAGGATTGTTTTGACCACGAACTTGGGGGATTTACAAAGCCAGCACGCTCGCCGGGGAATTCAATACCTGTTTTTTTGCCAAACCCTATGCGTATATAATGATCGTACAAAGATGTACCAAGCCGTTTGACGACCTTTGCAATGCCAATATTATTGGATTTTTCAATCACCTCAGAAAAAGGAATAATGCCAGCAACCGATGATGGCACTGTATTGATTTTTCTGCCATCTACATACGCAGTTTTAACATTTTCGCAGTCAATAAGCTCATCTAACGTAACAACGCCTTCTTCTAGGGCAGCCATAGCAGCAAATACTTTAATAACTGAACCAAGCTCATATTCTTCGGTAATGCTACGATTTTTTGTGTGATTTAATGGTATCTGTTTTGTGTTGTTTGGATCAAAATCAGGCATGCAAGTCATGGCGATAATTTCACCATTTTTTGGATTCATCACAATAACAGCACCTTCTTGGGCATGAAATTGTTCCATGGTTTTTTTTAGTTCATTATGTACTAAAAATTGTAGATCGCCATCGAGGGACAGTGTTATTGATTCACCATCTTTGCCCTCTTTGGTTGTTCGTTTTTTAAAATAAAAATGACCAATCTGGCATCGCGCTCCAAGCAATACGTGGTGGCAGAGCCTGCAAGTCGTTTATTAAATTCTAGTTCAAGACCCAGAATCCCTTTATTATCAATATCGGTGATACCAATGATATGTCCTGCAGAAGGTATCGGATAAAAGCGATGCGGTTCGTTAAGTAGTTGAATGTCGGTAATAGCACTGCGCGTAATAAGTTCTAGCTGCTCGTCAGTTAATCGTCGTGCTACATACATAAAGTGATGAGATCCTGCTGCTTTGAGCCGCTCATATGCCTGTGGAAAATGTTTTTTTAAAAAGGGTTTTAAGGTTTGCGGCGATGTTAATTTTTTTGGTAGAATAAATGCAGCTAAACTATCTTTATTAATGGCTAAAGGATTCTTGCCAGAGCGGTCATAGATGATGCCCCGTGGTGGGTTAGTGGTGAGCGTAACAGAATATTGTTTTTCACCCAACTGCATAAAGAGAACTATGTCGCACAACTTGTATGCGGTATAAGTTGCCAAGAATAATAAGGTAAGATGTAGGCAAAAAAATATAAAAACTACCTGGCAACGTAGTTGGTAACGTTTATTCATTATACAGACTGCTTTATTGGTAAGGGTTGGATTCTTTTAACCTGTCCTATTTGTACAGAACTCATGGCAAGGTGTTGTTGAGCAAAATGTGCTACCGTCTCATTCATACGCGCTGATTTACACAGATACTCTTTAGTGCTTTTTTCTTGCGCGAGCTGTTTTTCGTGCGTTCCAGCTCTTGCTTGTGATATGAGCTACGCATGCATTGGCTTGTTTTATGTATATACATAAATACAAAAATAAGATTCGTGCATACAACAAGCGTCAAAAAGGGTGATTTCTTCATACATACATCCCACTTTTTTAAGGTGATGCAGGTACTATAACATGATCATTTTTTATTTGTTAAGTGCTTTGCAATAAACGCAAAAAAAGCACTAGACAGTGGCTTTTTTTGCATAGTCTAGTAAAAAGAGTGAATTCGATATATTATACGCTAGCCAAGAATTATGGTACTCAATCTAAACTATAAAGAGGTAAGCAATGCACTATCGTACTCGGTTTTCATTACTCTTCATCAGCGTGGTCATTTTAATTGGTTCACCACTGGTGCATTGTTATAGCAGCAGCTTTTTATGCCACGATCTATAACAACTGATTCGGTCTATGAGTTGGCTTTGGTTAATTATGATCGTTATCATGCAGCTGCAGATTGTAAATTTAATTTTTATTGTAAGCCCTTTTATATGCAATCGACTAACAAGGTGAGCTTGCACGCTATTTTTTACCCAATAATAACTGCTGTATTTTTTTAAATGAAACAGACACAGGCAATATTGATCCATTGTGGCTCAATCTTATCTCGCCGGTAGGAACATCATATGAATCTACCGGTATGTTTGTGCCCCTACAGACGAGCAGGAGGCGTACTGCTAAGTTTCTTTGCTCAATTTTGTACAGACTGGTGGCTTGGTGTGCATACTACGCTGATGGCAGTTAATCATAGATTGAATGTGCAAGAAATTGACCAAGTTCAAGCGGGCACATTGCCCGGGTTTGCTAATGCGTGTGACGCTTTTAATAACCCAGCTTGGACAGCCGGCAAACTCAGTTGTGTCGCATTAAAAAGGGGTGGATTTGATGATATACAATTAAAGATTGGTTATGACTTTTATAAAGCTGAAGATGAGCATGCTTGCGTATATGCAGTAGGTACTATCCCAACGGGGAATCGGCCGCAATCAGATTTTGTATTTGAACCATTAGTTGGTACCAAGCATGGGAGTATCGGTGTGGGATTCAATGGCGATTATGACTATTCTAGGTGGGATGAATCAAGCATTGCCTTTTTAGTTGATGTTAAATATAGATATGTTTTTGGAGCATGGGAACGACGCTCCTTTGACCTGTGCGGCAATGGTGACTGGTCGCGGTATCTTTTAGTATCCACAGCAGCTGAACCATTAAATTCAATGCCTGGTATCAATCTATTCACCTTACCGGTTAACGTAAAACCAGGCAATACGTTAGATGTATGGCTTGCACTTCATTATCAACGCTGTAACTTTAGCGCAGAAATTGGCTATGATCTTTGGTGGCGCCAAGCAGAAAAAATAGATATTAGATGTTGTATAACGCCAGGTTTTGGTATTCAAACATTGAATGTCTGTTCGTCATCAGTAACCTCGTCAAGTAGCGCAACCATCTGCCAAACAACACCCGGAGCTGGTTCAAATGCAACAGTATCAGATCCAACTTTTGTGGCGTTAACCACAAGTATGTTGAATCTCAATTCTGGTGCTCATCCAACCGCATTGAGTAATACATTGTATGCAGATTTAGGGTATGCCATAGAACGTACCTGTTATTCATTGCTCTTTGGTGTTGGTGCATCATATGAAGTTGCTTCGAAGAATGCACTTTCGCAGTGGGCGCTATGGTACACGCAAGGCATATCATTTTAAGAGCCTATCCTTAGCGGACTCTTAAAATGATATATAAATTTTTTCGATCAAGTTTTTTGTATTGTTTTCAGATCGATTTCTCTGCAAAAAGATGTGATGTAATAAGTTTTTTCATATTTTATTCCAAAATAGGTGTAATGTGAGTTAGATACATAGTAAGCTTGCTGAAGAATATCTATCAAGAAAACAAAAGGGAGAGCTATGTTTTTTTCACTATTATTATTTTTTTGTCTATTTTTTTCTTTTACGCCTCATAGCATGTTAGCCGAGGAATGCTGCACTTTAGAGGATACACCGACTCAATTATTTACCTCAGTTACTGTATCGGGTGTAGTTATTCCCTTTCAAGGGCCACAAGCAATAGCATTTAATCCAACTAATACCTGTGTTGCGATTGCTGATTGGAATTTGGGATCAGTAGGTAATGTATATTTGGCTGCGGTCAATCCTAATGGAACTGTTAATAACACAGCAGCATTAAGTATTATCCCTCCTGCTCCCTATAGCACTTTTTCCAAGCCAGTTGGTCTGACTTTTTCAACCGATGGTAATTGGTTACTCATTGCTGATGCGCAATTAGGAGCTAATGGATCGGTTCTGATTTATAAATATAATGGTTGCGGCGTACAACCTACCTACTACACAACAATCCCGACTGCAAGAGGCATTACTAATGAACAGACATTTGGTGTAAACGTTTCGCCGAATGGGAAATACTTAGCCGTTGTGTACAACGGTGGCTTTTCTAGTCCCGGCGCTCTGGTGCTGTACGCATTTACCACGACTCTTACTACCGTGACTTTCTCTCAGACAGATCAGATAACTGGTATAGGCTCGGGCTCTTTGGAATCGGCAGCATTCTCAACGGATAATAAATATGTAGCTATTGGTATAACGTTGCCAACATCAGAGGTTCAATTTTTCCCTATTAGTAATGGTATGTTTACTAGTAAAGTACCTATTTATACCTATCCAACGGGAGAACCAACAGTGACTTTTGAATCAGTAAGCTTTGCCCCATCATTAAACTCCCCAACCTTTGGATGTTTTGCTTACGCTTTAGAGCAAGTAACTCCTACCCCTTCTATTATACTTAATTATGATGGGAGTGGGCCTACACCGTTATTAACTAATCCTCAATCAACCACGACGGTTTTTGTGTCTCCCGAGCAAGAAAACTTTTCTCCCGACGGTCAAATATTAGGCGTGCCTGATGAGGGAGCAAGAACCGTTTACATTTTTACTCGTAGCTTTGCCGTACTCATTACCCCTTCTGCAAATGTATGTCCTGGGCAGTCGTTAACACTCACTTCGAGTATTGTTCCGGGAGGATCAAGTATTCCACCCTATACATACACATGGACAGATCCAAATGGTGCGGTAATTGGAGGGAACACCTCCGCAATTACCATTCCCAGCGCTATGGCCGGCCAATATATGCTTACTGTACAAGATTCCAGAGGATGTATAACGAGCACCTTTTATATCGTACCCGTCATTATTACCGTACTGCCTTCAGCAACCATCACCACTGCTGGGGGAACACAGGTTACATTGGCAGCTAATGCTAAGGGAGGAACCCCGCCTTACACGGTTGTCTGGTCAGGGCCAGGGGTTCCGGTTGATGATACAGTTAATCCAATTATAGTGAATGTTCCAACAGCACCGGGTGCCTATACCTATTCGGTTACCGTCACCGATAGCAATGGTTGCAGCGCAACAGCATTCATCACTATACAATCAATGGGTCCAGCAAGTCCTATTATCACGGCTATTCAATCAAAATATTGTTTGTAAAAACCGGCTGACAAGTGTGTAAGCAAAGGGATATGGCTAGTTGTCTGTAGCAAAACATTAATAAGGGTTAAAGTATCTAATTACCAATCGTAGGACATGCCAAAGTGTACTTCACTTGCCGGCTCAAGATTGCGCGGATCAAGTTTGAAACCCCAGTCTATTTTAATTGGCATAGGATTACGTAATCTGAGACCCACACCAACAGCATGGCGATAATCAAAACTATTATTGGTAATAAATTGACTTGGCACGCAGCACGCAAAAGGATTATTCCAGCCGGTGCCGCCATCATAGAATACCACGCCGCGTATTGAAAAATCAGGCGTGATTGGAAAGAGTAGTTCAACATTCACAAAGAAAGTATTTTTACCACCAATTGAATCGCAAATCTGGACATCATCTTTTGTCACACAAAACTGTGGCCCAATCTGGCCGAATAAGAAACCACGAACACTTGCTGGTCCACCAATATGAAACAGTTCACGATATGGTATCGATTTGTTTTTAAATGCTGTCACAAAGCCACAATAGCCATGCAGATGTAAAATAAGATCGAATTCACCTATTAAGGGCGTATACCAGTGGGCATCAAGATCAGATTTGTAAAATCCAAGACAATCATCAAATACAGCACATGAAGCAACTGCACGGCCAATCCATGAATAGCCACGCGTTGGGAACATAGGATGATTTTTTGCATCTTTACCAATTTGTGCTGTGAAGGTTGCAAAGGTGCCCGGTGTAAATTCTTTAGCTAAAATTATGTTATAGGCATCACGAGCTTGAGCCGTGAGCAATGGCGTATCCAGTTCTGGAATACGTGCGATAGGGCGACTTTCATTGTTTACGTTGCCCGTTAAATCTTCGTAGCGTATATCATCAAGCCCAAGAGTAAAGCGCATAAACGTATCATTTAAAAGCGCATGACGCGAGCCGGTTACAAAACCAGTAGCTATAGCACCGCCAGTATCTTTTTCATTAACAGGGCGAGTAAGGCGCAACTGATCATAGGCTACGCGCTTGTGGTAGAGATCGAGTGAGCCAAAAATTGGTTTATCAAAAAGCCATGGCTCGGTTAAATTGAAGATTACATTCTTTTCATCAGCGGCGAGCTTGGCTGATAAATTCATGCGTATACCACTGCCAAAGAGGTTGGTATCAGTTATATTGCCTTCCACTGATACGCTATCAGACGGTGAACTGAGCGCGGCGCTACCACCAAACCCAAGCTGTATGTGTGCATTACCTGTTTTGATTTCTTTTACAAACAGATCTAGGTCGGCCAGGTCATCCGCTAGGCGAGTCATTTTCCAATTAACGCCATCTCGTTGATCAAAGTATCCCAGCGATTCAACGCGGTTTTTTGACGCGTCCATTTGCCGGGTAGTAATCAGACCACCTTCTTCCAGTAATATTTTACGACGAATTACTTTATCGCGAGTTTTTTTATTACCTCGAATAGTTAATTTATTAAGAATTACTGGTTTTCCTTGTTCGGTGTAAAAAGAGATACTGACTGTTTTCTGTTCATCATCAGGCTGTACAGACGGTTCAACGTGCGCATAAGAGTATCCAAGATCGCCCCAGATAAATTCTAAGGTTCGTATAGAATCCACAATCTTATCGCGAGAATAGAGATCACCTACACGTATTGGTAGGGCTGCGGTCAATAAGTCGTCAGACAGAATATCATTGCCACTGGCCTTGACTGAACTTATGGTATAACAATCGCCTTCTTGGATTTCATATATCAACGTAATAAACTGTGTTATTGGATCGGTGATAACTTCAATATCAACAACTTTAGCATTGATATAACCGCGGTTTTGATAAAACTGTTCAATAACGTGTTTATCCCCTTCCAAGCGTTCTGGTTGATAGGTGCCAGCTTTATCCATAAAGCTTAATATCCAATCTTCACGGGTGAAGATAAGAGAGCGTAACTCCTTGCCGCTTACATGATGATTGCCTTTAAAATTAATACGCTTGACGGTGGCTTTTTTGTGCTCTGTTATTTTAAAAATTGCCGTAGCTTTTCCATCTTCATCTAAGCGGAGCTCTGTGGCAATGTCAGTAGTGTGATAGCCTTTATCACGATAAATTTTCTTTATAGAGAGCGCATAACGCTTTAATTCTTCTTCATCAACTGCTGGAATATCGGCAAAATTTATTTTTTCGCGAATTTCTTTTGTGGTGACTTGTGAGTTACCTTCAAAAACAGCGTCTTTTAATAATTTTTTTTCTTCAACAGTGATATGGAGATTAATACGGTCATCGTCAAGATCTTCACCAAAAATAGAAATAGTACGAAAACGTTTGAGCTCATAATAGAGGTTATTAATGAGCCGCCGTGTTAAATTTGGGTCAAAAATCTCCCCCGGCTTGAATGGAAGTCTATTTAAAATGGCATCGGTTGGAACATATGAATTACCAGTAACAATAATGGCATTGATTGTGCGAGGTGTTGCCTCATATTCTTCTTGCTCATCATTATTATATGATTCATGTTCGTTCATAACATCACTATATTCTTCCTCTATGGCAGATGTGCTGGAAGGTTGAGTAGATGTAGTATTAGGTACTATTTTTGTAGCACCAAGTAGCAAACAGGCTAGTAGTGCCATAATGTTTCTTACTACCGTGTTGCGCAAAGCAATCATCAAAGGCTCCCGGGGATCGTATAACGCAGTATTATTCGACTCATCAAGTGATTACAGTTAGGATTAGAGGATATAATACTTTATTTTTTGAAATTGGCCAGCGTATGAAGAAAATGTCAATATATAGTAAGGTAACAGTAAGTTCAAAATAGTTTAAGCGTAGAGGTTTATTATGCTACAGATCACTACTACCGTGACGGGTAAAAAAGAAATTTTTAAGCCAGGTAATGATGATAAGGTGACCTTATACGTGTGTGGGATTACGCCTTATGATGTTGCTCATATTGGCCATGGACGTGTCTATGTTACGTTTGATGTTCTGTATAGGTTGTTACAGTTTTTAGGATACAAGGTTACCTATTGCAGAAATTTTACTGATATTGATGATAAGTTACTGACTAAAGCTGAAAAAGAGTTTGGTAATCAGGTCCGCTATAAAGAAATTGCACAGCGCTACATTGATTTGTATCACGAGGATATGGCTATGCTCGGATGTTTGGCTCCATCATATGAGCCACGCGTTACTGAAACTATTGCTGAAATCATAGCATTTATTGAGGGCCTTATTGATGCCGGCAAAGCCTACGTGGTTGATGGCGATGTCTATTTTAGTATCGCGAGCTTTCCTACCTACGGTAAGCTGTCTAAGCATAAGTTAGAAGATTTGCGCGCTGGTGCCCGTGTAGAAGTTAATGAGAAAAAGCGCGATCCATTAGATTTTGCATTATGGAAAAGTGAGCAAGAAGGAACATTCTGGCAAAGCCCTTGGGGATATGGCAGACCAGGGTGGGCCATTGAATGCTCAGCAATGGCATCAAAATATCTGGGCAATCATATTGATATTCATGCTGGTGGATTAGATTTGGTTTTTCCTCATCATGAAAATGAGATAGCACAATCTGAAGGGCTGTATGGAGCTCCCTTTGCCCGCTATTGGGTGCATAATGGTCTTGTTAGAATCAATCAAGAAAAAATGTCTAAGTCATTGGGCAATTTTTTTACGCTTCGTCAGGTGTTTGAGCAATTTGACCCGATGGTAGTCAGATTTTATATCCTCAACCATCATTATAGAGCGCCATTAGAATTTTCATTTGATGATTTGCAAGCGGTACAGAAAAGTTATAAGCGCTTGTGCAAATTGTTTGAAGGGATTGAAGTACAAAAAAAGCCTCTGCTTATGGACGAAATGCAATCGGATACGGTGCAAAAAATGCTTGAGTTCTTGCTTGATGATTTAAATACGCCCGGTATGTTTGGCGTACTCTTTGAGCGTTTACCTGCGTTGCATGATAAGCCTCAAGAACTACAGCGTATAAAAAGCTTTATCGTGGCTATTCTTGGTCTTGATTTAAAACCAATACCAGAAAAAACTGTTGCCATGACGCCTGAAATTGAACAGCTTATTAAAGAGCGAGAAGCTGCACGGTTGGCAAAAAATTGGGCACGTTCGGATGAGCTGCGGGATAAGCTCAAAGCATTGGGCTATGAAGTGCAAGATAAGAAGGCATAGGGGTGCCGGACTAGTTCATTTGAGGGCTTTATTAAGAACATAAAGAAAGCAGGAGCTTGATGGAAATAACTATATGCAGGAGTGATACATGAACTTTCAGCTACTATGTATGGTAATGCTATTGACTGTTGCGGGCATCACCGCAAGCCAAAGTCAACTGGCAAAGCCTGCGGTAGAAATTTCTGCAGGGCAACAAAATTTTCCTCTTGCTCAAGCAGAACAGAAAGCAAACAGAACGGCATTGCTGTTAAAACAGGAAGATCTTGAGTATCAAATAAAGCTACATATCACAAAGTCAGATGAGATTGATAAAGCATACACGGGTATAGAAAAGTATTGTAGCGGGGCTGAAAAGGATCTTATATTAGAACAGTTGCGCAAAGCGCTAGGAAAGAATTTTTTGGAATGTGCATCAGTACAAGACGCCCTTACGCAGGTCAGAAATCAGCTTAAAATAATGCAGGAATAAGCGCTTATATAAAAACTAAGAGGAGCAGAGAATTATACTGTGCTCCTCTATCGTGTAGCACTTGGATTTTTCAGGTGGTTATCCTAGATATTTTTCAATCTTCTCTTTAAGCTCATCCATGCTCATATAGCCAGTTTCTTTGCCCTTAACTTCACCATTTTTAATAAAGATGAAAGTTGGGACCGATGTTACCCCATAACGAATTGAAAGATCACGCGCCTCATCCACGTTAAGCTTTGCGAACTTATATTTACTTTTGAGTTCTTTTTCTAATGCTTCAACAATGGGATGCATTTGCTGGCAAGGACCGCACCAAGAGGCATAAACATCAAGTACTATAGGCGTGGATGATTGGGTTATTTCTTTATCAAAATTATCTTGTGTAATTGCTAGTGCCATGCGACATCCTTTGTCTGATTAAAAAAGGGTTACTTGAATATAATCATTATGCTACTGCATACGATAAAAAAATCTATGGTTTATCATAGAATGCGGCATTAATTTTGCGCAGAGCTGTGTATAGTCTCTTTCTTGGATTTTTTATCTTTTTTTTCTTTGCGTTCATCCCGATAACTATATCCTTTGATCACTAAGCTTTCTATTGCTTTAAAAGGAACCTCCTGTTCGATGGGGCCTGCCTCATTGCGTTGGTCACAGGTTAGCTTTCTACCTAGATCAAGCAGGTAACTGTTTTTTGTTTTGACGGTATCATTCGAGACTACAACTACCTCAATATAATCAACTTTTCTAGAACCGGTGCGTTTTTGATATCTAAAAACGGTATCTGGATGGGGGACGGTTATTTCTGCCACTTCAGAGAGATCAATTTTGGTTACTATGCCATCTTTTGGGTCTTGCTCGAGCATAATGATAACTTCATTATTAGTATCATCATCACTTTTTTTTTCAGGATGGGTATGTTCCATATCGGGCATCTCATACATGCGTATGTGCTTAGTTTCTCTACCAATTGCTATATTATCTACCGTATACTGCTTATCTTGTTGGGTGGTTAAAACGCCATAAAAATTAATTGCTTGCTTTTTATCCCCATGTATATTGGTTTCATCAGAACCCCAGCCACTGCCAAAGATGGGGGTGCCGCCATCCAATAAAAGTGCTATACTAATACACATGCTTACTACCATAACTTTTTTCACAATGCTCTCCTTTTTTTAAAAAACGCTGGTGTAATTGTTATATGTTTACTATAACTGAATAAAACTATGCAAGAAGTAGATTAATATTAGCAAAAGATTGAAGAAGAATTCTAGATACCGGTACGGTACTCTAGAGCGCGAGAAACTAAAAAACGAACTATTATAAGGAGTTACTATGTATACAGATTATAGATACAATGTTGAAGAACATATGATGCAAAGCAGCATGGCCGATTTTATGTACCGTGTTTATGGATGGATGACTGCGGCACTTAGCGTATCGGCTGGTGTTGCCTATTATGTGTCAACGCAGCCAATGCTTATGCAGGCCATATTTAAAAATTACTGGGCCTTAATCGCTATTTTTATTGGGCAGCTTGCATTGGTTTCTATCTTAAGCTTTTTTTTAATGCGTATAAGTTATAGTGTTGGCATCATATTGTTTATGCTCTATGCAGCTTCATTAGGGCTCACACTATCGGCTATATTTATTGTCTATGACATTGGTTCTATCTATCAAACGTTCTTTATAACCGCAGGCATGTTTGGTCTTATGTGCTTGTATGGTTATACAACTAAAGCAGATTTAAGCACGGTACGCAGCATAGGAACTATGGCCTTGATAGGCCTGATTCTTGGCTTTATTGTAAATGCATTTTTACAAAACTCTACGCTGGATTATGTGTTGTCAGGTATTGGGGTTCTTGTATTTACTGCGCTTACCGCGGCAGATATGCAAAAAATCAAGCAAATGGGATATCAGCTGCTTTCTATGAGCCAAGAAATGCGTAAAGTTGCCTTGCTGGGTGCAATGGTGCTTTATTTAGATTTCATTAACTTATTTTTGATGCTTTTGACCTTTACCGGCAAGCAACGAGACTAATTAAAAGACCAGATATAAAAAGGAGAGTAGGCAGTGAAAAAACTCATTATAATGATTGCATGGATTCTTGTAATAACAGGTTATATTCCCCATACCCATACTTTTTGGAGAAGTCATAGAAAATCGAATAAGACCCATCTGAAAAAGAGTATCGATACTACCGCCATTGCTCTGCATATGGATGCTGAAGATGCAGTGGATCAAACTCCTTCTGATCAACAGCATGATGCGTTAGAAGAAGTTGCTCTGGAGACTGAGCAGGAGCCAGTCCAACAAGAAGCTACTGGCGATGCACTCGTTGAATCAGAGGAAGAAACGCCCGAAGTCAATGTTGCGCAAGAAAATGAAGAGCCATTTGTACAACCAGCACGACCAGCGACGCAACCAGAACAAGCACCAGCACGGCAAGAAAAAACAATGGAGCGCGAGCAATCAAACCAGGAGGAATCAGCTGCTCAAGAGCAATTGCCATCGGCAAATGTTATACAGGAACCTGCATTAACCGGTGATCGAGAATTTGATCAGAGATCCAAAGAAAAAGATATAGCGGATCTTGTGGACTATGGCATATCATTTTTAAAAAATCATACAGAAGATGAGGCCTTTACAGCATTTTTGTATGACAAGAGATTTAGAAAGGGCGAATTATATCTTTTTGTCTATGATAATAAAGGTACGTGCCTAGTAAATCAGCAAGAAGAATTAATATGGCAAAATTTAACTAATCTTAAAGATACCTATGGCAATCCTATAGTACAAAATATGATAGATCGTGCGCATGCTGGTGGTGGTTGGGTTATTTATCAGTGGCGTAATGCAACTAAAAAGTCATATGTGCGAGAGCTCCATAAAGCCGATAAATCATATATCATTGGCGCAGGTTATTATCCACAATCTAAGGAAGACGCGGTAGTCACATTGGTAAAAGGTGCTGTCTCAGTATTTAACCAAACAATAAAAGAAGGTCGCCCTAAGGAGGAGGCGTTCAGTACCTTTAGCTATCCACTGGGAAAATTTGTTTTTGGAGACCTGTATCTGTATGCGCTTGATTTTCATGGTTTGCAATTAGCACATGGTGATTTGCCAGGTATCATAGGAACCAATGCATGGAACTATCGTGATTCAGCGGGCAATTTGGTTAACCAAAATATTGTAGCACGGTTAAAAGATACCGATTTGGGCACTGGTATTTGGATAGAGTATTTATCAAAGAATGCCTTGAAAAGAACGTATGCAGAAAAAGTTGTTGATGCTCAAGGGAAATATTATTTTATCGCCTGCGGTTATTATCCAGATGCGGATCGTAATCAGGTCGCCAATCTCGTACAACGTGGTTATAGATATCTTAAGGGCAATGGTGAATCTCAAGCTGTTAGAGCATTTACTGAGAGATCAGATAACTCATTCCGCTATGGCGATCTATTCTTAGTGCTTTTTGATATGGAGGGCATGTGCATCGCTAATGGCGGCAATGCGTCATTAGTCGGCACTAATATGTATAATGTGCAAGATGAAGATGGCTTATATTATGTGCGTGAGATCATTAAAAAAGCAAAAGATGGTGGTGGTTGGGTTGATTATAAAGATAAAAATGCATTTAGATCAACCTATGTTGAAAAAGTTAATTTAGGCGTTAAAGATTTTGTTATCACGTGTGGTTTGTATCCTATCACCAAACGAGAAACAATGATCCAATTGACAAAAAGTGGTGCCGATTACTTAAAAAATCATGAGCCAGATGAATCATTCAGAGCATTCACTAAGGAAGGTGGTAAGTTTATTCGAGGTGATATTCATTTATTTGTAGTAGACGCATCGGGTGTATGTTTTGTCGATGGCGATAATTTTGAGCGCATCTGGAAGAATATGCTCAATATGCGTGATGATACCGGCAAAGCCTATGTTAATGTTATGATTAATAGTGCGCAACGTGGTTCTGGTATTGTTACCTACAATCTCAATGGTGCAACAAAAGTTAATTTTATTGAGCCAGTAGATAAAGGTGGTAAACGTTACGTTGTTACGTCAGGATTTTATCTCTAGAGTATAAAACTGCAGGGGCATTCAACTGCCCCTGCGTTAATTTAAAATATGAGCATTAAAAAGGCCATAAAGGCCATCAGCAAATCTTCCAAGAGCGTGACATACGTCATAGGGATTTTAAAAACAGTTCCTAGACATGCGCATACTAGGTGATCCCCTCTATACAAGGCATATCCCACACCAGCAGCACTTATCAGCATAAGAATCATAGTGCACACATGAGTAAACAGTGGAAATAGATCCGTAAGATACAGTAGGCCTAAGGCAAGTTCAATGAATGGGTACATCAAACTGTAGATACGGCTTTTGCTCGCAATTAGATCATACATTGCATAAGCAGAGGCAAAGTTTTTAAGATTAATAATTTTAAAAATGCCAAAAACCAGAAAGAAGAAACCCATAAAATTTGTCATACAAGTATGGGCAGACCAGCTATCCGTCACCATGTGTTTGCCCATTGTAAGAGCGATAATGATTAACACTATACTGATGAGGGGCAAAAAATCTTTAATCGAGTAGCGCTGGTGTGGTTGATTGGTACTATTCATAGCATCCTTTTTTTAAACAATAAACTTCTACATCATAGAGCGTAGCACCATTCTGCCAAGCAGAGTGTAAGGTTGTTGCATGCTCCATCTGTAATGCCTGTGCCAGGTGTAATGATCTTCTATTGGGCGCTAGTATCCATGCATGCATAGTTGTTATTCTGTATTCTGCAAAGCCAAAATCAATGAGGTGTTGCATAGCTTGGTGCGCAATTCCCTTGCCCCAATATGCTGGGGCAAATGCACAGTGGATCTCCGCACTATTACCTTCTATGCGTATAAAGCCACATTCGCCAATTACGTGACCTGTTGTTTTGTCTACCACAGCCCATAAAGGTTTATTGCGATGGTTGTGTATAAAACGCAAGGTCTGATTAACAGACATATGAGCATCCCATTGCGTAAATTGCGTAACTAATGGATTTGATGCGTAGGCAAATATAGCAGCTGCATCTTGGTTATGCAAAGAACGCAAGAGGAGCGATGACGTCTCAAGTGTGGGGATGGGCATATGCTAGCGAGTTATAAATGAGCGGAGCATCCATGCCATTTTTTCATGTTTTTCTAATAATTCACATAAAAAATTATTGGTACCCGCATCATTATATTCATCCATAGCAATTTTTTGAGTAACCCGTATGGAGCGGATGATAGCTTCATGGTCATTGAGCAAGTTTTTAACCATCACCTCTTTAGTTGGAACCCCAGACTCTTCTTTCAGTTGCGTGTTGCCTAGAAATTCTTTCATGGTACCAAAAGCGGGCTCTCCTAATGCACGAGCTCGTTCAGCAACATCATCGGTGATGGTGAGTAGTTGTTCATATTGGGTTTGAAAAAATGCATGCATAGGAGCAAAATCTGGGCTAATAATGTTCCAATGATAATTCAATGTTTTAATGTAGAGCACTGCTTCATCAGCAAGTAATTTGTTGAGTAGCGCAGCACATTCTTTGCGATGGGCGGGTGTTAATCCAATATGTGGTTCCATAGGGATCTCCTTGTATATAAAAGTAAAGATTGATCAAAGATACCAAATGATTATTATCTTTGCCAATAGATTCGTGACCATCAATTGTGTTCACGAAGGCAGTTAGTTTTTATGGGAGCACGGTAATGAAGCATATCATTGTTTTTTATCTGAGTGTTATAGGCGCAGCTTCTTGTAATGTTCAGCTTGTATTAGGCAAGCCTATGCATCTTAAGCGAGCACTTCTAGAGCATGAGCAAACAGCCGATAGGCAGTTACTTGAACATCGCAAACAGCAGCTGTGCAATTATTATGCACATGTGTATGAGTATGATGTATATGATATATGTGCGCAAGCATTAGAAGTGTTTAAGCGCCATTGTGTAACGGCAAGAAGTCTTATTATTTTTGATATTGATGATACGGTAGTCTATAGTTATCAATGGTTTGATGATATCTATTTTATCTGGTCGCAGCAACCCCAGCTGATAGAATCGCGCACATATGACAAACCATGCATTATTCGGCCAGTAGCATGGTTGTACAAAAAGCTCGTACGGTTGGGTTATACCATTATTTTTTTAAGCGCTCGCGATGCTCTCAATTATGATGCAACCGTGCATGAACTTAAAAAGGCCGGGTATCGCTTTTTTGAGCGGATTATCTTGATGCCAGAAGATTGCCTAGAATCAGTAGCACTTTGGAAATTGAAGATACGCATGCAGTTAGCAGTGGAGTATGATATTGTTGGCTGCGTTGCCGATCGTGCGGTAGATTTTGAAGGTGGCTATACCGGTTATGAGGTCCGTTTGCCTAATTATCTTTATTAATAAAAAAGACAGTAGTTCATACTGCCTTTTTTATTATCAATGCAATAGTATGTTTTACAGAACTTTTAACAGCTCAACATCAAAGATGAGTGTTGCATTAGGGGGGATTGTTCCAGGAATGCCGCCTTTACCGTATGCATGCTCTGCAGGAATGACAAGGCGGCGTATTTCACCCACCTGCATGCCTTGCACACCCTGATCCCAACCTCTAATGACTTGTCCTGCGCCAAGGATAAAGGTGAATGATTGGTTGCGATCATGGCTGCTATCAAATTCTTTTTAAGGTCCGGATGGCCGGGGTTATTTTTATCTTCAAGCCAGCCGGTATAATGGACATCAACCATGCTCATCTTCTTTGCTACAGATCCACAACCTTTAGTTTTAATAGAATAGGTTACTTTGTTTTCCACAGGAGCACCAAAACAGTTATGAAAGATTATACTCGATAACATCATAGGTATGACTATTTTTTTAATCATTACATCCTCGTTTTTTTATTATAACAGTTTAATAGTATGTAACGTAGCAAACAAGCAAGGAAGAATCAAATGGAGGCTTGCTAGGATAGAATATGGGCCTTCTCAAGACGATTACGCAGGGCATTGGCTGATGTAAATAAAAATCCATGGCCATCCTCTTTTTTTGGAAAGCACGAGTATTGTTACAATACTATAGAGTTTTTTATATGGTCAAGCACTGTAAGGGTTGACTATTATACCAAGCATCATAAGATGTGACGATGATGTATTAGGTAATAAAAAATAAGGAATGTAGCATGAACACGCATCGTAGAGTATGGAGTGTGGTTATTGGAATAATGGTAGCATCACATAGTTGCTCATTCGAGCGCCTTGCAGATAAATATACATGGCCGGTTGTAAAGCCTGCAGTAAATCCAGATGAAGAAACGTTGTGTATGATTATGATCAGATCAAAGAAGTTCTCAGCTGAAGATCTCAAGCTTATCGTAGAATTAGGTTCTTGGTTGGGGGCATCAGCTCGCTTTATGCTCGATCATGTGCCACATGCGCGGCTTATCGCCATTGATCATTGGGAGGGTAGCTCTGAAATGCAGGAGAATCCACGCTATAAGTGGAAGTTGGCCAATCTGTATGAAACATTCTTGGTCACGTGTTGGGCCTATAAGAGATCGTTTACTACCCATGAAGACAACAACGTTGGAAGGATTGCAAGAAATCGCGCAAGCAGGCTTGGTTCCCGATCTTGTATATATAGATGCGTCGCATGACTTTGATGCGGTATTGGCCGATGTAGAAATGACCTATGCATTGTTTCCAAACGCTATAATTGTCGGAGACGATTGGTTGTGCCCTGATGTACAGCGAGCAGTCCAAGTATGCGCTGATCGTCATAATCTCGATATTATTGCAACCGTTAATTTTTGGCGCCTCGTGAAAAAGAGCTCATAAATCAGCATATCCATAACAGGAAACGAAATAACGGGCTATTCTTATACTTTTCCATCTGGGCAGGTGATGGTTGTGGTCCCTGCGAAGGTTTTATTGCTTTTATTGGCTGCTTAGTTTCTATCTGAGCATATGATAATTTGGTAGTATTTACATCAAAAGTAAAGACAGAGGGTACTCGTTTAGGCTTGGAAGATAACCGAGACTGGCACACTGGACTATACCTATTATTATCATGTGCTGAAACTAAGGTGTGTATAATCAGCATGGAATACAGCAGATCTCTTTTTTTGGCATTTATCATTCATCACCATCCTGGAAGAGAGGTTATACATTACAGACACTCTCTATAGTTTAAAACCATTTTTAGACATGCAAGTCAATATAAAGTTTTAAGATTGAATGGGGAGTGGTCAACAGAAACGGGTGCATCCAGGTATGGGATTAATATCAATTAATTCACTATGACAAATAGGATACCAGCTCAAGCCTTGGCCAAAGCTGGAGGAGAGGGTGGGATTCGAACCCACGGTCCTTATTAGGGACAACGGTTTTCAAGACCGCCGCAATCGACCACTCTGCCACCTCTCCAGGAATTGCTTGGTAATTTCACACGATGGTATTTATTGTACCGATTTCAATGAGTTGGTCAACTATTACAATCTAATAATCGCGGTAAAACTATTAATAATAGCGGCAGACCCGAAAGCAATGAGCAAGGTGCCAGCGATAGTATTGATGCGCTGAATAAAAGCGGGTGTTATTTTGGTGCGAAACATGCTTAAGGAGCCACTCAGAATGAGCCACCATACCGCTGATCCTATAAAAAAGCTGCAAAAAAGTAGAGCTGCATACAACAAAGATGGTATGCCCGGATTAATAATATTAACACCTGCTAATAACGCAGAAAAGGAGATGAGGGTGAGTGGGTTGGTAAGAGTGAGTAATAATGTTGAGCCATAGAGTGTACGTAAATGATGTGATGTTAATATAATAGCAGGAGCCTGCAAGTTATTGAGTAGGGTGCGGATACCCAAGTAGCATAAAAATGCGCCGCCAATAAGCTGTAACCAGAACTGTTGACCAATGAGAAAATGAGCAACAAAACTCAAGCCCAAGCCAGCAACAACAGCAAATATTCCATCTGCAGTAGCGACTCCCAATCCCACAGCAAATCCAGCAGCAAATCCATTAGTGAGTGTTTGTTGGATGCACAATACAGCAATTGGCCCTAGGATCATGGCAATTGAAAAACCAAGAGCCAAACATTTTACAAATAAAACTACCACTTGTGTCATAACCAATTCTCCACACGACTGAATGTTGTACCGCTATGATTATTGTATGATTATACGGCTAAGATTTTGGAAATGAAATGAATCATTAAAATTTTTGTGGGAAATAGCTGCCATGAATACCAAATGGTATATGGTGTGGTGCATAGGAGCGAGCAATCTCGGTAAAAGTATGCGCATCAAGAACGAGCAAGAAAGAGTTTCCTCGTGCCACGTCAAGAACGACAGAGAGCACTACTCCATCGTCTTCATGGCTACTGGTCGGATGTGCTATAAAAACAGGCTCTCCAGGAAAGCAGTTATCTGCATGCCATTGCACGGTAGCACCAGTGTTTACATTAATTTTAATTAAACCATCAGCAACATAATGGCGTGTTTGTTTATATTCTTCCGCATAGAGGTAGGTATAAGGTTTGCCATTGAACGCATAATTAATGCGGGGTAATTCAATAGTAGCATGCGTAAGAATGGTATCAGTCACGGTAGTGTTGGTAAGATTAATAGTATAGCGATGAAGCTTGCTACTTGTTGCAGTATCATGATGCGTAGGCTCTAGTAATGTTGCAAATAGGGCTTGATCAAGACTTGATGCATCTGGATAGGTTATAACATCTAAGATTATTGTGGAGTCTTGTTCATAGGCATTAACGGTGTGGAATGCAAAAAATGGTGGTGCTTGGTATGATCCTTGGATTGCACCAGTGTGGCGGTTAATGACAATAAGCTTGGTGCCCAATTCAGGTTTCCATCTAAAACTTTTTATAAAGGCATTACCATACAAAAGATCAGTGGGACTAACAACCAGCGGCAATGCGGTAAGGATGGCATACTGCTGTGTTATGGCAAAACTGTGCATATAGGATGGTTCTGCAGCCTCATATGAGGCAATGATTCGGCGACTGGTTTGGCCATCAGCAATGCTGTATAGGTTAACGGTGCTGGGATTGCCAAAATGGGTAAAGTAACCGATGTGCTCATGGGCCACCGGATCATAATGGGGATGGGGCGTATCGTGTATGTTTTTTTTGGGCAGTTGATCTGCGTACTCAATCACACCTAACGTTTCAAGAGTCTGGGGATCAAACTCTACGGGCAATGGAATCTCAGTCAAAGCGGCTAAGCGGTCTGCGTAAGAAGTAAAGGAGACATTCGCATTGGGGATTGCAGGCATACCTGCCAGTTCATCATGTATAAACAACGAAAAAAGATTTTTAAACAGTGATCCGCATGGATCTTGCATAAATCCTGCATAGTTCATAGTGCCAGTTTTTTGTACATAGACATAATCTGTTGTCTTAAGGAATTTATTGCTATACGTAACAGTACCGTTATGCAGAGTAAATGCATGAATCATGGCAAGCCCATCGAACCAGTTAGTAACCCATGAACTATCAGTATAAAATTGCGCTGGGCCATTGCGCAGTAGGGTGCCATTAAGCCAGGTGGGGATTGTGCCTTGTATGGTAAGTGGCTGATTGGATAGCTCTTGATCGAGGTTGGTAAACCCTATGCGATAGGTGCCGGGGATTGACTGGGCATATTTTTTAAAGGGTGATTGGGGTTTGCTTATAATGCGATATATATAATAGCTAGTTGCAAGAGCACTCAGTATAGAAAAAATAATGACGAGCTTTTTCATATAATTACTTGTTATAATCATGGGCAATAGGTTTATACACTATGGCTTCTAAGGCGGTTAATGTTTTACCAGCTTTTTGAAAAGCGAGCTTTACTTGGTTATTCATTTTGGATTCCTAGTAAAAATTATTATACCTTCTTGATCTATCATCTGCTTGAGTTGATTAGTCTCTGAAAGTTGGTCATAACGTACGCAATCGATGGTTAATAATGTATCAGCATTATCAACATCCTCGAGCACCATAATCCAATCTTTGTCGCTAGCATGCGGGCATACAATAGCCAAGTCTATGTCAGAGCGTTCTTGGGCGGTATTACGGGCTCTTGATCCATAGAGGATAATTTGTTGTACAGAAGAATGTTTGGTAAGGGCTTTGAAAAAGCCTAGAGACATAATAAAACGTATGTTGGGATTGTCTTGCTGCATCTATCTAGCACCTTGCTTTAAATGTTTTTTTAATTTGGATTACTATAGCAGGGTATATGCAAACTGAGCAAGGGAAAAATCTTGAGAAGATATATTGCTGTAGGCAGATAGCTAAAACTATGTATTTTAGCGTAATTTTTTTGCTATAACAGTAATAATGATACTAGGTAAATAATAAGGGATATTAGTGGAATTGGTAAAGGGGTATTATGATGAAGCATCGCTATAAAGTAGTTATTGCAAGTGTAAGTCTATTATGTTCATTCCATGCTCATGCCGTTTTTTGGAAAAAGCGGGTATTTTTTCAGAAGCCGAAGTAAAAAAAGCGGCAGCCGACACAGGGTTAAAGAGGTTAAGCTATGGGGGCTTACCAACGAGCTCTTGCGGGGGCCGCAATCGTTGTTCTAACAACATAGGGGTAAGGTCTTGAAGGCCCGGATTTAACTGCCGCTAAAGTTTTGGGCGGACAGGTAAGCGAATATTTGGGTCCCAAGCAGAGCTTTTGCGAGTTTGGGTAAAAAAGGGTGGTGCGCCCAAGAGGAGTCGAACCTCTAACCTTCAGATCCGTAGTCTGATGCTCTATCCAGTTGAGCTATGGGCGCATATATTTTTGATATATGAGATGAGTATATTTCAATATTTCTTGAAGGTACAACATTTTTAATATGCAAACTTTCTGTAGGCTTCTCTCCAGTGTAGTTAGCCCCCTGTTTGCCCAATTTTGAATTAAAATTGAGACCCTCGTTTCTCTTATTATCAAAAGCACATACTTTTGAACTGTTAAGTTCTGGCTTATTATAGTTCGAGCCATTACGGGGTTGCCAATTATTGCCTTTGGCAACATTGGGATAAAAGACTGGTGGAGAGAGAGGGATTCGAACCCTCGCGCCCGGTTTAACCAGACTCTTGCTTAGCAGGCAAGCGCTTTAGACCACTCAGCCATCTCTCCTTGTATCAAAAAATGTCAAGTATCTACAGAATAAGCTATCCAGCATTTTATGCAAGTCTTTACTATATTTTTCTAGTTAGTATAGCCTAGTTTCTAGCGGTTATGGAGAGTAGGTAATAATACATTATGTTATATAAGGAGAAAGCAATGCCTTGTGAGTTTGATGTTACTTTGTTGGAAAAAAAGGGTCATGTTAAATGGGTATTGGATCATGCAGATAGATTACAATGTCATCTTACCTATGAGCCATTAACTGAGGATGCCAACAAAGAGCTTATCACTGTTGTTGCCCAGGCAATTGGTATCCCTAAAAGTAAGGTGAGAATAGTGCATGGTAGAGAGCGTTATGAGAAGAAAATCAAGATTACCGATCATGATATCACCTTTGAGCAAGTCTTAAAGGCATTGGGAATTATAAAGGCGTAAAGTAGTATATGGCATTGATCATCGAGGTTAAGGTGGTTCCCAGCTCGGGCAAGCAGCAGTGGGTACTTGATAAAGCAGGAAAATTAAAATGTTATATAAAAAGCCCTCCCGAACGAGGGCTAGCCAATCAAGAAATAATTACTTTATTGGCAAAGGCATTGAAGTTGCCGCAGGAAAATTTGGTATTATCGCGGGGGCTACCGGTAGAATTAAGTTAATCAATATCAATGCGCCTATAACATTAGATATCGTTATGGCAGCATTGGCACTAGAGCGGCAGCTGAATATTAAGGTATGAGTATATGCCCTATTTTAGTTGGCAAGGTATATCATTGCATGGCCATATACGCAGGGGTAGATCATTTGCTCAGTCAGAAAAGGAGCTTGATAGCTTATTAATAAAACGAGATATCGCATTACTCAGAGCAAAAAAAACACGCGATCCTTTGATGCAACGGGCAGTGCGTGTAACAGATACGATACTCTTTTTCAGAAGCCTTTGGGGTCTTATTACAGGCAGGCATTCTATTGCCAGAGGCTCTTGTTATTGTCAGTGAGCAGATAGATCACCCAGCTTTACAAAAAATTATTGTTGATGTGATTAAGCAGGTTCATGCGGGGGTAACCTTGAGTAGAGCGCTGGAGCGTTATCCAACTATTTTTGATTATATAACGGTGCATATGGTATACGTGGGGCAAGAAGGAGCTGCTTTGGCAACAGCACTTGAGATGTTGTGGCTATCTATCGAGACTCTACAAAACTTTAAAAAACAGATTCGTTCTGCGGCTCTGATGCCATGCCTTACGTTATTATTCTTTTTTTTGATAGCTTTTATTATTGTGGTAGCGGTTATTCCACGCTTTGCTGTTATGTTTGCAACGTTTAGAGCAAGAGCTACCCTTGCTTACCCGTTTTATTAACGTTCAGCAGCTTTTTATGCAGTCGGCACATGCTATTTGTGGACATTGGTCTGATCGAGTATATTAATCCTACACAATTATACCAGCTCACCATTTGGCAGACAAAATCTTGCACGATTATGGTTGCGATTGCCCTATCTGGGAATGATTCTAGAGCAGGCATCATTAATGATTTTCCTGCGCTCTGCAGCATTGATACTTGCGCGGGGGGCATCATTGCCGGCGGCTCTTGCACTAGCTGAAAAATCGAATGCGCTTGCAGTGCTACAAGAGCATATTGTATATCTTGAGCAAGAGATTAATGTTAAACCTTTCGAGTGTTGCAATGGCACAACATCCAGTACAATTATTCAAACAAGATCTGATAGTGCTTATTAAAGTTGGAAAGATCGGGTACCTTGGGCCTTATGTTGGAGCGTGCTGAGGATATGTATTCAAGACGGATGGCTCTTATAGTTAGAACTTATCACTAAGTTATTTCAACCGTTATTACTCGTTATTCTTGGCTTACTTATTATGGTGCTTATTTTTGCTATTTATCTTCCGATATTGCAAATTTCGTATACAGCCCATTAATACATATAACCTTTTACACAAAGTCTGTTCACAATTTTTTTTTGTTTCTTGATTTATCTCGATGATACATGTAACTATGCATAGAGATTAGGAGAACCATGAAACGATATATAAAGTATGGTATAGCATTATTGCTGGGCATAGCAGGCGCGGCTGTGGCTGCTTGGTTTATTGTTTCGCGTGAGCAGAAAAAAACGCCTATTAAGATTGGTATTTTGCATTCTTTGACCGGTATTTTGAGCGAGAATGAAAAGAATGTGGTAGATGCCACACTGTTGGCCGTAGAAGAAATCAATGCCAAAGGTGGCGTCATGGGGAGACAGATTGAACCAATTATTGTTGATGGCAAATCGGATGAAAAGGAATTTGAAAAGGGGGCTCTGGAATTAATACATAATCATCATGTTAGTTTTATTTTTGGGTGTTGGAGCTCCGCTAGTCGTAAGCGAGTAAAACCTATTGTTGAGCAAGAAAATTGTATTCTTTTTTATCCGGTACACTATGAGGGGCTTGAAGAATCTTCTCACATTGTGTATACCGGAGCTGCTCCCAATCAGTCTATTATTCCCGCAGTTATGTGGGGTTTTCATAATCTTGGAAAAAAATTTTTTTTACAATTGAATATGAGATTCTCTTTATTCACATGCTGTACATGAGATCGTAAAGTATAAAGCAGCATTGTTGGGGGCCCAGATTATTGGTGAGATGTATATTCCATTGGGCAGCAATGATGTTGATCCTGTTATTCAAGCTATTAAGAAAAATCGACCAGAAGTTGTTTTTAATACTATTGATGGGATAACTAATAAGATTTTTTTTGAGCGGATGCGCGCAGAAGATCTAGCTCCTGAACAAATTACAACAATATCATTTAATATTGCTGAACCAGAATTAAGTGTTATGGGCACTACCGCGATGGCCGGTGATTATGCGGTGCTTAATTATTTTCAAAGTATTAATCGCCCAGAAAACTCTCGCTTTATTAGTGCTTTCCAAAATAGATTTGGCCAACGCCGTGTTATTAGCAATACTATGGAATCTGCCTATGATAATGTTTATTTATGGGCCCAAGCAGTGGAAGCTGCTCACACAACTGATGTGGCGGCGGTGCTGCAATCCCTTAAAAATCAGGTATTTGATGGCCCGGGTAGCATTATTTATCTAGATGAACACAATCAAGCATGGCGAGAGATTTTTGTAGGTAGAATTCGTTATGACAATCAATTTGATATTGTATGGAGATCTAAAAAAAGCATACGGCCAGTGGCATATCCTCACTATCAAGATAAAGCTTCGTGGGATTTATTTTTGAAGAAATTATATGAAGAATGGGGAAATCAATGGACTCATACCGCATAAATAATAATGACGCCCATGCATGGCGATTTAAATTTGTAATGAGCACAGTCGCTTGTTGTTTTATAGCAGCCTGCGGTATGTATGGTTATTATTTGTATGCAAAAAACTCTACTACAAGACAATTTCAGGGATGGCTTGTTGGGCAATTGCATGATCGTATTGCACGTATAGATGATTTATTGAAAGCCCAGATTAAGCATGAGGAATATATAGTTCGAGATCCTTATATAGCAACTGTTATTGAAGCGTTAAGTAACAATGACAAAAAAAATGATGAACAATATCATGAAGATATTCAGAAATTTTTTAGCGAAAACAGCAGTAATTATAATTATAACAACAGAATATTAATAGATCTTGATGGGCGTGTTGTGTTTTCAAACGTATCACCCGCTTATAAAGATGTTAGGGTTGTAGAGAACTTTAAAGGAGTTTCTGCGTTGGGAGATTCTTTTATGCGTGTTATCATGACCTCAACGCTTGATATATCAGATTATCTCTATGATCCCATATTAAAGATTCCTGCGCTTTATATCAGCATGCCTATCTTTAAAAATAAGGCTATAATTGGTGTTATGGCATGCCAGGTGTCCAATGACGCGATAACTAATATAATGCATGAATATATTGGTTTGGGAAGCACAGGGGATATTGTTTTTGGTAATGCTAATTATTATGGTGTAAATGGCCTCATTTATATCAGTAATTCTCGTATAGAGCAAACGAAAGCTTTTAAAAGTTTCTATTCCTATAGAGAAATTCTTCATAGTTCAAACCCATTAGGGATCGCATCATTTGGGCATGCGGGTGCAGGTGAAATTGAGCAGGGTGGAGTTGCCACGATTTCGGCATGGGACTACATACCTAAAGTTGACTGGGGGGTAGCGGCTAGAAAAAATGTTGCTGAAGTCGAACATCCCTATAATAAATTTTTTATTTTTGCAGCGCTGCTATTGTTGTTAGGCGTTGTGTTGCTCTTGTATGGTATTTATATAAACCCTATCTGGCATCAAGCCCTATGGACTGCTATCAGTAAAAATTGGGTTTTGCCATTCATCTTAAAAATAGCATGTGGTCTATTGGTGTTGATATTATGTAGTAAGATATATGTATTTGTACACACGTATCATGCGGGATTTCAAAATATAGAACAAAAAGCTAAAGAAGCTGTTATTAGTGGTAAGGAAGAATTGAATAGATTGCTTGATGAAGCTCAATCTATTGGATCATCATTGGCATATCATTTATCTACAGGATATTTAAAGAAAGACGATATACCTGCGCGCGTAACGCGTGATTTAAAACAATTTTCATTTGTGCATGGTATTACTATAGCATGGGAGCCATATCAGTATGCAGCAGATAAACGCTTATATGCTCTCTACATGTATAAAAAAGATAAGAAGATCAGTACGCAGCAATTGGCAGATGTCTATGATTATACAACTGAAGGCGAAAAGGTTGGTAACGTTTTAGATCCTGCAAATTGGGCATGGTATACTGGGGCGATAAAAAAACATGGACTGTTATGGTTTGATCCCTATATAGAATCAGAGATAGATAGTATGCTTGTTGGATATTCGATACCGTTTTTTGCTGTTGGAGATCCTCAAAAAGCTCTAGGGGTAGTTAATGTGGTGATCAACCTTGCTAATATTAAGCATGTAGTGCAATCACTAGAAATTTCAAATGATGGGTATCCTATCTTATTGTCATCGACTGGAGCGTTTATTTATCACCCAGTTGAGCGGCACATTCTAGAAAGCGATACTGTGTATAATCTTGCTGAGGAAGAAGGTAGTGGAGAGCTATTAAATGTGGCTCATGATATTTTGGCGGGTAAAGAGGGTTTATATTGCTATTATAGTCCAGCTACTGGAGAAACTATGCGGTTATATGCCCAGATGGTTGGAGTAAATAAATGGATTATAAGCGGTATTTTTCCTGCTACAGAGGGTGCTTTGCCAAACATAGCCATACGACAATATTGTATCACTATAATGCTTACTATTCTTCTTTTATGTTTATTAGTGAGTTTCCTATACTTTTTAAGTGCAGCATCAATAAGCAGTGTGCGAATTTCTGTGATAGTCACCATTATTTTAGCGCTAGCATTGTTAGGAATACTAACCCTTGTGCGCTTTACGCCAACATTTGATCAAAATCAAGGAACCGTCCTTATTGACCAAAATCGTGTGACGAGATTTTTACAAGAACGTAATCTGTATGCTCAAAACATCAATGAGCCACAAACCATTGGGATTCCTACCGGTATACAAATTTATTCTATTACCTTTCCAACCTCAACAACGCTTAGAATGGCAGGTTATGTGTGGCAACGTTATGGTAAAGACATAGATACTTCATTGATTCGAGAAGTTTTTTTTGAAGGGGTAGAGATAACACATTTAAGTAAGCTTTATGAGACCAAGGAAGGGGATGAGACAATTATAGGATGGGAATTTAATGCCGTTGTTGAGCAAAAATTCCATTATACGCAATATCCATTTGACTCCATTACCTTAGAAATTAGCTTGGAATATCCTAACTTGGAAAAGCCATTTTTATTAATACCATCATTGGTGGATTATCGTACGATTAGACCAAAAGCAATTCCCGGCATCTCGCAAGACTTTACGTTATCTGGTTATGAGATGAATAAAAGTTTCTTTGCATTTGCCATGTATCCACATGATGTTACCTTTGGCCTGGCATTGTATAAGAATGTTCCAGAATCGCCCTATCTGGCATATAGAATTAACTTGCAACGTAATTTGTTATACGACTTTATTATATTCTTCTTACCCGTACTTATTATATTTTTTATATTGTATGGGATTTTTACTATTCAAATGCAACAAAAAATTCAGGGCTTATATGCACTTTCGGCGTATACTGGCCTTATATTTGCAGTTACTTTATTGCATCGCTCTTTGCGTGACCGTTTTATTACCGGTGATATCCTTTATTTAGAATATCTCTTTTTTATGATTTATTTAGTATTTGGTGTGTTGGCATTATATACCTTATTGGAGAGTAACGTCTGGATAGCTGATAAAAAAATCTTTGAATGGTATAGAATCTTTTTCTGGCCAATTCAATTATTGGTCTTATTGATTATCACGGTCTTAGTCTTTTATCATACGTAATAAGATCCCGTTCTTTTGTTTGACGATCCTGTCGCTTTTGGCTAAACTTTTAAACATTGATTGATATTTTTTAATGGCTTTTAGAGCATAAAAAGCCGGGATGGCGGAATTGGTAGACGCACGGGACTCAAAATCCCGCGGTGGCAACACTGTGCCGGTTCGAGTCCGGCCCCCGGCACCAACCTTCGCCTACATAGGTTCACACTACGATGTTACAGTGTGGCTACAGCTGGCACGCCAAATTCTTTAATGAGTTGATGGCAAGCTTGCAGCAAGGCCTCAGCTTCTTGAAGCATGATACAAGTGGGCGGCTAGTATATGAATGATAAAAGGAGAGTTTTTGGTGACTAATTCCTGTATTTTTTGCAAGATTATAGCCCGCGAGATTCCATCAACAGTTATAGCAGAAAATGATGACATTATTGTTATACAAGATATAGCCCCAAAAGCGCCTATTCATTATCTTATTATGCCCAAAAAACATATTCATGATATATGCGCCATGGATGATGCTGATGAGCCATTGGTGGGTAAAATAGCCTCGATGGCTAAGCAAATAGCCTCAAAGTTGTCAGGATCTCAGTCCTTCAGGCTTATTACCAATAATGGGCCGGATGCAGGGCAATCGGTTTTTCACCTGCATTTTCACTTCTTATCTGGCAAAAAAATGGTTGATTTCTAAGATTAGTTCTTATAAACGCTAATTCATTGTACACTTAATGCTGGCTTGATTATACTAGGGTTATTGTGTCAAGTGGGGGAATAGAGGGCTCATATGTTGTTGGGGGAAAAATGATAATGATAGGGTTTTGTAGACGGTCTAATCCATATATAAGCATGATAGATAGCCAGATAAAGTGGATGTATAGACTATGGATATAACAAGAATTATTAGAAATTTTACCTATGTCCTCCTGCTTGTTGCACTTGGGATTTTATTGATCTCATACCGGGCAGTACGGCAGGCTACCTATCGTAAAGAAATGTCTGCTGAAGCTGCGGCTAAAAATCAAAAAAAACGCATACAATTGCTGCAAGATTATGGCGCTCAAGAAGTTGCTATAAGAACCTGTGATTGCATTGATTTGCATGGTTATTTAATAGTAAGAAAAAATGCGAAAAAAAATATACTTTTGTGTCATGGATACCGTATGACAAAAGAGCATATGCTACCTTTTTTACAGCTTTTTCCGGATGATAATTTCTTATTGTTTGATTTTAGAGCGCATGGGCAAAGTGGTGGAGAGCTCATTTCTATAGGATGCTATGAACAACGGGATGTGCATGCTGCAATTGATTTTCTTGCCCATGACACGCGAACAAAGGGATTGCCGCTTATTGGTATTGGTGTCTCTATGGGAGGAGCAACATTATTAGGAGCAGCAGCGCACGGTGCCAACTTTTCCAGCGCTTATTATAGATTCTTCATTTGCTAGTCTTCAAGAGCAGGTAGCCAACGCTTTTGAAGCACAAACGGGTCTGCCTAGAATTATTTTTATGCCAACAGTTTTGGCTCTTTTTGAACTCCTGGGTGGTGGGTGTAGGCCGGTTGATGTGGTTCCAGCTGTATTTATTCAAAAGATTCATTGTCCTATTCTTATTATTCATTCACAAACAGATACCATGACACCAGTTACTAATGCGTATAGACTCTATGCAGCTGCGCAAGAAACAAAGAAGGATTTATGGCTTTTGGAAGATGGTATACATGGCGCAGCTATGCGCGATTATCCTGAACAATATGCTCAGCGGGTACATACATTCTTAGCCACCCATTTTGGAGATTGATCTATTTTGCGTTTTTATAAGATATGCCGTATTCTTAGTAGCATATTTATGGAAAAATTGTATATGCCGGGGTGGCGAAATTGGTAGACGCGCAGGTCTCAGAAGCCTGAGGTGGAAACACTGTGCTGGTTCGAATCCAGTCTCCGGCACCAACCTTTTTACCTAATCTCGCATAGCGATTGCCCCCACCCCATCCTTCGAGTATCACAAGTAAAATCTTTATGCGGCCAAGGGTGTTGGGTGTCAAATTATTCTAATGAATTGATGCAAATGCTGTATGTTATTTCAGGAAATATATGTACGAAGAAATTATCGATATAGTTGATGAGCATGATGTGGTTATTGGTCAAAAAAAACGTACCGAGCTTGATAAAACGCTTGGCAGCGGTAATTTTAGAGCCATAAATGCTTTCATAGAAAATGATAAAGGTCAGCTCTGGATTCCACGACGTACTGCAACAAAAAAACTATTTCCGCTGGCGCTCGACACGAGTGTTGGTGGTTGTGTTGCTGCAGGTGAAAGTTATGAGCAAGCTTTTGCGCGTGAAACAGTCGAAGAAATTAATATAGATATTAAGGATGTGTCATATAGTTTTGTAGCATACGTAACACCGCAGCATCATGGTGTCTCTGGTTTTATGAAAGTATACAAAATATATAGCAACCACACACCCAATTACAACCCCGAGGACTTTTGTGAATCTTTTTAGGTTGGACGCCACAAGAAATCTTAGAGCGTATAGCACAAGGAGATTTGTGCAAGTCTGATCTACCAAAACTAATCAAAATTTTATATCCGTAGAGGATTTAGGAAGAGCATATCCATCTCTCTGGCTGAAAAAAGCACACGGATTTTCTGTAGCGAAGATATTTGGGCATAATTATTGCAGTATTCCATCCTATTTTAGTAATCTCAATAAGGGACTGCTAGGGAAATAGATAGGGGGGAGATATGAAGGTAATACGTCTGAGTATTTGCTTTGTTGTATGGTCCATACTGCACATACAAGCTGCAGACAAGTCTAGTGCTTTGGGAGCACCAACAGATTGTGAAGAAAATCCGGTGACACGTGCAATAACAGTATTTGCAGATATTGAGATGGTGGATACTCCAGCATTAAAAAAGTTGCGAGCTGATTGCCAAAAACAAGGGGTGGAGACTCCTGCAATTGAAGATAGTATAGCTAACATATGTAGACGAGCATTAAAGGAATATGATGCATTATCACCAAAATCGAAAGAAAACACAGCCAAGTTGCAAGATATTATGACCAAAGCAACGATTGCCGAAACAGAATCTTTTTTAAGGAAATCAAGCGCTTAATTGATATTTATAGATCGATTTCCATACCAGTTTGTAACATTTCATCTTTATAAAAAAGATAAAGAGCCACAAAGACAATGACACTAGAAAGATAAAAATGCCAGGTAATAACCTCATTTTTTAAGAAAAAGCCATATATTGCCGCAAAAGGAGCGCCTAAAAAGCCGGCAAAAGAAAGAAAGGTGGCTGAATATTTACGCAGTAGGTGGCCGTATAAGTTATGGCATATAATATTGCTAATAATAATGATAAATGCCAATAAGGTAATGAATGGCCAAAAGTTAGTGACGGGGAAAGGCCCCTCTACAAAAAATGAAGTAATTAATGCTAGTAATCCCCCTGCAAACATAGAAATGCCATTAACCATCATGGGTGAATAACTTTTATCGCGAATGAGAGTGCGCATCACAATCCAGCTATAGCTATAGGCGGCTACCGATAAAATAGTAGCAACTTCTGGCCATGATATAAAAAGGAACTCGCCAAAGGTTTGTTCGGCTGGTGATGAGGACATCAAGAGAGGGATTAAGCCAACCATACCTAAAAATAATCCAAACCATTGTTTGCGTGTCATTTTCTCACTAAAAAAGAAATAGGAGTATAATGAGGTCATAAATGGAGCGCAATTATATAAAAACATTGATTTAGAAGCGGTTAGGCTCTCTAATGCCCAAAAGCGTAGAATATAACTGGCATAGGTGCCAATGATAATAAGTTGGGCATATAATGGAATGTGGCTACGTTTAAATTTAAAATGTTCATGGGCATAAAAATATTGATAGATCAGTAACAAAATACCCGCAATAAACATACGGATACCTGTTAAAAATATTGGCTGTGTATACGTGAGTAATATTTTACTGGACGTAACCGATCCAGCCCATAATGCATGGAGGATAATAATTAATAACATATATATCTTTCATTTCATACATCGTAATTATACCAGTATATAAAAAAGCGGCCTTGTGTGCCAGCTGAATAATTGTTCGTACTTTTTGTTCATCTATGCTACTTTTGCTCTGATATAATTACCAAGATATTCATCATTAGGGAGCGCATAGTATGTGGTTGTTGACCATTATCCTCAGTATCGTACTTTCAATTTTTTCAACCGCGGTTATGAGTTATATAGCAATGGCAACGCCTATTGGACCATGGATCGCATCTACGCTTGTTCTTATCGCTATGCTTGTATATAAAATAGTTAAGGAGCGCCAAGATGTTTCTGAAAAAATTGCATTGGCAACGGCGTCAGGATCAGTGGGTGGCATTATGGCAACGGCAATGGGATTTTCATTACCAACGCTGTATTTTTTAGATCAAGGATTATTTAATGCTTGGATGGCTCAACCATGGTATTTTGCGGGAGTATTATCAGCCTTGGCTTTTGTGGCTGGTTGGTTTGGGATCTGGATCGCTAATATTATTGAGTATAAATTTATTGTTGAAGAAAACCTTGCTTATCCTATCGGCCAGCTTGTATATAAAATGATTGCGGTAGAGCAACAGGTGCGTAAAGCATGGGAATTGGTGATTGGGTTTGTGGGCACCACAATTTTTTGTGCGTTGCAAGATGGCATGCTATTTTTTGCGGGCATTATTCCAAAGACCGTTGCGTTGGTCGGGCCGCTTACTATTTCCATCGTGAGAATCCCATTGATTCCATTTGATATGTGGCCATTACTGTGGGCTATTGGTTTTGTTACTGGGCATGTTATCGCAGTGCCACTTGCTGTGGGCGCGATTTCAAAGATTTTGGTTTTAGAGCCTATCAATTACCACTTTTTTCCAGCGGTTAAAAGCATGGAATTTGTTTTAGCCTTTTGTAGTGGCATGGTGCTTGCAGGTGCCATACAGGGCTTATTGGATACACCAGCAGTCTTATGGAAAGGTATTGCCAGGATGATGCATGGTAATCATCGTGATAGGCGGGTAAAACGTATACAGTGGCAGACGTATAAGCCATACATCTTTGAAGCGATTCCTTTAGTGATTTGTTTGATAATCTTCTTAACCTATTTTGGTTTTTCACCGCTTGCTCAACTGTATCTTCTACTTTTTAGCTTCATATGCACCTATCAAATTGCGCTTATTGCCGGCCAAATTGGTTTGGCGCAATTAGGACGATTTGCAACCTTTGTTATGGTTCCTGCTATGTTCTTATTTGATTTGAATATGGTTCAGGTTGTTTTTATTGCAACATTTGTAGAAATATGCGGGGGTGTGGGCGCAGATATTTTGTTTGGTCGTAAAATAGCGCATCTTGCACGCATTTCATCAGTAAAAATGAAAGCATACCAGTATCTTGGGTTGCTTATTAGTGCATTGACGGTTGGCATTGTATTTTGGTTGTTAATTAATCAATTTAAGCTTGGTTCACCAGAACTTTTTGCTTATAAAGCACAAAGCAGGCAACTCTTGATTGATGTAAAAAGCTTTGATTATTATATTTTACTTGTTGGTATGGTATTTGGGATTATCTTAAAGTATATCAAAATGAACCCCATGTTGGTGCTTGGAGGTTTATTGATGCCCCTTAATATTTCCATCGGCTTAGTCGTTGGTGGATTTGCAACCAGGCTCGTTAAGGACAAAGAAGATTGGTATCCATTCTGGTCTGGCGTCTTTGCTGCTAATTCAGTGTGGATGTTGGTTAAGGCGCTGATATAAGAAAAGGAAAAGGCATGCACATAGTGCATGCCTTTTTTATTTGTAGCGGCTTTGGTATAGTCATTAACTACACTGAGTTCATTTCAGTTCCTGCAGATGCAGATGAAGCTGTTCTAGCGCGATCTGCTTGTGCAGCATCATTGTTGGCTTGTTTATATGCTTGGTAGTGTGCTTTTGCCATTTGCGCAGTTATAGTAAGGCCATACAGAACGTTGACCGCCGTGGACATACTTGCTTCAACATTATAAACATCCTCATACTGGCCTTGTGTGCCATCCATCCATTCTTTTATTTTATAGATTGAGGCTAATTGACCAAGCGTTGTCGTAGTTACTGCAACCGCATAACCCGGGGTTTCTTGTATAAAGTCTTTAGTTCTATCCCATAAGCTAGGGCGTAAGGTTGTGTCACCGGAATTCTTGGTTACTTTGCGGAAATCTGTTAGCTCGGTGCCATCCTCATCCATAGACTGTTGCTTTTTGCGAACCTTTTTTTTATTTTTCTTTGTCTTAGTTGGTTGCGCTTTAGGTTGTGATGCTTGCATTGTAGTGGGTAAAGCAGTATCTATGGTGAATCTTCTATTTTCAGCTAACACGCTTTCAGTTGATGGTAATCTAGATGGTTGTGCCTTGGTCGGTTCAGCTTGTTGATCAGCTGATAATGCAAGCATCGGATTATGCATTGGATTAAGCATAAATTCAACACCAGCAGTATCATCTTGATTTTTAGGAGCGTCATTAGCCTCTTTGGTTGGCGTTGACGACAAGTTTATTTCTTTGTTTTTTGCAGCTTCTTGAGCTGATTTCTTGCTATCTTGATAGCGGCTTTTGATTGCTGCTACGGCTTCTGATCCTAGGTTAACAGCATTAAGTGCTGTGGTAAAGATAGATTCTGCAACATAAAGCTCATTGGGTAAAAAATCTGTTTCGTTAATCCACCATGCAAGTTGTCCTGCTGCTACTAATTGCCCTGCAACAGCTGATGTTACTGTTGCCACATAGTTAGGATTTTCTTTGACAAACTCTGCTGCGGCAGCCAATCGTGAACGTTCTTTTTGACGTCGTCTTTGTATGGCTTGCGCAGAGCGCTTTCTTTTTGCTTTTTTTGGTTGAGTAGTTACTTCTTTGTTGTCGTCTAAAGCATGCTTTGGTGTTAATGGCGGCATGTCTAATGCGACATCGTATAATTTTTGGTGCCTCTGCTTTTGGTGTTTCGATTGTGATAGCCAGTTTTGATTGCTGATCCATTGCAAACACTGGGCTCATAAGAATTGATAGACTTGCGATACTATAAAGTCCCTTTTTTATCGTATTCAATAACATAACCTAAATCCTCCCTACTCGTGATATAAAATTTCCCATATATTATCCAATTGTATAACAATAAAAAAATATTGCAACCGCTATCCATT
>CAWEPS010000007.1:0-36480 GCA_963811005.1 uncultured bacterium
TATTTTGTTCTGCCACAAAACACTGTATAAATCGATTGGGAAATTGGTCTTCAAATAGCTGGGCAAACGTAGAATTTTTTACTTCTGCATCAAGACTGATAATGGTTGGCATGCTAGAACCTAAGGCTGCTAATGCTTGGCCATACGCCTTGCGTGTTGCAATCATGGCACCTTTGGCATATGTGAGATTTGGCATATCAGGAGCATGAGTATCTGGTAGGTGGAAGGCAGTAGTGGGCTTTGGTGGTTGCCACGCATGAGTATCTTGATACTGTGCAGCGGCACTAAATCGCTCTGCTAATTCGCGCAACGCCACATCCAGTTGCTCTTTGGTTAATGCTTTGCCATGAAAGCCTTCTTCATCTTCAAAGAATGTGACACCATAGCCTTTATATGTTTTGGCAACGATCATTACCGGTTTATCAGTGCTCGTGCGTGCAGTATCAAGTGCGTCTATAATTTGTGGCATAGCATGACCATCTATAATGATGGTTTTCCACCCAAATGCCTCAAACTTTTGTGCATAGCGCGCAACGTGATGATCATGAATTGATTCTGTACTTTGTCCCAAGCGATTACAATCTAAGATGCCTACAAGATTATTAAGACGATAAAAAGCCGCTATTTCGGCAGCTTCCCAAATACTTCCTTCTGCAATCTCTGCATCACCTAACACCACATAGGTATATGCTTGATAGCCATCCATTTTTGCAGCCATGCTCATACCCGCTCCAATAGAAAGACCAATGCCCAAGGAGCCTGTTGCCGCTTCTGTATAGGGGAAACTACGCGTTGGATGCCCTTCGAGATTGGAATAAAATGAACGATACGTCATTAAATCTTCTGGCAAAATCATGCCCAGCTCCTGCCATGCGCTATATAATAATGGCGCTGCGTGGCCTTTTGATAAAATAAAATGATCATTAGCAGGATTGTCAAAATGGGAGGGGTCAAAACGCATAGCATAAAAAAAAAGCGCTGCAACACTATCTGCCGCAGACAAACATGATGTTGGATGGCCAGATCCCGCGACAGTCGTCATCTTTAATGACTCTTTACGCAACGTATATGCCTTATGATTTAGAAATTCAACTAATGCAGTTCTATCCACCATACCTCAGACTCCTTGTAATGATCATGTACTAAAAGTTGCAGCGTAGCGAGTCATGGCAGCAAGATCAAGAACTAAATAAAATCACCTATTTTTTATGATTGTGGTTATGTCCACGTTGTACTTTATCTTTACGGCGCCAGCAATCACCCTTAGCCCACGGTAAAATACGGGAAAGCTCAAAGGAACCCTAGACATTTTTTTATGGGTAGAATGCATTAAACGGCGCCAATATTCACGAATTTTACTTGGTTTTTTGATATGCATAGTCATTCTCCTTTTGTATGGTATGTAACACATTTATGGTAACGAAACCGTCTACAACTATGCAATGATTTGCTCTATATACTCTCTTTGTTTGCGCTTTTTTAGCGACATATCAAACAAAAACCCTATACTAGATGGTATGAATATTCCCATAAAAATACGCCCCATATTTGCATGGCTCGAGCGTTTTATTCAATTACAGCTTTTTATCACCATTGTTTCATTGCCCATCCTTCTTGCTTGGGGCATCCCAGTTTCGCTCCTTTCACCTTTGGGAAATTTAATGTTTGGCCCTCTATTAACTATATTTTTATTTTTAAGTTCACTTATTTTCTTTTGCGAGATGCTTACTATCCCTACCACCTATCTTATTGCAGGGCTTGAAACTCTAACTTCATGCTGGCTAACCTGTATGCATGCCGATTGCAAAAGCTGGTTAGTTGGATTTGTTAGACCCTCTTGGATTATATTGATTGGATTACCTCTTATAACTCTTTTTTTATTGTTATATAAAAAAACAAGCAAACCCGCGGTTAATATCCTCTGCTTGAGCTTCCTGTTACTGGGGTAGGTGTGTATCTAAAATATACCAATCCTTATAATCCTATTTCTTACATCCCATGTAATTATGGAAAGGTAACGATTATAGATGACTCACAGCAAATAATCGTAATTGATCCTGGCTATATTGGTCAGCGCACAAGCGCGCCTTCATGGATGCACTATACACTACTGCCACATATTATAAAAACAACCGGCCGCACAACTATTGATCATCTTATTGTGCTCCAACCAAGTAGTTGGTTATTCCAAGCAATCGAACGTTTAGCCACCAAGATGGGAATTAAAAATATCTACCTTGTATACTGGCACAATAAGGCTCCTGCCCCTATGATGCGTAACTTTATGGCATTAAAGAATATGTGCGCCGCAAAGAATATAACACTCCACAGAATTTTTACCAAACCCATAACAATTCCTCTGGCCAAACCATCGGACACATTGCGGATAGTACCATTACCAGACACGATCATAACCAAGCATATTGAATTTCCTAGCTTACAAGTACAAGGCTCCATTGACAATCAAGAAATTACCCTCTATTCTGCAAGGTATAAAAAGCTGCGTAAGCTTATCCAACAAACAGAATAACTCTATAACGTAAAAGAGTCATATATGGCGACCAACAATATCCTCTTTGTCATCCCCAACGTTGGATACCAATCAATTGAATATTCGGTACCAAAAAAATTACTCGAACAAGCTGGCTTTCATATAATAACCGCAAGCAATACCCCAGGCACTGCGACAAGTCATGACGAATCTACAACCTCAATTGATATCACACTCGATCACGTTAATCTACATGATTACGATGGGGTCGTATTTATCGGTGGGCCAGGCACACTGGAACATCTTGATAATGAAACCAGCTATGCATTGATCAGATCAGCAGTCCAAGCTAACAAATTAGTTGTTGCGCCATTTGCAGCGCAACGCGGATTCTTGCGCGTGCAGGTGTGCTTAATAATAAACGAGCAACTGGCTGGAACGGTGATAATGCTCTTGTTGCTCTCTATAAGGAATATAATGTTCATTATGTTCCAAAAGATGTTGTTGTTGATGATCGTATCATTACTGCAACCGGACCTAATGCCGCACGCGAATTTGGTGAACAAATTATTGCACTCCTTCAAGAGTAATTGATGAAACATAAAAAAACCGCTAAACTATTGCCTTTGTTAGCCCTATCTTGCTATGCTTTTCTTAGTAAAAAGTAATGTAGCACCATGTAATGGTGTTATTTTTTGTAGTAAAGAGGGGACCTCATGAAGCATTCAATACAACCCTACATTATCTTGTTAAGTCTAGTTATTGGGCTCAGTTATTCAGAAGTTATGGTAGCTGACCACTTGGAAGAATATATACACAACTCTCACCCGGTCATGAGCACTGAAACTGATGAATCTGATGCTGATAATAATCCAATCACTCATGATACTGATGATGCACCACCAGTTATCAGTAATGCTAATTATGCCTTAAAAGAAGCCCTGGAATCAGAAGAGTATGGCGGCGATATAGAAAATCCACAAAAATATTATCCGTATGCGGGTATTGCAAATCCAAGTGAAAACCCAAAATCATTGCCTCAAGAAACAACCTATCCAACCTATAAACACGAATATTATAAAAGCCTCGGACATAAATAATGAGCCTGTCATTTTAATCAATACACCAAACATCATCGTAATGATGGGCAGTTTATGCCCTAAATAAATACTTTTTTTCCCATCTTGCAACCAAAATCCCAATCAGATCAACACCAAGCTCTTATAATAAGCAAAAAAGACGCTAAACCATTGCGTTTTCTTGTTTTTTCCTGGTACCATAAAAATTAGCTAATAGAATTGTCGAGCATTTATATATAAATAAAAAATTTTCTGGAGATGGTCATGAAGAAACAATTTATAGGAGCCTTGGTCTTTAGCCTTTGCGCCTTTTTAGGATTAGGATACGTCCATTTTAGCCAAACGCGTGGTGGTGGCGGCGGCGGCGGTCGTGGCGGTGGATTTGGCGCTGGATTTGGCGGCCATGGTGGTGGATTTGGTGCCGGCGAATTTCATGGCGGCGGATTTGGCGGTGGTGGCTATAGCCGGGGATTTGGCGGTGGCGGTTTTAGTCATACCAATGGCTTTGGTAGCTATCAAGGCGGTTACAGTTCAAGCCGTGCTGGTATGGTAACAAATCGTAGTGTAAGTTCACATGCTTTTAGTGGCACCGGTGGACGCATATCTGGACCTACTTCGGTTTCTCACGCTGCGCGTACAACAGGAACTTCGCATATGAATGCTGGTCGCACAGCTGGCGCTAACCGCGCAGGAACAAAAGCAGGCCGACAAGCTATCTCATCAAGAGGAGCAGGCCATACAGGAGCTGGTGCTCATGCTGCACGAGCAGCTCAAGCTAAAGGTATTGGTCACGCCGGTGGACACGGTCATCATAATTTTGCAAACCATCATGGCATTCATGGTTGGTACCATGGTGTTAACGGATTATTTTTTAATAACTTCTGGTTTGGCTGGGGGTTGTGGGCGCCGTTCTGGTTAGCATGGTGGCCTTGGACTTTAGGCTGGCCTTGGTACTACGATACAGTAGAACAAACTAACGTATATTATCCAAGCCAAGATGATACATGGGTATTCTTGAATGATACACCAGGTGATATAACTATTACCACTGATGAACAAGATGTTAGTGTTGCTCCAGGGCAAACAGTAGGCGTTCCCTTCTCTGGTGATGGTCAATTTACTGTTAATGCAGCATACAATGATGAAACAGCCACTTTTGAATCATCTGCTCCTTATGTAAAAGTGCTTGATGAAAATAACGAGCTTGCAATACAGCCATACGATTATTAATCGTGTAGCTTGTAAGGAGAATCATTATGAGTAAAAAGTTTTTGTGGTGTTTGATAGCGGTGCTTATGTGCACCGCTGCTCAAACCTGCTCATCATGGTATCGCTATCGCAGATGGGGGAGACCATATGTACGTGTTGGTGTTGGCCCTTACTGGGGCGGTCCTTATTGGGGGCGTCCATACCCCTATTATTGGGGCCCAACCTGGGGTTATAGACCTATCAGGCGTCGCGTAGTCTATGTACAGCAACCACGCAAGCAACAGATCCCTGCACGAAAAATAAATACAACTAAAGGCCAGCAAAAACAGCCTACGCGTATTAAATCTGTGCAACCGGCACATGCGGGAAAATCATTGCCAAGCATCTCATCAACAAGCACAAAAAAGTAGCTTATTTATTTTTGCATCAAAATAGCACGTGCGGGTGCTGCCTCAAGCCCCTGCACTGCTAACGGTAAACATACAAAAAAATAATGGCCTGCCTGCACATGGCCTAAGCGCAATCCCTCAATAATGGTAATGGAACTTTTAAATAAGAGCATATGCGTTTCATGCCCTTGCTGATTACGCTCAATACCTAGATAATCAATACCCACTGCCTTCACTTTTTTTTCAATAAGATATTCAGCACCCGATGCAGCAAGATAGACAAACTTGGGATCAAATGGTTGTCGCAATTCTAGTGCACTATTAGTTGTTTTAAACAACACAATAGAGCCCTCATGCAGCGCGTAAGGAGTCAAATCATCACTGCCAATATATTCATCCACATGAGTCATATCAAGAACAACACATGGCCCTACCATAGTCGATAGGGATACTTGATCAATCGTTATTTCATGCTCCATAAAATGTCCTGGCGCATCCACATGGGTACCAGTATGCGATCCAAGATGTATCACTGATTCACGAACATCATCACGCTCAAACAACTTTATATGCTCAAATGATATTGTTTTTTTATCTTTGTATTCTGTCATCTGTGGATGCAGCGGCCAGCTAATATCAATAATTTCCATTACTTTTTCCCTTCTGGTTTTGATAAGGTTCCTACTGCATGGCCACCGAATGCATTGCGTAACAAGGCAACAACTTTTGTTGCGTAATTGCCCCCTGTTTTACGTGAATCTGCGCGAACATTGAGGGCCTGCTCTATCACAGGCACGGGAATATTATTTTTGTGCGCATCCTCAACGGTCCAACGTCCTGTCCCACTTTCTTGAATAACTCCTGAAACCGAACTTAACTGCTGATCGTGTTCAAAAATAGTATGAGAAAGCTCTAATAACCAAGAACGAATAATGGCTCCATGATTCCAGATACCACTAATTGCTGCCAGATCAAGGTTGTTATCTTTATAGCTGCCTTCTTTAAGCAGCTGAAAACCTTCTGCATAGGCTTGCATAAGTCCGTATTCAATACCATTATGCACCATTTTTACATAATGCCCTGCACCGGATGGGCCAACATAACCGCAGCCTCCGGGCGCCGCCAAAGCATGTAATAATGGAACAAGCGTATCATATGCAGCACGATCACCACCAACCATGAGAGAAAATCCAATCTCTCTGCCATGTAATCCACCAGATGTTCCACAATCTAAAAATGATACCCCAGATTGGCGCAACTGTGCTGCACGCCGCACCGAATCAACATAATGACTATTACCGCCATCAACAATGAGGGCACCTTGCCGTAGACAAGGAACAAGCTGTTCCAATACAGAGTCTACCGCCTTACCTGCTGGCACCATCAACCAAATTACATCAGCATGCCCTGCTATAGCTTGTAGTGAATCATCACTACGCACACCAATATCTGCCGCTGCTGCACGGGATGTTTCATCAAGATCAAATCCATATACATCATACCCAGCATTACGCGCACGATAGGCAATAGCATTACCCATGCGACCTAATCCTACAACACCAAACTTCATGATCGCCACCTTATACCATGTTTACGAGAAAATTCTTGAACTTCAACGGGACCTCTACTATTTTTTGGGTATGTATAGAGTGGTACATCCATTTTTTTTATTGCATCAATCACGCGCCACGCAGATTCTATTTCATCAAAGCGCACAGCTATTGATTGGTCACCACGAATAATTTCTTCAAAAATAACTTCATGCGCTTGAGGCGTTACCGTACCAAACACACAACTGTGACAAAACTCCATATTAATCGGAGTAACCTGATCGGAAACACCAGGTTTTTTTGCATTCAAGGTTAAGCTAAAGGATGCTTCTGGTGAAACGGTAATGGTAAGATAATTTGAATCAGTGGGGCAATGTTTGGTCAGCAAACAATCAACCTGCTTAAATTTAATGTGAATCGATGTCTCTTTTTTATCAAGGCATTTGCCAGTTTTTAAATAAAATGGAACACCTGCCCAGCGCGCATTATTAATCATGAGCGCAACAACGGCAAATGTTTCGGTGGTTGAATCTGATCGTACCATCTTCTCGTGCGTATACCCTGCATACTGACCAAGCAAAGCATCAACTACCACAACTTTTTCAAGTACTTTTGCTCGCTCATTGCGAATATGATCACCCGTTAACCATTCTGGTGATTCCATACCAATCAACGCCAACAACTCGAGCATATGATTTTGCACCACATCACTGAGCGCACCATAGGCATCATAATAGACACCACGACCTTCAATACCAACATGCTCACTCAAAATGATTTGAACTTGATCAATATAGCGATTATTCCATAGTGGCTCAAATACACAATTGGTAAAACGTACTAATGCGATATTACCAACGAGCTCCTTAGTCAGATAATGATCGATTCGGTAGATTTGAGTCTCATCAAAAAATGATGCAATGCACTCGTTTATTTCGTGAGCAGATGCTGCATCATGACCAAATGGCTTTTCATACACAAGACGATGCCAAATTTCATCCGTTCGTAATTTTTTTTTAGCCAATCCAGATTCTGCAGCATGGCGCGTTATAGAGCAATAATAGTTTGATGCCGCTGCAAGATATATCATGCGCCTGCCCGATAGGTGATGTTTTTTTTCTATATCTGCCACATATGCAGCCAATGCGGTGAAATCATCACTGCGTAAAAAATCAACCTTCTTGTAGTAGGTATTGGCACGCAATGTAGCATATAGAGCCTGATCAAGTGTTACCATATACGGTTGCGCTTTATCAAGGATAGCATCTGCAGTTGTCTCATCAATTGATGCTCCTATTATTGCAAATTTTTCTATTTTCTTGCGAGCAATTAATTGGTACAACGCTGGAAACAACTTCTTTTTTGCAAGATCACCTGATGCGCCAAAAATAATAAAGGTACAATCATTCATGAGCTAAAATCTTTCGTGTCTCTTGTTTATAGCTCTCAACATTAGGCTGATCAAATGGATTAATAGTATAAAGAAAACCTAAGTAGAGGATCTCAATCATTTTACATTGTAACAGATTACCAATATACCACTCACTTTTTTCTGGTAAGGCCCAAACAACAAATGGTAACCCTTCCCGCATATACGCAGCTTGCGTTCCTTGAACAATTGCCTGCATAACCATTGCCAATGGCTTGCCTTGTATTGCTGCGACTAATGATTCATACTCCTTATAGTGGGGAATATGCTCATCGGTTCTTGCACGCTGCACCGTTACAAAGCTGGTAAACTTATCACGCGGTCCACCTAAATAGAGTTGCCCCACAGAATGCAAATCAGTACTACCAATTGATACGGTTGGTGTAATACCCGCATGAACCTTCATACCAGCGCGATCATACTCTTTACCGATACTCTCACCCAGCAATTGTCGATACCATCTGCCAATACCCTCAAGATCAACAGCAAAAAGAAATGTATCATGAATAGTGATCCCTTTTTTATGCTGCAAAAATAGTGCGAGCGCCGTTGCCAATGCAGGATTAGTTGCCACATTTTTCGTACAACATGTCTCAACCGCTGAACGCGCACCTGCACGTAACTTTTCAAGATCAATCCCAAGCATCCCTAACGGGAAAAGCCCTACTGCTGAAAAAACAGAAAAGCGGCCACCAACACGTTGCGGAATTTCAAGACAGCTAAATTTTTCTTGCTGGGCTAGCTGCCATAGTTTTGAATTTTTATCCGTGGTAGCCACAACATAGTCCGCATACGCATGCTTTTTATAGTGGCGCACAAGCTCAAGCAAGATTTCAAAATTTGCGATAGTTTCCGTGGTTGTTCCTGATTTACTCACCACATTGAGTATCACGCCATTGCCACCTTCTAATTCTTTCTGCGCAAGAATCATAAGTGCGTGTATATGATCAGTATCAACGGTATCAGCAAAATAAATTTTTAAAGCCGGCTGCTGCTCATTATACAAGCTTCCTTGAATAGCTTGTGCCACTGCCAGCGTGCCCAAATTAGAACCACCAATACCTATAACAATAAGCATGGTAGGATTCATCGCTTTTTTTTGTGCGATAACGCGATCAACTGTCACCAATAATTGATCATCATAGGACAGATATAGCGATGCATAATCTGTTGCATAACGCTGATCAATGGCTGCTGCAATCCGCTCTACTTCTGGTGCAATGACTGCATGCATGGCATCAAATTCTTGGCCGGTAATACCACAACTATCTTGATAAGAAAATGGAATAGTCTTATTCATACCTATATTTGCCTCTTGTTTTACGCTTAACTACAAAGACCCTCAAGTGTCATATACAATGCTGCTCCATATAAACTTACATTATAGTCTGCAATAACACTAACGGGGATTGCAGCAAGCAAATCATGCTGTTTGCCACAGCTTACAAATTCCTGCATAAACATAGCCTCTTCAAATAACTTGATATTTTTAGCTGCTATACCACCAGCGATATAGACACCACCTAATGCAAGCGCATCGAGTGCAAAATTTTTCGCGCAGCGTGCATAGATATGCGCATACAAATCAAATGTTTTACGGCTATGATCATCTAAAAAGCGACTATTAAAGATGGTATCAGGATGTAGACCATTTTTTGCTAACTCTTCATTTGATGCCAAGCTGCTATTACGCTGCCGAAAAAAGGCATAGATACGTTGAATCCCATTGCCTGATAAAAGATCCTCCCATGAGACATTCCAGGTACGATTTTCTGATTTTTTAATATACGTTATAAGATCAAATTCAAGATGTGTTTGCGCAGCAAAATCTGCATGGCCACCTTCTGATGCCAAGGGCAGATAACGAGCATGTGTACTGTTCCAAACCAAAATGCATTTGCCAAGCCCTGTGCCCGCACCAAGAACAACTTTATTAGCCCGTAATCGTTGATGGCCGGCATTAATGGTCACCAACTGATCTGGCGCCAGCTGAGAAATGCCATGACCAATAACTTCAAAATCATTAACAATAACCGCACACGTAAGGCCAGTACGTGCCATGATATCTTTTGAATCTAATACAAATGATAGATTGGTTGGCTTGCAATAGTCACGTGCCGCAGACACAACACCTGCTGCCGCAAAACATGATCGTCGAACAGTAATACGGTACTGTTTTTTTATATACCCCAAAAGTGCAACCACTAGATCAGTAAAATTAGTAACCTGCGCACTTTTATAATGCAATGATAGAATCAATGTTGGATTGTGCATCATCTGTTCTGCTGATGTGACTGTAAAGAGACCAAAATTACAGTTGGTCCCTCCTATATCACCCACTAAGATACATTCCACATCAGTGGGCACTCGGTCAACATACTGTTCTTGTCTAAAGACGATCTCATTGTTCATAGTGCTACGCCTTGTACTTTTTTAATAGCCGACTGTCGTGGTAGTGATGATTTTTGCACCGGCTTTGCTGGCTTAATCGGCGCCTGTTTTTTCGGTTGAGATGCCACCTTAGGCTTATTGATCTTCTTTTCTTGTCGTTTAATAGGTCTGCCTGATGCATCAAGCTGTATGATAGGATACTGGGCTACAGAGCGCACCTTAAAATAACGATCTCTGCGTCGCTGCGGCCTTTTTCTATTATTATACCGCTGTATCTGAAGCTCCCGCTCTTTTTGTATGAACTGCTCTCTTTTTTGACTTGGTGATAAGGTAGGCCGTACAAGTTTGCGCGGCTTTTGAAGAGCAGCTTTGCGCGCTGCAAATGTTCCTGGCTGTTGCGGTTTTTTTTGGGCTACGTGTGATACCAGCTGCGGTGGTTGCTGCGCTACTGCTTGCTGTTTCTGCTGCTGCCCTTGCGACATATTTGATGGTAATCTATCAGTTGTTTGTGTTGTTTTAAGTTTAGTAACTATTTGTGGCTGTTGCACAGACCGTATCACTGGTCGCTGCGCAGTAGCATAGGCGCCGCCATAGATTAGAGTATAGGCATAACAACCTACTACTAATCCTGTCATTACCCATACAGCGCGATATTTCCTACGTGGCATTTTCATTGCGTATCCTCTTATACTAAAAAAGTTTAGTTAAAATCTAGCGCCCGGGATGAGCATAAAGCAAGAATGCTTTAAAAAAGAGGCTAACAGATTGTACTAAATCCATACTACGGTATCCTATTGTTATGGAATTTTTTATTGCTTTCATTAGAGACCTTGAAGATGATTAGAAAAATACTATCTATACTTGTATTGCTACCTTGCGTAGCCTGGGCAGCAGACATTAGTAATCATAGTGTTATCAGAGCATGCTTTGCACCATTACCAAAGCCACTCCAAAAGATAGTAATGGATTATTATGGCAAACACCAACTTACACAGTATCAAGATCGTGATTATACAGAACTTGGCTTTGGCCCCATAGATCATCTAAGATTTGTATCATGCTACCCTGAAACCCTTGCGCTCAGGGTAAGATTTGCTCATAGCCACTTAAATGTATGTAAGTCAGTCCCCTCAAATACTTCTGTTGGCGATATACTGGCTTTCCATACATCTTATATAGATGACACTAAATGGTTTGATGCATCGTCTACAAAAACTCTTTGCGCCATCTCCGACGGCGAAAAATATATGGCTTTCCCGATCGGGCAGGGCGGGACAAAGGCACGGGTTCTGAAACTAGAAGATGATCCTCATTATGCTCAATTAGTTGCTATCTTGGGCGTACAAGATAAGAGCTCGTATGAATTAGCAACGCAAGCCAACTGATAAAAAACAGAATAAACCCTGAAATTGTGCCCTTGAGCCATAGATGCCTACCCATTGACAGAGTCCTGGGGTAACGTATGCTGAATCTATAATGTTTAATCCATATTATCCCAAGGATGCTCATATGAACCTATCCCATAGAGGCTATTTGGCTACAACGGCACTTTCTCTAGGGCTTCTAATCTGCCAAGTAACACACCCCCAAGGTATGCAAATAACCCTGTCCTTAAAATCTAACCCCCAAAAAAGCTTTACTATAACCACCGGCGCACCTATTGACCTAGCCTCAATCCATGGCGTTTCAGCCGATGATGCCTTTGAGGCAATTATCAGCTATTGCGATGTGGTAGTCGATTGTTATGCCACCTGGTGCGGGCCATGCAAAATGATGGCAACCACATGTAATATGGTGGCCCCAGAGTTCCCCGAAATTGTCATACTCAAGATTGATACAGAAAAATTCTCATCCATTGCCAGACGCTTTGGTGTTAGAGGGTTACCAACGCTTATCTATTTTAAAGATGGTAAGAAGGTCAAACAAGAACCTGGATCCCTGACCAAACCCCAATTTATTGCAAAATTACAAGAACTGTACGCCTAAAAACATACCTGCTTAGGCGCTAAAACTATAAAAGGCCACGTTAATGACGTGGCCTTTTATGTATGGGCTACCAATTATTTTATTGCGCACGTTGGATTCGTTTTTGTTCCGCCTGAATAAATTCAATATCATCGCGTATTGCTGCACGTCTTTCGGGGTTGAGCATTGCCTCTTGTTGTAGCAAGCGTAATTGTAAATTCAAGGGATGGTTGGGCATACGCGCACGCATCCGCTCAGGCAATGTTGATTGGCTCAAACGTGCCAACCGCTGTCTGCCACTTATTCTAAAAAGTTGCCTTTGTTGCGCGGGCTGTAAAGTGCATGGCAAAATCAGAGCATAGAATATCCAATAATGGCGTATGTGCATAGAATCCCCTTCACGCATATAATTTTAGATACATTTCTTATTAAATCATGATATAGTGGCAAAAAATAATAATTGCAAGGATTCTATACATGTCGCCACTTAAAAACTATCTACTATTACCCTATCTTTTGTTCGTCAGCTGCCACGCCAACATGAACTCTTATGTGTATGATTTGCGCACCTCAACAGCACTCATCCGCTCTATGATTCAACAAAATAACATCATCGCCTCTTCAGAAGATGAGCACTACAAAATTGAGCTATTTTTAAATAATTATAGTCCCGCGGAGATTGCTTTTGGAAGCGAAGTTATACAAAGTACCCTGCCAGTGATACTCTATTTTTTCGATACCTATGATAAAGAACATCGCACTATTGTACTCGATCTAGAAAGAATAGCTGAACGATATCAAGACCAGATTAAAATTGTTCTCATTGATGCCACCTATTTTTTTGTTTTGGCTGATAAAGCAGCTATCATAAGCTATCCTACTTTTGTTTACTTTAATAATGGCAATGAAGTTATGCGCATACAAAATCCTGGTTATAAAGAGCAATTACACAAGCTCATCTCAACACTGTTATTGCATTAACCAACTAGAAGTGATATCAAAGAACCAATGAGTCCACTAAGATCATCTCCACCTGCACTGTCTCGCGCTGGCTCTTTATGTTCCTTGTGGTCTTTTGCCAGACGATCATGCACTCTTGATGCTGAGCCACCATCATCCGGCTCTTGTAATGATGGGTATACTCGTTCTGGCTTATCGGGTTGTAAGATCTTGCGGATTCTAGCTTCATATACTGTACCTTGATAAATTGCACTGCCTAAATCATTTAATGCATAATGATTGGTAAGTCGCAATCGCTCAATCAGAGCAAGCACCGCAGTATGATCCTTCATTGTTTTGATCAGATCATGTGCCTCATCTTTTATTTCCGGCTTGCATGCGCGAACAAAAGAATGCCGATAAAGATCGGCAACCATATGGCCATTTTTAGTTCTTATCGCTTCTTTCAACTGCTCAATCATTGCTGCTCGATTTTCATCTGTTGCAGCATCATATACTGCTTCAGCGCCAAAAATAGTAGCCGTTAACAATAATGCTGTCACAACAGCCATACGCTTAATGTGCATGATTAACCTCCATGTTTTACACTAGTCTGCTATCTATCTAGTACTCAGAATAAAGACTCGATGTGTCGCTGTCAAAAGGTGCTTTTATGCAAACCCCTTACTCATTTATTGCCTATTTGAATCAATGCCTCTTCCTACTTGGTACATCAAAAAAAATCGGCACAAGGAAACAACTCCTTGTACCGATTGTACATCTAACAAGTTGGGTTTCTATTCCCAATCTAAAGAACCTGCAGTTTGATATTCAGTAACACGCGTTTCAAAGAAGTTCTTTTCTTTATTTAAATCAGTAGCCTGCGACATCCAAGGTAAATGGATTGTCTCTGCCATAAACTTTTGGTAAATCAATACGCTCAAGACGTCTATCAGCAATATATTCAACATATTGGCAAAACTGTTCAGCATTAATACCGAGCAACCCTTGTGGACAAGCATCTATAGCATATGCTTTTTCCAGGATGACCGCTTCTTTGATCAGCTCAACAATCTCTTGCTGAAATGCTGGGGTCCATACCTGTGGATTTTCCGCTTTAATGGTATTGATCAAATCACATCCAAAGGCTAAATGAAGACTTTCATCACGCATAATATATTCAAATTGCTCTCCAATGCCAACCATCTTATCTTGACGCTTGAGCGCAAGCATCATAGCAAAACCAGCGTAGAAAAAGATACCTTCCATGATTACATAATACCCGATCAAATCATGAACAAACTTTGAATATTTTCTGTGGTATCGGTTGTAAAATTTGGATCAAAAAGTGACGTTGTTAGTTTTACCACAAAGTCATCTTTTGCTTTAATTGATGCAATAGTATTATACATGTTATAAATTTCATCCGGATCTAATCCTAATGAATCACAGCAATAAATAAAGGTATCAGTATGCACTGCTTCTTCATACGCCTGACGCAATAAATATTGGCGGCATTCAGGATTGGTAACATGTTTATAGACTGCCAATACAAGATTATTTGCCGTCAGTGATTCCGCTGTTGAAAAAAATCCAAGATTCCACATAATGAGACGACGCTCTGTAGAACTTAAATAAGTTGCTGATTTCCATTGTTCAACATCTTTTTGCATGGATATTTCTTCAGGCGTCCAATTATTAGCAACGCCGTCTTTATAATGTTGCCGAGCCCACAAATAGGTCATGGGCAATATTTTATTAGGATCTACTTTAGAATTATTAATAATACCTTTGGTAGCCATATGCTTATTCCTCTTTGATTAAAAATTATTGACATGACTCACAATCAGTAGCGTCCATGATATTACATGCTTTAGCAGGCTTTACTGCTATCTCCTGTGGCATGCCCTGCTCTTGGCTTAGGCCATCATTCACAGCAGCATATTCACGTTTTTGCGTAAAACCAAATTTTTTAGCATCGAGTGTTGATTTTTCAATTTGGCTTGCACCCAGTGTGCGCAGATAATACATAGTTTTCATACCAGTTTTCCAGGCCGTCATATAAATTGCACTCAGCTTTTTGCCTGATACGCCCTGCATAAATACATTATGCGATTGGCTCTGGTCGATCCACTTGCCGCGCGTTGCAGTAATTCTTATAAGCCATTCAGGATCAATTTCAAATGCCTCTTTATATTTATCTTTCAACCGTTGCGGTATCGCATCAATTTTGGCTAGATTACCATCAAAATATTTGAGTTGATCAAGCATATCGCTGTTCCAGAGATTAAGCTGCTTTAAATCTTCCACCAAATATTTGTTAACAACAGTAAATTCACCACTCATATTTGCTTTTACATAGATGTTTTTATAAATAGGCTCTATGCACGGAAAGCAGCCAGCTATATTAGAGATAGTCGCTGTAGGGGCTATGGCCATAGTATTGGAATTGCGCATACCATACTGTTTTATATGATCACGTACAGGCTTCCAATCAATTTACCGCCACGCGATACTTCAATTGGCATACCCCGTTCCTGTTCAAGAAGATCGATCGTATCTAGTGGTAATAATCCACGGTCCCATTTTGAACCCTTGTATGAGCTATACGCTCCACGCTCTTTAGCCAATTCAGATGAAGCAAGAATCGCGCAATAGGCTATACGCTCCATACTCTCATCTGAAAATTCAAGTGCACGTGGATGATCAAATGGGATATTTAATTGATAGAGTGCATCCTGCACACCCATTAATCCAAGCCCTACCGGACGGTGACGCATATTAGATGTTTCAGCTTCTGGTGTTGGATAAAAATTAATATCAATAACATTATCAAGCATACGCATTGCTGTTTTGATTGTAGAGCAGAGCAACTCATTATCAATAGTTGCATCAGCCGTTATATGGCGCGCTAAATTAATAGAGCCTAAGTTACATACTGCTGTTTCTTCTTTTGATGTATTAAGCGTAATTTCGGTACATAAATTTGAATTATGAATCACTCCTACATGATCTTGTGGCGATCGCACATTGCATGGATCTTTAAAAGTAATCCAAGGATGGCCTGTTTCAAACAAACGGCTTAACATTTTACGCCATAACTGAGCTGCTGGAATAACTTTATATATTTTAATTTCGCCACGTTCGAGCTTTTTGCTCATATTCAGCATATTTCTGCTCAAATGCTTTACCATATATATGATGCAACTCTGGTGTTTCTTCCGGAGAGAACAATGTCCAGTTCCCATCTTCCAACACACGCTTCATAAACAAATCAGGAATCCAGTTTGCGGTATTAATATCATGAGTTCTACGTCGCTCATCTCCTGTATTTCTGCGCAAATCTAGGAAATCTTCAATATCCATATGCCACGTTTCAAGATAAACACAGGCAGCGCCACGGCGGCTTCCGCTACGATTAATAGCAGCCGTAACATCATTTGAAATCTTTAAAAAAGGAATCAATCCTTGACTATCGGTTTTAATGCTTTTAATGAATGACCCTGTTGAGCGAATATTGGTCCAATCAGTACCAATCCCTCCGGACCACTTAGACATTTGTGCATTATCGCCTAAGCACTTAAAAATGTGTTTAAGATCATCTTCCACCGTATTTAAATAACAAGAACTCAATTGTGGGCAGGTAAGACCAGCATGCAATAATGTAGGAGTTCCAGGAATATATCTAAAGGTGGACATAATGGTATAGAACTCAACGGCACGCTCATTTTTATTTGGCTCTCCAAGTGCTAGCCCCATCGCAACACGCATCCAAAAAATTTGTGGCAATTCTAAACGCTTATTTTCATGTTTTGTGAAATAACGCTCATATAATGTTTTAAGTCCCATATAATCAAAAAGATTATCTCGCTCTAGATGTAACTGCGAAGCTAAAAATTCAAGGTCAAATGTAGCAAGCTGGTCGCTTAAAATACCATACTCTATGCCTTTACGAATGCTATCAATAAATGCTTGCCTATAGATTGCTGCTACATCGTGCTGCATAGTAGATTGTTGCGTTACATTCTTAAATAGCTTCTTTAATAATAAACGTGCCGCAACATAGCCATATGCTGGATCTCGCTCAATAAGACCTACTGCAGCCAATACAAGCGCATCTTCAACTTCTTGTGTTGAAATCCCATTAAAAATATTCTTTAATGTTTCTTCAATAATGAGCGATTGGGAAACAACAGATTCATACCCAACAGTCGCCCATGCAACAGTCTTTTGCCATGAAGCCAGATCTAATGGAACTACTGATCCATTGCGCTTAGTAACTACCATTGTTTGTTGTATACTCGTCAATACTACTTCCTGCTCTTGCATAAAACTCATACACAACACCTTATCTGTAGAATTTTTATTATCAATATTCATAGCCCCCACGCTCCTTTTAAATGATTTTTATAGTCTAATCTTTTGCTCCAAAAAGTTCTAAACCAATTTTTTTTCCTTCGCGTGCATACTCTCCTCTTTTTTTTGACAACAAACATCCTTAATCGTATAGATTTTTCACATGGAAAACTTACAACCAGAAAAATTAGCGATTGTAATCCACGTCTAATGTAACGGTTTAATCCCGCATAATCAAATAGTTTTTACACATATTTTTTCAGAAAAAATATTCTTAAATTTTTCTTGCATGAATACACATTGTTATTTCACGTAGTAAAAATAGCTCACATGTACATATGAACACCAAATCACCATCCATCCTCAATTTCTTCTAAAAAAAGATGTCCTATTAAACCACAATAAGTAATTCTACAAACTCTATAAAATGAGTTAATCCATAACAGAAAATTTTTATCTGCTTTACTTATTTGTGTGACTAAAAAAAGCACGAGCAATTCACATGCTCGTGCTTAATAATAGATATTTCTTGCGTTATGGATACAAGGCCTGCTAGACCAGCGAAAAAATGTTTACTGCGCAGCTAATGCAACAGCTGGAACATGCGTAGAACTTGATTGCCGTCCTGAAGGTATGCTCTCTGATTGTTGCGCAGGAACTGCTAATGTAGGTGTTGTGGATGGTCCATTAAGATGTGCTCCCGCTGCCGATACTGATTCTAAAACCAATGATGCTGATGGTTTTCTATCATGTCCATTAAGATGCCCATTGAGTAGAGATGGCGATGCGTCTGGAATTGTATGGTGCCTTGCGCTTACTGATACCAACTCTGTTGCCCCAAAATATCGCCGTGTTTCACGACGACGTTGGCGCTCTTTGTCTCTTGTTGTCTTGGGGGCTTCTTCTTCCATTGTCTGATCAACCGGAGCAACATAGGATTCTTTACGTGCTGGGGCAGGGCAACAACAATCACAACAATTGCATGTCACGCATATCATACATTTTGCACAGGTTGTTAATAGACAGCTTATATAAGGATGGTTAAGTGAACATCGCGCCGCACTACGCAAGGCGCTTCCTTTTAATACAGCACCATGACTTACTTTAGAGTTCCAATCGCCCCCTTGCAAATCTTGTGATGTAGCATTTGCCACTGATCCTAAATGCGTTACCTTACCAATATTTGCTTGCGCCCTGATAGTTCGCACACAACAACATGCCGACCAACATTTATGACAGCTTGTTGCTTGCGCATGCTGTCTGTTACGCATAGAATTACTATGACTTAATGAAGGCTGTTTCTGATCACTTGGATATAAGCTAGAGCCTATAATTATAAGACCCATAAATATATAATTCATCCGCACCCTTTGCACTATAAGTATTATGTTCCTTCCTGACCCTAGCACATAATTAATGCACTATTCCATTGTATCAAAAAAAATTAATTACATACTCACAATATGTGGGAATGGTTTATATAATAAAATTGGTTGTATCTGCCTATGAAATGCTTGCAGCGTAGTGCCTATCGCTTGGTGCAAATCATCCAAAGAATGCTTGCCATTAAACAATTCTTGTATTTTTTTTGTTCCTATTGCCTTATCAAAATCTTGTGAAAATTGTAAGGCAATACCTGCTTGCTTTATATGATTGACAACCAATAATAAAGCTTTAAAAGCTTCCGCCTTATTAATATCTGGTATCTGTACGTAAAGCCCAGAGTAAGAAGCCTTTTTGCGCGTACTATAATAACTATACAAACTACTTTTTATAGCACATTTTTCTAAGGCCGCACTTAGCTCCAGCCATTTATGCTGAGGAAATGCTAGCGTATCTGGCAACAAAATACATTGAAATGCTTTATCAGAACCAAGCCCCACATCAAATGGCCTTATCTCTCCCAAAAGCCCTAAAAAGCTATATCCATAACATGCATCTTTACTCTTTAAATGCGGCGATAATGTCAGCGGTAGTGTTGCTGGTATCTCCATCGTCCGTTGATAATTATCCATACACACCACATGCAATTTAGCAGCATCATTAAGATGATACTTATTAAAATATCGAGCTAATTCTCCTATTGTCATACTATGCCGCACGGGAATAGGAGCTATAGAAATAAATGATTGCAACCCCTCATCAACCAATGGCCCTTCCATCCGATAGCCTAATGGATTTGGTCTATCAAAAACTATAATATATTTTTTATGCTCAGCTGCAGCCTTCATAACATTAAAGAGCGTAGATATATACGTATAGTGGCGCATGCCTACATCTTGAATATCAAATATCAACACATCTAAATCTTGCATCTTTTCGGCTGGAACCTTTTTGCCTGTCCCCTTGCCATAGAGGCTAATAATAGAGAGCCCCGTTGCTGCATCTTTACCATCCTTTACTTCATGTGCTGCATGCACAGTGCCATCCAATCCATGCTCGGGCACTAATACTGCATTGATAGAAAGACCTTTTTCTATGAGCAGATCAATAGTTCTTTTCCCCTGTTGATTTTTGCTCGTATGATTCACGATAAGACCTATACGATATTTTTTTAATAATGCAAGACACGCATCCGATATATTTTCCACTCCTAATTTAAAAGGCTCAGCTGTTAAGGTGTCACCACAGCCCCAAAGCAACAAAAGCACCAAAAATGATGATTTTAATGACATAGTTATACCTTAACAAGTTGAGGCAATGGTTTATAGATAAATGAATCCATCGCTTGCGTATAAAAATTCAGCAGTTCTTTGTTCATACAACATTCTAGTTCTTGCAATGGGATGGCGCCTTGAAAAAATTCACGTATTTTTTTAGTGCCAATAATACCATCAAACCTGGGTGAAAACGTAAGCGCAATACCCTCATCCTTTAAAAAATTCAGCAATGCTAACAAGGTATTAAATGATGAAAAACTGTTAATATCACAAATCTGTATTTTTAAGCCATTGTAATACTGCTTTTTGCGCACATGCAACATTCGATAAAACTTGCTGTCTACTCCATGGGCTTTGAGCATATCGCGAACAGCATACCACTGCTGCTTGCTCAAACCATTCTGCTCTGGCAACATAATGCATTGAAAGGCTTTATCAGTGCCCACGCCAATATCAAATGGCCCAATTTCTCCCAAAAGCCCTAAAAAGCTATACCCATAACATGAGCTTGGGTTGGTTATATTAGGCGAGATGTGATAAGGCAATCCCTGCGCAGCATGAGCTTGTCTAGTATAATTGTGCATAGGCACAACCTCAAGTTCCACAGACTCCTCTAAAAGATTCTTATTAAAAAACTGGGCTAGTTCTCCCATAGTCATGCCATGACGCACTGGTACCGGAATAGAATGCGCTCCTTGGATGTCAGTATCGATCAATGATCCTTCCATATAACTGCCTAATACATTCGGACGATCTAAAATAACAACTTTTTTATGATATGCCGATGCCTCTTTAAGGAGTTCTAACAAAGTAGTAGCATAACCATAGCGAATACCTGAATCTTGAATATCAAATATACAAACATCAATATCTTGAAAAAGTTCCTTATGATCCCCTTGTCGCCAGTTAATAATAGGTATCTTTGTAGCGATATCAAACGATTCTTTGGCTGTATTGTGCTCTGCTGCTGTTGCATAAAATCCATGCTTTGGGGTTACTATATACTTAATATTGGCACCCTTAATACGTAAAATATCAATATTACGCTTACCAAACTGATCTTTACCCGTATGGTTTGTAATAAGAGCTATACGGCACGGCTTGCCCCGCTCATCGACTAAATGGGCAAAGAAGGTATCCGATATATTCTCGAGCCCCAATTTAAATGATGATGTCAGTGGCTCAGGAGCTGCAGGATTGAGAGCTCTATAAGATATAAAGACTCGCGGCAAGAAAAGAGCGACTAGAAAAAGGAGCGTCACTTTTGCAACCGAAAGTATATATTCTATTAAAAATTTTAGCCCCCGCAGCATTTTGTTCCCCTTAAATAGTTGCAAGCTATCGCATTATCAGCTCTAAATCATTTACAAACCCTACACAAGCTCTTTATTAAGAGTATCAGCCTGCAACTTTCTTTAGCAAGAAATTTCTAATAAAAAACATTTTGATTAATAAGAATCATCGCGCTTCCTATACACTATCGCATTGTTTACTCTTGATTAACAATTGATTAGTATGTTCTTTTCATTGCAATTTAATGACCCAATGTTAATATTTAATATTGTTAAGCCGCATCTTATTATTTTTTATAGTTTTCAGTTTGATAAAAACAACGCCACTACTGGAGAATTTTATGATAAAAGCATCCCGCATTACCCTTGCCTATTGGATAGCTATTCTAGCACTACCAATTTCTATCTCTTGCCAAAACAGCACACATCTTGATCTTACTACACAATTGTTTATGGCTATCAGCGATGGCGATCATACGCGTGTCCAAGAGCTCATAAAAAAAGGTGCTAATATTGAACTGCGTGATAACCAAGGAGCCACTCCCCTTATTCTGGCCGCACGACTTGGTAATAATACTATCGTTAAAATATTGCTCAAAAACAAAGCCGATATAAATGCTGTAGACTCTTATTTTAAAGATACGGCTCTTAATTGGGCCTGTTATAATGGCCACAAAAATGTCGTAGAAACACTCATTGCCAATAAGGCTGATATACATATACGAGATCGGGACGGCTATACTGCTCTTATGGATGCAGTATCCAATGGCCATATACACATTGTAGAGCTACTTATTAAACATGGTGCTCGCATTGATGATCAAAGCTACCGTGGGTATACAGCTTTTTCGTTAGCAAAAATCAAAGATTATACTGATATTGTGGAGCTTTTACGCAAGCACAATGCCGATGAAGAGCTGGGTGAAGAAATCATCAATCTGAATATAGAAAAAAGCTTAGCAAAACTCAATGATATACCTATGCCTAAAGAAACAAAAAAAGAAGTGCGCCGTTCTATTATTCAACAAGAAGATAATAAAAGTTCCGATAAACACAGCATACAAGAGTACATAAATCTCATATTTAGCTTACCCTGGGGCAAAGTAAGTACTGATAATTTTGACATCAAACATGCTAAAGCAATCCTTGATGAAGATCATTATGGTATGACAGAAGTTAAAGATAAAATATTGGATTTTATAGCTACCCTTAACTTCAGAAAAGATGGCAAAGCGCCCATCTTATGTCTTGTTGGCCCACCAGGAACCGGTAAAACTTCCATAGCACGCTCAATCGCGCGCGCTTTAGGGCGCAAGTATGAGCGTATTGCGCTGGGCGGCCTCCATGATGAAGCTCTATTGCGTGGACATAGCAGAACCTATATAGCATCACGCCCTGGCGTGATTATCAAAGCCATAAAACATGCTCAAACGCTAAACCCAGTTATTGTACTTGATGAAATAGATAAATTAAATCAAGCTTCTGGTTCGCATGGCGATCCTACTGCTGCCATGTTAGAAGTTTTAGACCCAGAACAAAACAAAGAATTTAGAGATAATTATTTAGAAGCCCCTTTTGATCTTTCTCGAGTGCTTTTTATTGCGACGGCAAACGATCTTAGTGCTATACCTTGGGCATTACGCGATAGAATGGAAATTATCGAAATTTCCAGCTATAGCGAACACGAAAAACTAGCTATTGCTGAACGTTATTTACTTAAAAAAGTTATCCAAGAAGCTGGTTTAGAGGGTAAAAAAATATCCATAAACCAGGAAATCCTTAAAAAAATTATTAAAGACTATTCACGTGAAGCTGGTGTACGGGGATTACAAAGAATTTTGGCTAAGCTCATGGCAAAAATTGCACGTGAGCTTATCGAAAACAATAAGCTTGTCACACTTGACACTCATAATCTCAAGAAATATTTAGGCCCCAAAGAAGGTTTGGATGAAGATATTGATGATGAACCAAGAGTAGGGGTGGTAAATGGATTATACTGGTCAGCCGCTGGAGGCGGATTAAGCAAGATAGAAATAATAGCCGTGCCAAGAACAAAAGGAGAACCTCCCCTCAAACTTACTGGGCAATTGCAAACCGTAGCACAAGAATCCGCTGAAACGGTCATTAGCTATGCCCGTGCTCATGCCAAGGAATTTGCTATCGATGACGCTATGTTTGTAGAAAATAGCATACATATTAACTGGGTCAGCAAATATTTTATGCCAGTAGATGGGCCTTCAGCTGGTGTTGCTATGTTGGTAGCAACTATCTCTGCACTCACCAAGCGTCCCGTGAACCCAACCTATGCCATGACCGGAGCAATCAATTTACGTGGCCAAGTTATGCCAATCGGTGGCCTAAAAGAGAAAATTCTTGGCGCAAAACGCTGTGGCATACAACGCATTTTTATACCTCATGAGAACAAACGTGATCTTGATGAGCTCGATAAATTTGTTACCGAAGGCGTAGAGATTATTTTAGTTAAACATGTAGATGAGGTTTTAAAGCGTGTATTAATGTAACTCCTACGTTTAATACAAGTGTAGGCTTTCAAGACCACCTTCTTGAAAGCCTACTTTTTTATATGCTTGCTAATTTCTTATGAAAGTACGCTTATCATACTATCGCCGATTACCTTGGTAAACAGTTTATGCTCAATCTTTAAATCATATTCCATATCAGCAGGCAAAGAACAAGAATTATGTTGGCTATGCCTTGCACCCTGTCGCCGATACCACGTCTCAAGCTCATCCTCAGTCATACTAACTTGACCTATGGGCAAGGCTATCCATTCAATTTTACGCTTCATTGCCATCACAGCGTCGAGTTTAATGATATTAAAAAGCTTATGCCCATGCCCTAGCCCACGATTGGCAGGATCAGGAATAAGCAACTTACAAAGATGGCCATTGCAAAAGTCATTTGAGCATGTCTTCCATGTGGCAAAGCCTATTTCATGAGTACCCTGCATAAGGGTAATAATAGTTGCACCTTCATCGTCTAAAGACCAACTATATACAGTATCAAAAGAGACGCCCGCTTTTTCCGATGCAATAACCATACTCGTTAATAGAAGAAGGAGGTATATCATATTAAAAGAATCTAAGAACCAATTTGAAATTATATACTGTTGTAAACATCAGAATATTCTATTAAATACCCCTAAAAAAGCAAAAAATGCAACTCTTGACCACCTATTGGCCATCCGAAACATACCCTGGCAGGAAATCATCCGGTATTGGATCATGAACAAGAGGATGACCCTGATGCCCTGTCGAGGGTGGCGTAGCTAATAAAGGATTTGGCTGCACAACGGTAGATTGCCGAGCTGTCATTTCTTGTTGCGGTGGGTTACTCCTTTTTCTCATATCAGGCCTACAGCATGGAAAACAATTGCAACAACAAAGATAGCTCATACAATTTAAAAGACTAGGGCATTTAAGGGATGCCCACGCTATAAAACGTATGCCTTTAAAATGTCTCATATCGGCACTCGTGTACGCATCGGTTCTTCGTAAATGCATCGATTTGGTATGCGCCAACATCTTTTTTTCCCGCTCAAGCTTGAATGGCGCACGGCGTAATGCTGCGCAACAAGCAATGCACCCCTGACAACAACGAGATGGGCACTTTATTGTGCTTACCAAGGGCTGTTGCTCTTGCTCATCTGCAGTGGCGACAGCCACTCTATAGCGAGCACCCGATGATAGTGGAGATGGCAGCGGTGAAGTTGACCGCTCTTGTTGATACGAGGGCAGCGCTAATTGCACTGGCTTAATATTCTGCGTATCATGGTCAGCGGCAAAGAGCGTGACACTACAAGTAATAATACCACGAGCGAACAAATTTTTATACGTAGACATTGTATCCCCCTAATGTCCTAAAATAAACCTAGATCATTATCCCTCTCATCAAAATTGTACTGTATTTCAAGAAATGCACGATAGACTTTAATTAAATGGTGCTTGTTAGCTTTTCTAAACAAGCACCATAAGCATGTCACTACCCCATCTAAAATCTATAAATCTATGTAGATCAATGGCCTTCTCTATCTAGATTTTTTTGTAGCCTGGCCAAAAAATCAACGTTGGTATCTTGTTCATCCAATAAATGTGTGATCTTTTCTTTGACAGACATCTCTATTGCTTTGGCTAATAAACCAATGGCAGTGCTTTGATCGCTTTGACTTTTGCATTTTTTCTTCATTAAATCATTATAAGTGCATACATCATCACCATAACTGAATTGAGCATATCCTTTCTGTATACCTTTTTCTTCGAGCGGATCTGCTGAATATGTATACATCATCAACGAAAGTTTACCGTTTTTCAGTGTAATCGTAGTATCCCCCGCTGTAGACGACGTTTTTTTAACAGCAATCCGATCGCATCCCTTGACTGTGTCGGCTATACATACGGTAACGAGTAGGACTCCCATCATGTAGTTGATATACATAAAAACTCCTGATATGTAACAGTTAATAAAACACATCCACAATATACATTATTTCTTAACAAATTGCCCTATCCCACCTTGTTAATGTTGATATGAGGCTTTGTTTGTTTCATGTCCATTACCGGTGGTCTCATTCTTTTATCAGCATAAAAAGCTCATTATGCCTAAAAGGCCTCAGGGGTTAATCCTAAGGCCTTTTTACTAACAACATCGTATGTTCAAGTGAGCTGTTTTAAATCAAGACGAGCAATAATGAAATAATCGACATAAGCTTAATCAAAATATTCAATGCTGGTCCTGATGTATCTTTAAATGGATCGCCTACCGTGTCGCCAATAACAGCTGCTTTGTGTGCATCAGATCCTTTACCGCCAAAGTGCCCTGCTTCAATATATTTTTTAGCATTATCCCAAGCGCCACCACCATTTGCCATCATAAGTGCTAAGAAGAACACCAACAACCGTTGCGCCACCAAGCAATCCACCAAGTGCTTCTATGCCTAATGAGTAAAGCGAATAACAACAGGAACAGTAACGGTAATAAATCCAGGAAAAATCATTTCTCTCAATGCAGCTTGAGTACTAATTGCAATACAACGTTCATAATCAGGCTCTGCTGTACCTTCCATAAGCCCAGGAATTTCTTTAAATTGACGACGAACTTCCATAACCATTTAAGTGCAGCATCACCGACTGATCGCATGGTCAATGCTGAAATCAAGAATGGCATAGTTGCACCAATAAACATGCCAACCAAAACAAATGGATCATAACATATCAAAGCTAGCAAGACCGCTTCTTGCGCATAGGCGTAAAACATAGCAAGTGCAGTAAATAATGCAGAACCAATAGCAAAACCTTTACCCATTGCTGCAGTCGTATTACCCAAGCGCATCAAGTTTATCGGTAATATCGCGCACAGATGTACCAAAGCCAGCCATTTCTGCAATACCACCAGCATTATCTGCAATAGGGCCATATGCATCAACCGTCATGGTAATACCAACCGTTGCAAGCATAGCAACTGCAGCCAATGACAACACCAAACAGACCCGCCACCATAAGGTAAATGCAAGCAACACAATGACCGCTAAAATAATAACCGGCAATACGGTTGATTCCATACCAACTGATAAGCCATAAATAATATTAGTTGCAGCACCGGATCGAGAACTTGCAGCTAATTTTTCTAACTGGCGTACCGCCGGTATAATATTCAGTAATCTAACCAACAATAATACCCGCTACACAACCAAGACAATTGAGATAAAAAGCGTAAATCGAATCCCATGTAGGCAATGTATACATATGAAGCTGCAATAAAAACAGCCAATTGCAATATAGGTTGCATTACGCAACATTGCTAGCTGGTTCAGCCTTAAAACTAAATTGGACAGCAGACCAATAACTGAACCAACAAGACCAAATGCTGCCAACATTAAAGGCAAAGCTAACGTAAGTACATTAGTCAGTAATACCTGAGCTCATGGCTAAAATAATAGATGAAACCATAGCACCAACATATGATTCATAAATATCAGCACCCATACCAGCAGTATCACCAACACAGTCACCAACGTTATCAGCAATAACTGCTGGGTTGCGTGGATCATCTTCTGGAATACCTGCTTCAAGTTTACCCACAAAATCAGCTCCAACGTCGGCTGATTTGGTATAAATACCGCCACCAACACGTGCAAAAAATGCAACCAATGACTGCACCAAAACCAAAACAGGTAATCAATAATGACAAATTGTGGGTGATCAATAAAGAAGTAGAAAAATGTACCAAGTCCAAGAAAGCCAAAACTTGCTACCGCAAAACCCATAACGCCGCCACCAAAGAAGGCTATCAAAAATGCTGCATGCTCACCTTGATTTTTTGCAGCCATAGTAGTACGAACATTGGCATCAGTAGCTGCACCCATACCAATAAGACCGGTGGTCATAGATAGTATCGCACCCGCCACAAAACAAAGAGCCGCTAGAGAGCTTGCAAAAAATCCCAATATCAAAGCCAAAGGAGCCACTAAAAAAGCTATGACTCTATATTCTTCTTTAATAAAGGTCATGGCACCTAAGGCAATTGCCTGTGCTATGTGCGCTGCTTTTTCATGATCAACTTTAATACTACGTATTTTCTGCAGGAGAACAAAAACCACGCCGAGGCCAAAAAGAGCGACCCCTAAAAATAAAAGATAATATGAACTAATAGTCATGCATACCTCAACTATATACTACGATACATTATGGTTGAACTGTTAACGATTTCCAAATACTTATTCGATTTTACTGGGCATAAGGACATTTGTAAAGATCAGCTCTATGCCTCTTCTGTCATCATAGGCGGCGCGGATGGTATTGGCCGGACAGGTACTCGTACCGCAGCTGCCCTTACCGCTTGTGCTTGGCTTGCCTGGAGTGCTTGAACCGTATCACGAATTTCCTTACCCTCTGCTTTAAGTTCGGCCTTGGTAGCTCCTTGAGCCTTAAGCTCTGCAAGCTTGGTATCAACGACGCGCAACGTGTTGTCTACTTGATCAAATCTACCATCAAGCTTTGAGCGTAGCCATGCTTGATGCGCATCAATCTTTGCCGGTACGGATTGGGCAGCTCTACTGACAGTATCGGCCACACCACTCAATTTTGTATAAACCTCTGATGCGCTGCGATGAGCATGTGCCTGCGCCCTTAAAATATCAACTTTTGCTTGAGCTTCTTGCTGCTTAAGATCCTGCTCCGCGCGCATACGCCGCTCTTGCTGCAACTCTTGTGCAATCCAGTTATTACACTGCATACGATGTCTATGAAGCTCAGCTTGTAGCCAGCTTATTTTATCATAGCGCTCCCTATGCTTCTCGAATAACCAGTGTATAGGTCCAACTAATGTTGATGGATAGCGCTCTTTTAAGCGTTTAATCATAGCGTCTAATTCTGCATCATATACAAGGTATTTATACTCCTTATTGCCATACAAATTTGTGATACGTTCTAAAAGCTTGGCACGTGTATTACATGTTTCTAATCCACGCACAAAGTCATTATTAAGATCTTCATAACTTTGCTCTAACATCTGTTGTTGCTCTTTTTCTTCTTGATTTTTACCCAACCAATAGGGAACTCCATCTCTTATTGCTGCATAACCAGCAACACCAACTGCTACCCCAATCCCACAGACTGAACCTTTATCAAGTCCGCTTAGATAGGCACGTGCCCGATTAAATAACTCAGCTGTGTGAATAGTGCTGGTGGTCAATGTAACCAAGAATGAAATCCCATAACGTATATTTCTATTCATGCAAGAAACCTTGGATTTTTTTTGTTATTTAAATGCATTAACGATTGCCGCTTCACTAAAAGGATATTTCACTGTCCCTATCTGTTGATATTCATCTGGGCCCTTACCCAATAAGGCTATAATAGCTTGTGATTGAGACTGTGCATAGGCATATTCAATAGCTTCTTTCCGATCTAGAATACGCACAACTTTTGGCGCCATCTGCGGGGTGATGCCAACCATAATATCATCTATAATGACCTGGGGATCTTCGGCCCGTGGGTTATCAGAGGTCAGGACTACCAAATCAGCATATTCAGCTGCTATCGATCCCATAATTGGACGCTTGATTTTATCGCGCCCTCCTCCGGCACCAAAAACAACAATAAGTTGGTGCGTGAGCTGGCGCAAGGTAGACAGTACCCCCTCAAATGAGGATGGGGTATGCGCATAATCAATGATACAACAGGCGCCATTGGGCAGCATATGGCGCTCCAAACGCCCGGGAACTTTAGTAAATGTTGCAAAAGCAGGTGCCGCTACAGCCGGATCAATCCCTAAGCGCACTGCCAACGCATAGACGCCCGCTATATTGTATACATTAAACATCCCAATAATGGAGCTCCGTATCCGCTCAGTTGAAGCTATAGTCTTTGCATCAAACACAATGCCAGCACGCGCTTCTAACACCCTCACCTGCATGTGTGCATGAGATGCTTGCACGCCAAAGCTAAAAAATGTTGGATTATCCTCAAGAATTTTTTGTCCCCAGACATCATCGGCATTAATAACAGCTGGAGCACCTGGCTTTAATTGGGCAAAAAGAGCCTTTTTGGCATTAAAATAGTCCTGCTGGCTTGCATAAAACTCACCATGCTCTTGTAAAAATTAGTGAAAATAATACCATCAAAGTCAATACCATAGGTGCGATGCATGGTCACCGCCTGTGCAGCAACCTCCATTACCACATAGTCTATACCTACATCTACACATAGTTTAAAAAATTGATGCAGATAATCCGGTTGCTCGGTAGTAAGACCCTTGCTTATCGTATGCTCTAAAATGCTGTTTTTAACGGTCCCCAAGAGTGCTGTTTTATACCCAACTGTTTTTAACAAATGCTCCATTAAAAAAGCACTCGTTGTTTTGCCTTTAGTGCCGGTTATACCAATAATGTTTAACTGCTTTGCGGGATACCCAGCTGCTTGTGCTGCTAGCTGCGCCAAGGCCAATCGTGGCTGCTCAACGCGCATAACAGCGACCTGGTGCTTTTCTATAAGTGACTGCGTATCAAGCGGTAAAGTAACATTCTGTTGTATTACAATCCTGGTGGCCCCTTGCGCAATGGCTCGGGGAATAAATCGTACGCCATCATCATTAAAGCCCTGTATAGCAACAAAAGTAGATCCCTGCCCTATATGATCAGTATGGCACGCCACTGGATACATCAATGGAAGATTCATGGCTCTTGGCTCTCTCGTGATTAAAAAAATTAACTACTTATTTATCCTTGTTTCTTTTTATCACTACCATAAGCGCCGGTATGTTGCTTATGCCATAAATGATAGCAATTCCACAAACTTATCTTATCGTGTACTCGCCAATGATCAACTGTTTCGCGTTGCTTGGCCGTCAATGTATCATTATACCAAACAATAATCGGATTACGTTCTGCTAGTCTATCGGCAAGATTAGTAGGCATATCATCCAAAGGCTGTGTCACTACTACCTCATGCTGAGCCCCTAGAGGTGAAGGGTTTTTGTTTTCAGCGCCGGTAGCTGTACAGCTCATCATGACGAATGCTCCAAAAATAACCCTCATGCAATAACGTTGCATAGTTAAGTCCCTTATGCTAATCAGATAGATAGTGTATGCTATACTACTATAGCTTGTTACATAAAAAAATATACAAAGAACACGGCTTTTAAAGACTTTTTTACCCCAAGAGATCGTATGAAACTATTTGCCTTAGATATTGGTGATGTTTGGACCGGGACTGCAATTTCTGATGCTCTGGGGATGTTTGCCCGTCCATATCAAACAGTTCCTACCACCCAGTTGAATGACTTTTTAAAAAAAACCTTAGCGCTAGAGCCTATTACCACAATTATCGTTGGCTATCCTAAAACTATGCGTGGCACTCGTAGCGAACAAACCACAAAAATCGAAGCTGCATATAAGGATCTTGAGCAACAATTTCCTTCCATACAATGGATCTTGTGGGATGAGCGATTAAGTAGCAAACGTGCAGATGCATTAAAAAAAGCAGGCTCTAAAGATGAAAAAATTCAATCCCATTCACGTGCAGCAGCTTTTATTCTCGCAAGTTATTTGGACTATAAACAGTTTCATACTACCTAAAAACTATGTTTAGTACTACATCTTTCCATCATTATTAATTGCATCATTGACAAACGTGTATTAATTGGACTAGGTTTGATTTTAAAAGGTAAATTTAGTGAGTGAAGCAATAAAGGAGGTTCAAATACCGTGATCAAGCTTTTGGCCTATCTAGTAAACATATAGCGCTGATTATCGTTATTGGAACACACCTGACATCTCAAAAAAAGGAGCGGGTGATATGAAATGCAAAAAGTGTGGCGGACTCATGGTTTTGCAATCATTTTTCGATCACTTTTTAAATTTTGATGGATGGAAATGTTTAAATTGTGGTAAAATTATTCTACGTAAAGAAAAAAGCATAAGAATTTGATGCTTTCAGTATATTTTATCAACAATCTAAATGTAGAAACCGCAACTAAACATTCATGATAACCTTTGCAGCACTTCAAAACACCTACCATGCCATAGAGATAGCATTATTTAAAAATGCCTGTCTTATTGAATCTGTGCACATTAGTAAAACCGATGCAAGCAAGGATATTCTGCTCAATCTTGATATGCTTTTACAACGCCATCAGGTAACCCTTGCTGACCTAGAGTTTCTTGCCGTTAATCAAGGTCCCGGACCTTTTACGACGCTGCGGGTTGTTATAGCAACTGCCAATGGGATCAGTTTTGCATCTAAGATACCTATGATCGGAATTGATGCACTTGCAGCTTTCATGGATGAATATACCAATCCGGCGTATCCCATAACCGTTGCCTTGCTCAATGCATTTAATGATGATCTTTACACGGCAATTCAATCAACTCCACATACTGCCCCATTGATAAGCTGTAATAATAGCCTGGCTTTTTTTAAGGAGCTTTCACAGAAGTTCCCGGAAAGTACATCCGCTTTATTGGTAATGGCACAGAACTTCATGAACAAACAATACAGGATATATTTGGAGATTGTGCCTACATACCAAAACCATTGCCACAGACATGCTCTATTGAATACATCGGACGCCTTGGACTTGAATCATGGCAGCAACAAAAAGGCTTATCTGGACAACTTCTACCTCTCTACCTTAAACAGATAACTCGCCCGTGTTAACCACTTCGACTGCGCCATGGTTACGAAGATAGCCCTCTATAGCAACTAACTGATCAATCTGTGTTTTATAGACACCTTTTGCATTTTTTATCAATAAGTCATGCTCGAGCATAACAACCAGCCGTAAGGCGGTTCCAACCGCATCACTGACTACTTTATTAACATCTGCACCTGCCTTGACAATCTGGTCAACGGTAGATACCTGATAGTTTTTAATTGCCTGCATTAAAATGGTGCTACCATCTTGTGCATAATTAGGATCAGCCCCTATGGCCAATAAAAAATCAATGATCGCTTTATTCTTAGAAGCTGCAGCTGCTTGCCACAAAAGCTGTGATGCTTCTTCTGGCGTTATATGATTACCATACTCATGCATATTAACCAAAGCTTTAAGATTATGTTGTGTAATTGCCCAAGAAAGCGCTTGTGGTAGTAATGTCTTGAGCCATCCCATATGCTCAGTTTTTGGGTTTTTATAGGTGGTAGCCCATTGCAAGAATGATGATAATACTGGTGCAAAGATACTGTCTGCAATGATATACACTGGTGAGACACCCTCCTGCAACTGTGGATAATCAAACATCAATGAAAATAGTTTGTTGAGCGCATAATCTGTGCGCGTATAATGAAGTGCCACACCCCCAATAAGCATAATAAGGTCATCCCGTTCGAGTAAATCTCTTGAGATAATCGTGGCAATAAGATCGCGCACTTTATTAATATTCTCTACGGGAATTGTAGCTATCTCAGCTACTATTTGCTCTACACTTTCTGCTTGTATATAGGGCAAAAAAGACTCAATAATAGCATCATTTGATAGGGTGGATAACCCATCGCGTTTTTTAGCGCTATCCTGGGCATGCAAAACTCCTACAAGAGAGCTAAATAACAATAACAGCCCCAGTAAAAATGTAATACCAAACCGCTCTTGCCTCATACTCCTCCTTGTGTTAGGTATATTTCATAATCAGTCTAATAGGCATGGGCCAAAAAAATCAATAATTTCCCTTTTTTATAGGGTTTTTTTAGGTTATACTTGAGGTATACGTAACAATAGTGGGGAGAAATGGGTGCTAAAAGTTAGGCGTCCCACCTAAATTGCCCATTGGCAACCGCTCTAATCTGTAAAAAATAGTCATTTTATTCTTATTTAGGGAAAATCATGAATCTATCACGCTCTATCTTTGTACTCTTGCTAACTCTACCGAGTATAGGTAGGAGTTCACAACATACAGCCAACCTAGTAGATAGACTTTTTACTGTATATAACCATCAAACAGTAGCGCTCAAGGATGAAAACGACGGTAGAAACTTCTCATATCAACAGGCACAGAGATGGTACAATATTGCTCCTTTAATAGCAAAGCCGCTAGAATTGTCTCTCAACAATACTCTCTTGCATACCCACAGGTGCACATTATTCTCGAGCAAGCAATACAAGCTCAGATGAACACCGCACAACAAAGTCTGCGACTACTTAATGTTCGTAGCAGACTTTGATCATAGAATAGACCGGATGGCTCCCAAAGCTACCACCAATGCGTGTTGCGCACGCAATACGGTTGGCGTTAGAGCAATTGGAATTGCTCCATGCTGCACAAGCAGCGCGCGCTCTTGATCTGTAAAATCACCCTCCGGACCAACGCATAACGCCAGAGCCGCGGGCGATGCTTTCGTTATCTGTTCAATAACAGATACCAATGGTTTGCCATTAATATCGCAATACATGAATGTATCTTGACCACCTTGGTTTAGTGCGTCCTCAACGGGCTGCGGTCTGCACAGCTGTGGTAATGAGAAATTTTTTGATTGTTCCGCTGCTGCTACCATAATATTATGCAGCCGTTCCATCTCTTTATCGCCACCAAATGGCCGTTGTGTTTTTTTTGTGATCACCAACTGTATAGCATTAGCACCCAATTCAACGCATGAATACACAGCCTCTTGTAATGCTTCTTTTTTAAGCACTGGTAACATTACGGTAATAGTTGGTTTGAGAATTGTATTGTGCGCCTTTGTAACAAGAGTACCTTCTATACACTTTTTAGATGTCTGCTCAAGTAACACTATCTGCGCAGACTGCTGCGCATTAAAAACAACTACCGTTTCTCCCGGCTGCAATCGTAAAACCTGTACAATACGGTGATATAAGTGTACATCATCTATTCGTATTGTATTGGATTGTGATGCGTTAAGATATGATGAAAGATTTTGGACATAGAAAGCAAATTCATGTTTTGCTGCTATTTTTTTAGTATACATAGCCACACCACTTTACATTTTTCACAGGCATAATTTTTGCACATCAATAATGTATTACCCAGATAATCGTTGCAGGCTAACATCTTCATAGCAATTGGCAATCCAACTCTTTGCAATATACGCTGCATAAGCGATGGTTGTAACTCTGTTATTGCTTGAGAGATGATTTCTTGGTCGAATGCTAGTGCTATATCTTGTTCAAAAAGATCAAAATCCGATGCTCCATATGCTGAAAGATTCATCATCATAATCGATACACACAAGAAAATTACTAGTTTATTCATTGATTCCTAACTTGATTGCACAGATTTTAAGTAGCCCTTATGGATACCTCTATTATTATTTTTTTTAATTACTATGATAGTTCCTTTGAACTCTATCAAAATAGGAGCAAAGTAATGAAAAATCCTAAAAAACCTGTTGCACTCATTATTTTAGATGGTTTTGGCTACAGCGTACACACAAAGTATAACGCAATTTATCATGCCTACAAGCCTAATCTGGATGATTGGTTCAAACATTATCCTCACACGCTCCTACAAGCATCCGGCTCAGCTGTTGGGTTATTACCTGATTATAGTAGTAACTCGCAAGTAGGGCATCTTATTATTGGTGCAGGCAGAATCATAGAACAACCAGCCACAATAATTCATAATGCGATACATAACAAAACATTTTTTAGTAACCCAGTGCTGAAGAAAAATCTTGATGCAATAACAAAAAGAGGCACAGCCCTGCACATCATGGGACTCCTTTCTGATGCTGGTGTACATAGCGATGCTGAAGAACTTTATGCTTTCTTAGATGCCGCCCATCAACATGGCATACGCCATGTGTATATCCATCCATTTTTAGATGGTCGCGATACACCACCACGATCAGCCGCCTCTTACCTCCAACAACTTGATGATGCTTTAATGACCCTTGAATATGGCTCTATAGGCTCCATACATGGTAGATTTTATGCAATGGATCGCGATAAACATTGGGATCGCACTGGTGCATCATATACCATACTTACAACACATAAAGATATGCCCCCCCAATGCTGGGAAGATGTTTTAGCCCATTATTATGCTCACGGTATTACCGATGAATTTATACCTCCCACACGGCTCGATCCCACCAGTTGCATAGAAAAGGGCGATGGCATTATTTTTTTTAATTTTAGACCAGACCGTGCACGACAGTTAACTGCTGCTTTTATAGATCCGTCATTTACTTATTTTAAAACACAACCTTTGGATCTTACCTGCTTTATTACACCAATATCCTATGGCGGCAATCTTAAAAC
>CAWEPS010000008.1:0-19638 GCA_963811005.1 uncultured bacterium
TGTGTTATGTACTTTTAACGGTTACGGACTTTCGCGTATTGCTGCATTATTTCCATGAGACTCTCATTTGCTGACTGTCTGCTTAATAGGCTTGCCATTGTCTTTACGTGCCTGTGTAGTATTCGTGAGCTTGTTTGATGGTGCCACCCCGAGAACTGGTTCCTCTACAGTCATCGTCACTGGTTTGCTTGAAACAGGTTGCTTTTTGGGTTCGTTGGATGGCAGCTTAGCTTCTATAGCTTGTTTCTTAGCTTTTTTTGTAACTGGTTCGCCAACACCCTGCACTGGCTTAGTGACCCCTTCTAGTATATAGATATACACAGGAGACCCCTCTGACCATGTCATAGGCAGTATTAACTTTTTATCAGTTGTGCTATCTACGATTGCTTTAAACCCAAAATTTTTATAATTAGCTGGCAACTCTTTGAGCGTAATAAAAATCAGGCCTGGCTTAAGAGTGGCCAACTTTTCCATCAATTCATCCATAAGCTCATCTGGAAAACAGGTTGAGCAGCTATAAATAATCGTTGCATCATGCAAATCGGCCTGCAGCATGTCACCAAACAAAATCTCCAAAGTACGTCCCGACTCCAGGAGATTTTTATTTTTAAATCGCTTGAGCGCTATGTGTGCATCATTAAAACGGCTAGAGCATAACTCGATACCTGCAGATTTTTTAACCGGAAAATTTAAATAGACCCATAGTACGGCACCACCCACACCACATCCCAGATCATAAAATACATCGTCTTTTGTTGGTTTGCGTACATACTCCATAACTATCTGCAAAGAATCTGGTGGTATTTCCCCATATATATCCGCTGAACCACCCTTGGCAGTGATGCGCTTTTTATCTTCATCACTTATTCTTCTAAAACCACTGATACCTTCCAAAACTTCATTGAGAATCGCTTTATTCTTTTCTATACGCTCTTGCTGTGAAAGTTTTTTCTTGAGCTCTCTTTTGCCTTTCTTTATTTCTGGCTGCTTGTTTGGTTTTTGACTTTTCTTTACTTCAACCACTGGTAAGGGCTCCTTGATTACTGCGCCACCACCATATTTTTTATGTGACTCTTTACTACTTTTTTTAATACTCTTTTTCTTGGATTTCTTAGGCAATGTTGAAACATTCTCCGTTTCATACGCAAGGTCAGTACAATCGCGATAGGCTTGGCAAGTAACCATGCTCATTGCTATAACCACACTCAGCAATAAATGATACACTAAAACACTCCTTTACATAATTAATAAGATCATTATTTGTACTATTTATTCTAACGATATACACTATTAATCACTTATTCTACAAGTAATACTACATTAGTTTTAATTTTTACGTATATCACTCTATGCACATACCAAACACAAGCTTTGCACTTAATTCAGAGCACCCATCATCAAATACAATAGCCGATGCTACTCATCTTGAGCGTACCTATGCGCCATCTACATGGATAGAAATTAATAGAAAATCATTTGAGCATAATGTTGCCTCCTACAGAAAAATAATAGGCCCATCCGTCCAATTGGCGCTTGTGGTAAAAAGCAATGCATATGGACACAGTATCACTAAAATAGGAATGCTTGGGCAAGAAAACCCAAACGTAGATTGGTTTTGTACCTCCTTTCTATCAGAGGCACTTTTCTTGCGCAACCACGGCATTACAAAGCCAATAATAGTTCTGGGTATTATTGACGCTCATCCTCTACTTGCTAGCGAGCATACTATTGATCTTGTAGGTCATGACATGGAATCAATTGTGGCTCTCAACACGCAAGCTGCTTTGTATGACAAACCTCTTTCTCTACATCTGAAAATAGATACCGGATTATCTCGCTTGGGTGTTTTACCTCACGAGGCTATCAAGACTATACGCCATGCGCATATGCTATCGCACATAAAAATAAACGGTATTTTTTCTCATTTTGCCGAATCTGATAATCCAGATGAGTACTATTCACTGCAACAGTTGCGTCATTTTACACATATAGTTGATGAGCTTGCACGCGAGAATATCCATATCCCTTATAAACATGCCTGTAATTCTGCTGGTATAACTAACCTGAGCAATAGCCATTTTAACTTTGTACGGATTGGAGCAGGTGCCTATGGGCTTGAGCCTTCCGCACACACCCTTGAAAAAGCTAAGATGATAGACCCTGAATTTTCATTGCGCCCCGTGATGACCTGGAAAACTAGGGTGATGCTGCTTCGCACTATTCCCGCAGGCAGCTTTGTTGGGTATGGCCGCACACATCAAGTTACAACTGATACTACACTTGCCATCCTACCCATAGGATATTATGAAGGGTATGATAGGCGATTTGGCAATAAAGGTATGGTATGTATACCTAGAGATAATCGGATATATCAGGCTCCCGTTATTGGCAGAGTGTGCATGAATATAACCATGATTGATGTATCCCATATTCCTGATATCCGCATAGGCGATGAAGTTGTTCTACTGGGGGATTATCAAGGCATACGAGCACATGAACTTGCCGCAACTATAGCAAGCTTTAACCCCAGAGAAATTACTACGCGTATAAATAATAGTGTATTGCGCATAATCCTTGACTAATGCTATACTACTTAGAAAAAAATTAACTCTTACTACAAGCGAGAAATCATGTACATCATAGAAGGTAACATAGGAGTAGGAAAATCTACTTTGCTCAAACTTTTAAAGTTGGAACTACCGCAAATATCGATTTCACTTGAACCAATGCACAACTGGCAACAAGAAGTTTATGGGCAATCATTACTTGTTAACTTCTACCAAAACCCCAAACGATGGGCTTATACACTTGAAACTCTTGCAATGATGTGCAGAATTCGGGAGCATCTGCAAGAACAAGAGAGCCCCAATATCTATAAAATCGTGGAACGATCGATTTATTCAGGCCACTATTGCTTTGTTAAAAATAGCTATGAGAGTGGGTTTTTTACAGATTTAGAGTGGAGTCTTTATACCGCTTGGTTCAGCTTCCTCACTAGCGGAAAATGCGTACCGCCACAAGGTTTTATCTATCTTAATGCTGATTCAGTTACTGCTCTTGACCGCATAAAAAAACGTAATAGGCCGGCAGAAAAGAAAATTACACTTCATTACTTAAAACAACTAGAGAAACGACATGAGCAATTTTTAGTTCAGCAGCATGATATACTTCTTGAATTGAAAAAAGTGCCAGTTTTGACATTGGATTGCAATAATGAGTTTGAAACCAACAAGAAACAATTGGATCAGCACATTAGCAACATAGAAAGATTTATCACTAAAAATGCGCGGCCATCGCTCAAGTTAGCGATATAACATGTAGCATCTTAGGAATAAAAGTATGCGATAGATGTGTCAGCTCATTTCAAAAAAATCTCTTAATGCAAAGGTACCAAGAAAAACAATCTCTCTTGGAGCTTTGCATTTTTCTTGGTACCTTGTGAGGTGTATTCATTCACTTAAAAGTCAGCTATCGTTAGAATCATATCCAGATTTTTTAAGGGGAATCTCAGCTACATCTTTGTCATGCAAATATAAAACAAGAGCTTCCTCGAGGATCTCTTTTAGGGTTACGCGCTCCCAATAGGCTAAAGCTTTTATTTTATTAATGTGTTCTTGTTTTAGAATAAAAGTTGCCCGAGTCCAACCAGGCTGCAGCCCTTTATGCGAACTATTTAGATGTTTTAATTTATTGCTCTCCAATTCCTGATCCCTAGACCAAGGCAAATTCTTCTTCATTGTTAGACTCCGTCATGTTTTTGAGAGAAAAAACTCCTTCCAGGAAGTTTATTTTCCCCACGTATTTTGATGCCGCCTTATCCGACTTTATAAGTCAATGCTAATGTTCCGGGAGTTATTTTTTTAAGTTCTATCTAATCCCACAACATCATTGTCATGATGGTTCACTTTTTGCAAAATGTATTCCCATGCAATGTAAACGAATCAAAGCAAGCTTCATCTATACTTATTTTTTGCGCGCTGAGAAGATTCTTTTTGATAATTTTTGTAAACTTTAGTCTATATCGACAATAGAAAGACTGCGTAGAATCTTTTATTTTATTGACGACTTCGTAACGATCTGCATATGACTTTAAGAGCCTATCCGGAAATTAAATCTTTCTAAAAACAATGACTTGGCAAGCAAATTGGAGTAGTCCCATATAATTTTCCATCGATTTGTCCCATCTTATAAAAACCCGTCTAAATCGGTTAATCCATGAAAGAGTCCGTTCGACACTCCATCGAAATTGGGGTTTCGCCCCTTTAATAATATTTTTACGACGCTTATTAAAACTAATGCGGTAAAAATAACCCATTTGCTCAAGGAATTTTCGTATATAAGCAGCATCAAATGCAGCATCCAATTCTATAGTCTTGAATGGCGCCCATCGGTGATAGGTTAGATTGGAAATAGTCGGTATAAGATTTTTTGAATCGTGCACATTTCCAGCGGTTACGTGGATTGCGAGAGGAATGCCATTTTTATCAACTAAGATGGTCTTTTTTGTTCCGAGCTTTCTGCGATCTACTGGACTAATTCCTGTCGCTTGACCACCCATTGGAGCTTTTGCATGGCTACAGTCCAACGCTTGATTGCGTAAATCTAATCCAACAAATCGATCGTATTTCTCAAGGGCATGTTTCCATGCATTACGAAAAAAATTATTGGTTATAAGTCGCTGAAAATGGTCATGAATAGTCGAAGATGGACCAAAACATCTAGGCAAAGCATTCCATTGGCAACCAGTTTTCAAGAGATAAAATATGGCCTGCAAAATCGCTATAGGATTGCTCTTGGGACGGCCTTTTTTAGATTTTTCTGGAATAAATTTTAGAAGATGTAATAATTGTTCTTCATTCATTAAAAATTTTTTTGATATGCATGTGTTAAAACATGTGTTCATAAGAGATCCTCTCCTGTTTTTTTAGTCGATAAACTTGGAGAGGATCTTACTTTTTTATGATCCTTTTTTCAATTCACTATTTTCCGGATAGGCTCTTAATACTCCTTCTCGCGGCTAGAGGCATGTTCGTACTTTGCACGCTTTTATTCGCGATCCATGCTATCCAGATACTGGCCCGCGAGAAAAAATAATAAAAACAACTGAAAATATAGAGAAAGGAAGCACGCTATGTGTACGTGCAAGAAATGTAATGATTCAAAAAATATGACCGATTCTAAAAACAGACTTGAGCTCTTTAGACAGGAAGCAGGAACATGCTCTTGTCCTGAGATAGAAGCACAAAAAATTCAATACGTCACTAATCCCAAATCGCAGATGAAAAATGAAAACAAACAACAAAGCATCACAGATCAAGATTCTAAAGCAGATCAACTACATTGAATAGACAACAAAAAAGGGTCACAAGGTCAATCCCGAATATGTAGGTCAAAGAGAATTTTCTAACTCGGAGGAAGAAGATCTAGAGAACTTATTTTAAAATGCACTAATGACGTTAGGTCGCAAGACAAAACATTTGAAGAATAAACCAAAAGTAAATTTACAAAAGCAAAAGCCTTTAAAAACAAGGAGTCAAAGATGACAGACACAAAGAAAAAAAACATAACCACTACAACAAAGAATGACAACAGATCAAAATCCAGGGCATCTACTAGCAGCCAAGAGCGAGACTATGGATCACAAAGACAGAAGAAGGGAAGCCAAGAAAAAAGTCCTACGTCAGGCAAATATGAGTCCAAAAAACAACAGGATGAAACCATGCGGCATGATGATGATGACCAACAAGGGACACCTAAAGACAATCTCCGCCAGCGCCCCGATAGTCAAGGTGGTCAAAAAAGCTATAGTTCGAGCTGGCAAGAGGAAGACGAACAAGAAGATTAAGCCAACGCTTCTTTAGACCGGAGCAAAGTAACAAACGATCGGCTCTCTCGCTTGTTACTTTGCTCCATTTAACTTAGCACCGCGCATTATTATTGAATCATGATATACTGTCTATAAAGAACTAACCCCTTTAAACAGATTTAAACTATGTATATAGTAGAAGGCAACATCGGAGCAGGAAAGTCCACATTTTTAAAGCTTCTTGAGCTCCATATCCCCACCATATCCATCGCCCTTGAGCCAATGCATAATTGGCAGCAGCAGGTATACGGGCAATCTCTCCTTGCTAATTTTTATCAAGACCCAAAGCGATGGGCTTACACTCTTGAAACCTTGGCAATGATATGCCGTGTTCGTGAACATATACAAGAACAGGAGCAACCGATTTCCTATAAAATTATTGAACGGTCTATCTATTCGGGCCATTACTGTTTTGCCCATAATAGTTATGAAAGTGGTTTCCTGACTGATCTAGAATGGGCTATTTATACAAATTGGTTTAATCTATTGGTTGGTGAAAAATGCTTACCACCACAAGGCTTTATCTATCTCAAGGTTGACCCCGCAGTTGCCTATGAACGCATTAAAAAACGCAATCGCTATGCTGAAAAGAAGATCTCCCTGCATTATTTAAAGCAGCTAGAAAAACGGCACAACCAATTTTTAATCGAGCAAGAGGGCATCCTACCGGAATTGAAAAAAGTTCCTCTTCTCATATTGGATTGCAATAAAGAATTTGAAACTGATGAGCAAGAACTAGCTGAACATATTAAAAAAGTGGAACAATTTATACATGCATACAACATACCGACACGCCCAATCGCGTAGCACACAGGGCTATTCCTGGATTCCCTTAGCATATAAATGCACAGCCGTGTTATTTCTTTGCACTGGGACAGAAGTTAGGTCTCCCGAAAGAGAATCTTTTATCCCCCATTCATATCAACGCCTTTTTTCTAGCAAAACATATGAGCCAAGCCAACCATTACTCTCTCTATTGTCTCTCTTGAATATTAAGCATGATGGTTCACTCAAATCTATTGTTGATGCAACGCAAAAAGAGTGGTTACGAGCTCCCGGCACGGAACGATGGCAGATGGATGAAATAGCTATTGCAAAGCGTGATGAACTTATACAACTCTTAAATACCCTAGGATGCATAGAAGAAGTAACGCCTTCACGCATGGAATATGACTACGCTCTTGTTCTAGGCGCCGCCACACCACGAGTTCAATTACGCTTCAATTATCTGATTACCTTATGGAATAGCGGCGTACGATTTAAGACTATTGTTTTCTTAGGCGGCCAACGGCCTCTTGACCCAACGGTAGATGCTATCGCGTGGGATCAAACAGCTCCTACACCCACAACAGAATATGATATGATGCGCTATGTCTTTGAGCATACCAAACTACCCGAAGGATTTGATCAACTCCCCATAATTTTTGTAAATACACCAATGCAATCTACACCCGATGGCAAAATACGGCGTCCCAATACTTTTGATATCGTACAGCAATGGATTTCATCTAACCCTATACCGGGAACTTGTTTGGCCGTATCCAACCAGCCCTATGTAGGTTTTCAAGATACAGCAGTTCGTACTGCATTGCCATTCTCCTTTCCATTAGAAACAGTAGGCCAAACGGTTCGGGCTCATGAATTAATGAGCATCCATTTGGACAATCTTGCCCGCTGGTTATATCAGGAATACCAATTATCTTTAAAAAAATGATTACTTAACTTTATAAATCTTATGCTTGCCAACTTTAATGGTCATGCCAGAATGCCACTGGATGTGAGCTTTAAAATCAGTAATCACGGTGCCATCAATTTCTACCGCATTAGATTCCATTAATCGCTTTGCTTGAGATGAGCTGGCGATAGCTGATAATGCTCGCAGCAAATCTACAATCCATACTGGATTTGACAAATCCGCAGGTAAGCTTGCTTCTTGCGCTTTGGAATAATCGCGTTTTTGAAATACTGCCTCAAATGACTCAAACGCTTTAATCGCCTCATCCAGTGACCAGAATTTCGCCACTATATCACGCGCCATAGTCTTTTTAAGCGCCATAGGGTGCATGGTACCAGCAGCTACTTTTTCTTGCAGTATGCTAATTTCCATGGGTGTTGCGTTGAGTAACAATGCAAAATAGCGCCACATCATACTATCAGGCATAGACATTAATTTGCCAAATGCTTGATCCGCTGGCTCTGCAAGACCAATAGCATTACCAAGTGATTTAGACATTTTTGCGTTGCCATCAAGACCTTCTAGTAATGGCATCGTCAAGATTATCTGTGCCTCTTGATGATAATGTTCTTGCAAAAAACGGCCCATCAATAAATTGAATGTCTGATCTGTGCCACCAAGCTCTACATCTGCTTGAAGGGCTACTGAATCGTAACCTTGAAAGAGTGGGTAGAGCAGCTCGTGAAACCCAATTGGCTGGTCTTCTTTGATTCGCTTTGCAAAATCTTCACGCTCAGTCAAACGTGCCAAGGTGACTTTGCCACACAATTTGAGCATGTCTTTAATTGATAAAGCATCGAGCCATTCCGAGTTATAGCGAACAACAACTTTTTTAGGATCAAGAATTTTGCTCACCTGCTCAAAATACGTTTTAGTATTGTGGGCAATATCTTCATGCGAAAGTGGTGGCCGCGTCTTGGATCTGCCAGTTGGATCACCAATACGGGCGGTAAAATCACCTATTAAAAAAATAACTTCATGGCCAAGGTCCTGAAATTGTTTCATCTTAGAAAGGACCACTGCATGACCAAGATGCAGATCCGGTGATGTTGGATCCATTCCTAATTTTATTTTAAGTGGTTTGTTACGCGCCAACTTTTTAATAAATTCTTGTTCGGGGATAACCTGTATCGCACCATTTTTAAGAATCTCTAATTGTTTTTTTGGATCTTCCATCATATATTTCTTTCTTAATTGAAATAGCAGAATATTGCTACATTCATTGCGTACTTAAACACGCCGATATAGAACGCTGAATAAAAGTCACCCCTTTGATGAGGAAATATTGCAACTCTGCACCAAACAACAACAAGATAATTAATGGCGCAAACAAGACAAAATAATAAAGATACGATGTTGCCTGTGACGTACCATCAGAAACATACATGGCTATTAAAACTATAGCATTGATAACTACCTGCACCAATACCAAAAAAATATTAAGACTCAACAAGGCAAATAATAGGTGCACAATAATGACCGAAAACGAGCTTGAACAAAAGATCTCTTGCTTTGCATTCTCAAAAAACAGCACTGCCGCTAAAGTAAATGCAGCCGTAGCCATCACAAAGTGGGCGCATGAAGCAGAAAAAAAGGCGCATATTAATTTAAGCCATCGCCATTTACCTTGAATGTTATGGGGATTAATAGGCACATGCCTACCCCAACCAAAACCAGAAAAATATTCCGGATGAGAGAAGAACAACAGCCATGCCAAACCAAGAAAATCAATGTGCACAAGGGGATTTAAACTCAAGAATCCTAAATCCTCAGCTGTGGAATCACCCATTTTTTTTGCCACCCAGGCACGGAAACTTCCTGCCGGGGATATAGTTATAAAATAGGCTAAAAAAAGTGTTATAAGACCAACAAGCGTTTGAGCATTACGTAAGCCAAGCATAGTAGATCACTGTTTTTTAAATGTTAAAAATGTAATAACTTTTTTAGTGTAGGGCAAATAGCAGACAGGGTCAAATTCCCTGCTAGGATGGAATAACGCACACCATGGACAATGTATGCGCTTGTACAAGGTCGCCATCATACAGTAGAATAGCCCTCATATGGCATCTTTTTAAAAAAGGAATTTGATGAGTATACAAACACCCCAAGCAATACATAGCCGATCCTGCCGATCCTGGTATGACTACCTCATTCCGCCATGTGCGCTTGCGCTTATAACGTGTATTGTCTATTACCCATCGCTCCATTATGCTTTCCAGTTTGATGATCTTGCCAATATTACACGCCACTTTAACATTCGCTATAACACCCTAGAAAATCTATTTTTTGCCAATAGCCGTTGGATTAGTTATTGGATTAATGCGCTCCATTATTCGTGGGCAACATTTGAACCGTTTTCCTATCGTCTTGGCAATGTTACGCTCCACACCATCAATGGAATACTTATATTTTTTATACTTTTGCACGCATTAACCAATCTGCGCAAGCATTCTTTTTTCAAGCAGCATGCTTATGCTCTTGCCTGCTTAACATCATTGCTGTTTCTTGTGCATCCGGTACAAACACAGACCGTTTCTTATGTGATTCAAGGTCAGTTAGAAGGCCTGGCAACATTTTTTATTGTAAGCATGCTTATATGCTTACAGCGGTTTGCTTGCAGCACAAGTCGTATGAGTGGATACGTACTCTTGATAACGCTCTATCTATTGGCATTCTTATCCTGTGGCTCAAAAGAAATTGCTATCATAGCACCGGCTTTGCTTATGCTCTTTGATTGGTTTTTTATCGCACAAGGACAATGGCAGAATTTTAAAACACGCTTGCCTATTTTTGGCTCGCTCAGCCTGCTTATTGTAGGTTGCTACCTGTATCTACTCAAACCCGCATTTTTTACTGAGATTCTTGGTCTTAAAAAAGTGGTTGCTAATAATATGGGCAACGTAATAACGCAGAACAATACCATAGCTATCACTCCATGGCTTTTTTGCATTTCACAATTTAAGGTAATGCTGCATTATTTGTGGATGTTTATGTGGCCATTTGGCATCAGCGTAGAATATGATTGGGTGTTAGTGGATGGTTTTTTTAGTATTGATTGCCTCCTGCCACTGATTGCATTGCTTGCACTTTGCTTGATAATAGTCCGTTTGCTTGTCAAGAACACTACGGATATACGAGCCTTCTGTTTATCATGGTTTTTTTTGTGTATAGGACCACGTGCAACTATCATTCCATCAGCAGAGCTTGTGGCTGATTATAAAACCTATATGGCCTCATGGGCCTTACTTCTTATACTCGCAGCTCTTTTAGTGCATTTGTATAGCTATAGTGTACGCTCTAGCGCATTTTTATCGCGATTTAATCATAGACATGTCGCCGTTTATGCATATTGCGCATGCGCTCTTGCAGTTGGGCTATGTGCCATGCAACGCAATACAGTCTGGCGATCCGGATTAGACTTTTGGGGCGATATCATCCACCATGCACCCAGCAAAGCGCGCGCCTATAATAATTATGGTATAGAGCTACTGCAGACCCATAAAAAATTTCAAGAATCGGTTGCCTATTTCTTAACCGCCATAAAATTAGATGCTCATTACCCTGATCCGTGCCATAATCTAGCAGTTGCATACGCTGCTCTTGGTCAAACGGCACTTGCCATTGACGCATTAAAAAAAGGTCTTGCTATAAATCCCTATTATCCTGAAGGGTACAATAACTTGGCCTCATTTTTTTTACAGGTGAAAGATTACGCGCAAGCAGAAAAAGCACTGCTTGCAGCAGTTAAGCTGCGCCCTTATTATGGGCGAGCGCTTTATAATTTAGGAAAATTGCATTTGGATACTAACAACAAAGAAAAGGCGTTGTATTATTTTAAAAAGAGTTGTATGGAAGCAGATTTTGATAATGAAGCTGGCTTTTTTGCCTACGCACAAACAAGCTTTGCGCTCCATAAGTTTGATGATGCCATAGAGGGGTATACCAAAGCTTTAACCTATAATCCCAACAACTATGAGGCACTCTTTAATCTTGGTAATGCCTATTTTTTATCTCATGAACCCGAACAAGCTCTTGTGCGCTACAAGCAATTGGTTGCCAAAGATCCAACCCAACTGCGTGCTATTTTTAATATTGGTGAAACCTACTTTATGATGGATAAGCCACAAGAGGCTCTACCGTATTTTTTGCAAGTACAATCACACCACAAACAGTTCCCCCAAGTTGTGGTGCGCTTGGCTGATTGTTATGCGCAGCTGGGCAATACGCAAAAAGCCGCTAGCATACTACATGATTTTATAGACACAACACCACATCAACATCTAAAGGTAGCTGCTCGTGATCTTTTGCATGAGCTACAAGCATGCCGTGCTGTGCACAGCACCTCATAGAGCATTTACTGTTCTTTTGGAAACACTTGATTGAGCATTTTGACTATTGGGCTTTGCACAATTGCTTGTTTTTTATAGTCTACAAAGACTTGTAGCTGCCAATCAATTGCCAAATTATTAAGACCCTCAAGCTTGTTATAAACCGCCTCTAGTTTTTGTTGTAGGCTTGTTATGCGTTGCTGTTGTTGCGTTACTCTCTTGACTAATGCTTGTATTTCCGGTCCATAAAAAATTCCTCTGGCAAGTGTATCGTATTCTTTTGCCAAGCCTTGATACTCTTGTAATAGCTGCTGGGCTTTCGGTGGCAATCCTTGCAGCGATACTTGTGGCAACACAGCTGCTTGTTGCTGGATCGGCTTGACTGTAGGCTGTGCTTGAATTTTTGGCTTGACCATTGGCCTTGCTTGAGCTGCAGCTTGTTGTAGAACTTTTGGCGCACCTGCAGGGGCTACCTTTTTAACGAGCACAGGATTGCGCTGCGCAACGGCACGCAATGCAGCAGCGCTTACCGCTGGTTTAAGTGCTGGCTGTGCGATAACTGGCTTAGCCTTTTGCGCAGGACGCATAGCCGGTTTTGCAGCTTGTGCCTTAGCAATTGGCTTTTGAGGTGCTTTTGGTTGAATCTTTGCTTGCGCTTCACGCTTTTCAGCTTGTTCCAGTGTTCCTAACCATTGGGTTCCTAAATATTTAAACCACTCAAATTCCAATGAGTTTTTACCTCCAAGCTGCTCTTCTATAAAAGCATATACACCACTCAATGGGCTTGTTTTTTTGACAAATGTTTCAAAAGAATCGTTAGCTGCTGGTTTTTGTGCATAATATGCTGCTACCATTTCAAAGGCTGATCGCAATTTTGTGCGTTGATTCGCATTAAGATCAAGCATAGCTGCTCCGCTTGCCTTTTTACCCACATAGTTTTCAAGCCAATCTCGAATGATAGCAGGTTTTGTTACAAAATCTGCCGTTGCCCACGTATAACCTTGCGCATGGTTATTATTAGCTTCCCAATCAGCGATATATTTTTTAAAACTAGCACGCGCCGCATCAATATCTTTATGTGCTGGCATTTGGAGGTATTCTGGTGCCAATGATGCAAACTTGGCTGGCATGTTAGCCGCTGACTTTTGACCAGGCCTTATGGCTACGTTTTGGCCAATGATTGGCTTTTTTTGGATTGCTGGCTTTTTGAGCGCGCCATAAGCAGGCATGACCAGCAGAGCGCAGCTTATTAAACTATATCGTATATAGGCAAACATGACTTCTCCTCAATTTTTTATACACATGCTTTTTACTATAAAAACCCCACTGCGATCTTCTCGCAGGGCTGAAAGTTTCTAATAGAGATTATAACAGGTAAAATACCAATAAAACAATGGTTTTGAATTGTTTGAGTAGTACCACAAAAATATTGACCCGCTCATAGAAGGATGGTACCGTTATACAGATAAAAAATAGACAATTGCGTGACCACACAAGGCAGCTTAGCCCCTAAAAAGGGCGCGGCTTGGATTAGAACAGCTTAAGGATAAGGATAATTATGCATAGTAAACTGTTACTCTATACCGTCTTGCTTGTTGCTCCTATATTTGCAACAGAACATAAAGAACCTGTAAGACCTAATTCAGCGCACGCTGGTCATCACAGGCGACAACGGTCTAATATGCTTGATGCTGCCCAATTACAACAACTCGCTCTACGGCAAACGGGCAATGGGATGACTCCCAACTCCTTTGCTTGGCAAGCTGCAAAAGCTCTGCGATATTCTATTTTAACAAAAAAACCAGCCCAACAGGGAACACAACAACAGCTGAAATCGCTGAAAGCAAAGATAGCAGCCCGAGAAGACGTTAAGGCCTCCATGAGCAAAATTCCTGACGTGCTAAAAAGTTTCGAACAGCTTGAGTTTGAAAAAATTCCCAACGGCCTTAAAACATTAGATAGTATGCTGGTTGAAATACAAGCGGCCGACGCCGCGGCGCATCATGCCACGCTAGAAGCACTACAAGCCTTATATCGTAAAACGCCTAAAAAAGCAAACAGATCTCCGGACGCTTATCCTGCATGAGATAAACACCCAAAAGAATATTACTCCAAACGATACGTTGACAGATCAGCTTCGTGGCTATTGTGCACACATCAAACAAATCCTTGAAGCTCGCTACGCAAAAATATCTGCTCTGTATAAGGCACATCCCGAGCTTGCCCGACAACAACAATTTAGTTAAAAATTATTACGGTATTAACTAACCCTAAAAAAGGATGCTCCTATCATGCTCATATTATTACTGTGCAGCCTATTGATATTCACGCCAATCTGCGCCACAGAACACAAAGCAGCTTCATCTGTTAAACGAAGCTCTGTAACTGGCAGCAAGCCAAAACTTACACGGCAGCGATCTAATATGCTCGACACTGAACAACTACAGAAAATGCTTGAAACAGAAGAATCAGAACCTTCCACCACCATCAACTCCCATACTACAGTATTACAATCAGCACCACACATTGTAGCCCCAAAGCCGGCAAAGACTGAAGAAAAAATGAGCGACCAACTAGACACGCAACAACAACTTGAGATTCTGTGCACAAATACATCTTTACAAGAGAGTGACATTAGAGCTGATTATGTCCAGTTAGTTCACTGCAGAGCGCACCTTCAATCTACCGATTCTATATCGCGCTTTACTATAATTCAAGCATTGCAAACAAAACACTACGACGCGGCGACAATAACACAAGCATTGCATAATTTAGCACTGCAACAACAGTTATATGGCGATGGCCCCACGAGGCCCGAACTATTACATCTGATCACTGCTGCTGAGCGCTCTTTGATGGAAAGAATACGCAAATCCAAAAGAGACTTTGAGCCCCATCCTACCAGCGCACTCAAATTTAGCATACCAGCAACAGCTACTAAGCCATCCTCGCCCGCAATCCCAATGCCAATACCACAAACTGGTGATTCAAAGCAACAACAGACTGCCCAAAACGAAAGCCCAACTAAATCGTGGTGCTGTTTCCTTACCTGTTGCCAATGAGTTGCCTCTGATGATACACACGCAGGCTGTTTTTGACCAATGAGCTATTTATCATTATCTTAAGCACAAGATATATCTTACAATCTTTATTTTCATATGCGGTAATATAAAACTATGGAAAAACAGTACGATCACAAGAGCACTGAACTGCAGATGCAGCAAACCTGGCAAGAGCACAAAACCTATCTAGCCTCCCATAATCCAGGTCCTCTTTATAGCGTTGATACACCACCACCTACCGTATCTGGCTCTTTGCATATCGGCCATATTTTTTCCTACACCCAAACCGATATTATCGCCCGCTACAAGCGCATGAATGGCTTTTCGGTCTTCTATCCTTTTGGCTTTGATGATAATGGTCTACCTACAGAACGGTACGTAGAAAAGAAACTAAGCATTAATGCACATACCGTAGGACGCACGGAATTCATCAAGCTTTGCCTACAAGAAACCAAAGCTGTTGAGCATCAATTCAAGCAATTGTGGCAGCGCATGGGGCTTTCAGTCAATTGGGATCTGTGCTATTCAACTATTTCTGATAAAACACGCGCCTTATCGCAAGAATCGTTCATTGATTTATACAAAAAGGGTTACATATACCGGGCATATGAACCCGCGCTCTATTGCACTGTATGCCGCACATCGGTAGCACAAGCAGAACTCGACGATGCACAAAAGCCCTCCTTTTTTAATGATATTGTATTTCAAGATCCTCACGGCAATGATCTTATTGTTGGCACCACACGTCCAGAATTGCTACCAGCATGCGTAGCCCTGCTCTATAACCCAAATGATGAACGCTATGTCTATCTTAAGGGCAAACAAGCAATCGTACCTTTATATGGATTTAAAGTGCCAATTCTAGAAGATGAGCAAGTATCTATAGAAAAGGGCACCGGACTGGTAATGTGTTGCACCTTTGGCGACAAGACCGATATTGCCTGGTTTAAAAAATTCAAGCTCCCGTACAAGCAAGCAGTTGGGCTGGATGGCAAATGGACCGATATAACCGGACCACTGGCAGGCCTTAAGGTTGCTGCTGCGCGTGCAAAAATTATAGAACTTTTACAAGAAAAAAATCTTTTGTTACGACAACAGCCAATCATGCATGCCGTTAATGTGCATGAACGGTGCAAGAACGAAATTGAATATGTAGCATTATCGCAATGGTTTTTAAAAATTTTGGACTATAAACACGAATTTTTGGCGATGGCTGACCGCATAGCATGGTATCCATCCTTTATGAAGGCGCGCTATAAAAATTGGGTAGAAAATATCAGCTGGGATTGGTGCTTATCACGCCAACGCCTCTTTGGCATTCCATTTCCTGTCTGGCATTGCACCGCATGTGGCCATATCATACTGGCAGATCAACAGCAGTTGCCTATTGACCCACAAGAAACTCCTTACAGCAAACCATGCCCACAGTGTGGCAAGAGCGCGATTACAGCCGATACTGATGTAATGGACACCTGGAACACTTCGTCCATAACTCCATATATCTGCTACCAATTTTATGCGCCTGATGCAGCATCACCATTCATGCACGACGTAGCACCAGATTTTATCCCTATGGGTATGCGCCCACAGGCTCACGATATTATTCGCACATGGGCCTTTTATACCATTGTAAAAACATGGATGCATCATAAGACGATACCTTGGGCAGAGATTGTTATCTCAGGTCACGTACTCAGCGACGCCAAAGAAAAAATATCTAAATCTAAAGATAATAATAAGTTGGCACCTGAAACACTCCTTGAAACTTATCCCGCTGATGTTATCCGCTACTGGACGGCATCGGGCAGCTTGGGGCAAGATGTTGCATTCTCTGAAAATCAGCTCAAAATAGGACAACGCTTGATTACCAAGTTATGGAATGCATTTAGATTTGTGCATGAGCATACCAAAGATGTTAATCCGCAGGTGATGCCAGCCAAATTGGATGCTAGCAATGAATGGCTGCTGCATGAAGCAACCGTCTGCTTTGAAAAATATCAACGCTATCTGGAGGAGAATGAGTTTGGCCTTGCGCTTGCTGTGGTTGAAAAGTTCTTTTGGCATACCTTTTGTGATAACTATCTTGAGCTCATTAAAAATCAGCTTTTCAATCCGACAGAGTATGATCCACAAACCGTTAAGGCAACCCATTGGACCTTGCATACCGTAGGGCTACGTATCTTGCAAATGTACGCTTCCCTACTTGCCGCACATCACCGAGCAGCTCTATCAGCTCATGTATAGAGCAACTCAGACTACCCCATCCTTGCATCAAACACGATTTGCCCAAATGCAGGTGCCTTTTGCATTTACTCACAGCACCTCTATCATGAATATGGTGATTGATGTTGCAGCCCAAGCACGGCGGCTTAAAACTGAGCGTCAGCTATCGCTTAAAACAGCCTTAGCTACCCTCACGCTGCATGCAGATCAGGAATCGATTGCAGCCCTGCAAAGCCAAGAACAACTGATTAAAGGGGTAACCCAGGCGCAAGCAATCATCTACAAAACTCAGCCAGAACCATCGCAGATAACACAAACAGGCGATGCGTGGCATGCGCATATCATGCTCGAACCGTCGCAAGCGATTATGCCATGATTGTTATACGCAACACGCAAAGAAAAGTAAAACTCAATACACAACAGATCAAAAAAGAGGCTCAGGGGATCCTTGATATCCTTGGTTACCATGATTTTGATCTGGGCATATGGTTTACTACCAACACAACGATTCATGATTATAACCGTACTTATCGTCATAAAGATAAGCCGACAGACATTCTCTCTTTTCCTAACTATCCCGAGCTTAAAGCGGGCGATCGCATTGTTGCTACCCACGAAGATGAGCGCAATCTTGGCGATTTGATACTGGCTCCTGAATATATAGCGGCAGATGCCAAGCGATTGCGAGTACCGTTTGAAAAACGTATGCGCCGCCTTTTGGTGCATGGCATATGCCACTTATTGGGCTATGATCATATCGAAGATGCAGATTATAAGGTTATGCTCAAACAAGAAATGGCCATTTTGAGAAAACTGAAAAAAACCTTGTAGCCACGCTATTTCTCGCTTGCTTTTAACAAAAATCAGGTTAAGATTAAATAATTATTTAGATAATCTTGTCTTTATTAAAGTGGTAGGAATTATATTCATGAAAAAAGTAGCACTATCAATGTTGATTATGATAGTAATCTCATTAGGCATAACTAATCTAACTCTAGCTCATGGCGGAGCAGGTTGCTGCGGTGGCGGCGGAACACCAAATGCGGGCATGGCGGCTATTGACCCAATGCAACAATCTATAAATTATGCAACAAATCCAGGCCATACGCATCAAGCCTCTAATGATACTAGTGTTAGCCCTCATAGACATATGGCATGGCTTGGCACACCATTAGGATTTGTTGTAACACTGCTTATTATTGCCCCATTAGCTCGTTTATGGAGTGATTATATAGCTGAATGGGTAAAAGATATTAGAAAAAGGCGCGCTGATAAACACAAAGCCCGTAGCATTGTACTAGAAGAAGTGAAGAAGAACACTGCTGCGCGCACGCTCACTAAAAAATAGACTCATTAAAATAGGAATACAAGTATGAACAGGAAAAAAATACTAGTTTTAACGGTTTCTGCTCTGATCTATGGAATGAGTTATGGGTGCGATAAGAATCCCTCCTGCGCCAGACTCCACTGTAGCTCAGCTTCAAGCTCATCAGCAGCTAGTACAGCAGTGCGATCACTTTCCCAACCGCCGGCATCCCCTGTAGGCAGCGCACAATCGGTACCTTTCTACAAGAGAGCTCAATACGGAGAATATACATAATAACTTTATATTCCAACAGCTAGCTGCCAATCTTATTGCAACAATTTATCAAAAATCTTTGAACAAGCTTATTGATCTGACAACAAGAAAAAGTGGTGGGGCCGCAATGGCGTTGGCACAACCGGATAAAGAGCTGCTCGCGCAAGCCTTAATCACCACTAATTGTGAAATAGCTGAGAAAGTAGACGAGCTTGAAAAAACAGATGATGCAACACAAAAAGCCGCTTTAAAAGATGATATAACTACGTTGCGTACACAGCGCACCAACCTCAAAAATGCTGCCCTTAATCATCTTTTGGCAAAACCTACACCGCATGCGCACCATACTCATGCAACACCATCAGTCACCCAACAAAAATTCAGGTGCTCCATGTTGTGGTGGTGCCCACAATCATTAAAAAAATGAGAGTTTTTTGTAATGAAGGGGATATACACGACAAATTCCTGATGAGATCGATCCAGGCTAAAAGAATTAGCGGATCAGATGTTATTTCTGAGCTTGTCCAAGGATTACAATATTATGCAAAAATTTAGGGACTATCGGATTATGAATTATATACGCATCGGCCTTATAGGATTGATTGTATGCATAGGCACTCAAGCACGGGCTAGCCAAAATGTGCTTGCTGATATGAACTGGCAGGAAGTGCATACAAGTTTATTCCGTCATTTAGTTGCCCGCGTAAATGCTCAAGGCGCAATTCTTAATAGAATCGAGCAAAACACAAGCGGAAATGGACTATGGACAGGATTATTACTTGCTCTTGCACCATCAATTTTTCAGCATGGGATAACTATGATACGCCACCTAAGATCAAAACAGG
>CAWEPS010000009.1:0-11085 GCA_963811005.1 uncultured bacterium
GTATCCAAAAACAAAAAGGTACTCTATGAACCCTACAAAAAAACCAATTTTAGATCCTATCATTCAACAATTTGTCGATGCATTAGCCAAACAAGGTGGCACTCCTCTTTACAAGTTATCACCCCATGATGCACGCAAAGTTCTTGATGATGCCCAAGCAGGCGCTCTTAAAAAATTATCCGCGCAGATAGAAGATCGCACTATTGCTGGTGGCCCCCATGGATCAATTAACATCCGCATTATTCGCCCTGAAGGAACTACTCAAACATTGCCCGTTATTATCTATATGCATGGTGGTGGTTGGATACTTGGCAACAAAGAGACCCATGATAGATTAGTCCGCGAAATCGCCAACGGTGCGCACGCTGCGGTAGTATTTGTCGATTATGTTCCTGCCCCAGAAGCACACTACCCAGATATACACGAAGAAGGATATGTTACAGCGCAATGGGTAGCTGAGCATAGCAAAGAATTGAATGTGGATAGTTCACGCATGATTATCGCAGGAGACAGTGTAGGTGGTCTTCTTGCAACTGCGATTGCCATGATGGCGCAAGAACGTGGCGGGCCCAACTTTATTTTCCAGCTATTACTCTATCCCGTGACTGATGCACGTTTTGACACTCCTTCCTATGAGCAATTTGCGCAAGGGCCGTGGCTCACTAAACCAGCAATGGAATGGTTTTGGGATAGCTATGTGCCCAACAAAACGATACGAAATAACACCTTAGTATCACCTTTGCAAGCTCCTTTAGAAAAGCTTAAACAATTGCCGTCGACATTAATCATAGTTAATGAAAATGATGTGCTGCGCGATGAAGGTGAGGCATATGCACACAAGCTCCTACAAGCAGGAGTGCCTACTACAGCAGTTCGCTATCTTGGCGTGATACATGATTGTGCAATGCTCAATGCAATCACAGATGCGCCACCAATACGTGCGATGATTGCACAGGTAAACCAAACGCTCATCACGGTATTTAAAAAAAGTAGATAGGTAACCATACCCACGAGGAAGTATATATGCCCAACAAACTCTCCGATTTACCTGCAGCACTACGTAAAAAGTGTAAAAAAATTGCTCAACCAACCTTCATGCCTCCTATGCTTGCAACGTTGACTGAAAACTATTTTTCAAATGAAAGCTGGATGTTTGAACAAAAGTTTGATGGCGAGCGCTGCTTTGCCTATAAAAAAAATGGTGTGGTAACCCTCAAGTCTCGTAATGATAAAATCATGAATGATGAATACCCAGAGCTTGTAGCTGCACTTACAAAACAAACTGCTGATAACTTTATTATCGACGGCGAAATAACAGCATTCAATAGTAAAGGAGTCTCTGATTTTGAATTGCTACAAGGGCGCATCAATCTTCATCAAGGTGCAGAAGTTGCGCGTAAGGAAAAAAAGATACGCATTATCTATTGCATCTTTGATATACTCTATTGTCATGGCTATGATGTACGCTCCCTGCCCTTATCCGCTCGCAAGCAGCTGTTAAAGGGCCTGTTACGCTATACTCCAACACTCAGCTACTCGAGCTTTATAGTAGATCATGGCCTTACCCTATTTAAAAAGGCCTGCTCATTGGGTTGGGAAGGTGTCATTGCAAAAAAAATAGACAGCCCCTATGTAGGCGCACGTTCACCTAATTGGCTTAAATTAAAATGCATTATGCAACAAGAGCTGGTTATTGGCGGTTATACTGAGCCAAAAAAATCACGTACTTATTTTGGTGCTTTGCTGGTGGGCTACTATGAAAAAGGAAAATTGCAGTATGCTGGCAAGGTGGGAACTGGGTATACCCAGGATGTTCTTGCTATGCTGGGCAAAAAGTTGCAAAAACTAGAAATTAAAAAATGCCCGTTCAGCAATTATGATGAATCTATAAAGGGGGTGCATTGGGTAAAACCGGTATTGGTTGCCGAGTTCCAATTTGCTCAGTGGACCAAGGCAAAAAGGCTGCGCGTGGGAAGATATAAGGGATTGCGTGATGATAAAGCTGCGCGCGATGTGGTACAAGAAGTGCCAAAAGCTATTGGGCCACGATAGTAGCCTATTTCAAGGCAATGTAACCCATACAAGCAAAGCAGATATCACCAAGAGCGGTATCACGATAATCAAAAAACCGAGCTGAGAACTTTTATAACTGGTGGCTGTAAATCGCATACGAAGTTTTTTGTAATCAATGGATGCAAGCACAATAATTGCACATCCCCATATAATCAGTGTTTCGCCAATGATATGCGCAATGATTTTATGGAATTCTGTTTTAAAACTGATTAAGCGTAAAATAGCAATTCCTCCAGCCATTGCTGCCAAAGCCGTACGAAGCCATGCAGAAAAAGTACGCTCTGCTGCCAATAGAGTTCGTTCCTCTGCCAAGAGGCTATCAATTAATTCTTGATTCTTCATTTTTACTCACTTGATTAGATACCATACAATAACCTAGTACTGTGTACATTAGCGCTAAGTTAGGATAAAAACAATGTATCGACATATATTTTTGTTAAGCATATTGCCCTGCGCACCTTTATCGGCAATATCTATGGTATATAACTTCCGTATCGCACAAATTACCAAGCAGCCAGTATCGTTGGACGCTGACAGTGCCACAAATAACAATCACACTCTGGTAGCACTATTATTTGACCAGTACCGCAAAAAATATACCGGCATTACGCAAAATTTTGCTGGCGCACTGGGCTCATTCATCTATGATTTTAAACCCTACTATTTTCGAGCTGATTGCGCTGTATCACACATACACGAATGGTGCGGAGTTGCAACCACGTTTTCCGGGACAGAAACTGATGACATTCTCTTCACCTGTGGGCGCAACTTTATACTGAACAATCAAACAACCGTAACATTATCAGGTTTATTTGGCATCCCAACACACAGAATTTTTAGATTACAGCATGTTGATTTTGGCTACAGCCAAGTAGGCACCGGCATACAGCTTGATGGCTCATACAGCCTCAATGATACCAGTGCTCTTTTGTATGGAACACGCTATATCTATTTTATCCCACGAGATGCCTACGATGATTCTTGCTTACAGCACGATTTTACGCTTGGCAATGTGGCAGATATACTGTTTGCCTATAAAAATAATTGGAACGATACGCATGGCTTAGAAAGTGGCTATACTTTTAGGACGCGCTTTGGTGCTGATATATGTCCCAACCTTGACGACACAATAACCAAAACTAATTATATACGCAGCAACTTTTATCTAGTCTACAAATACAGATTTTCACTTGACCATACCCACAACCGCTTCATGCTCTATGGCTCTTATGGTTTTGATCATAGTCCTCAGCTCTATGGCAGTCGGTATATAATAACCCTGTGGACCTCGTGGACTCTTAATTTTTAATCATGCACCAAAAATAACCCGACTGCTTTTTGATTGCTCTGGGCAGCAATTGATATAGAATATAACGTATAGTTTAACTACAATAATAAACGATTTTTACTTTAGGGATTACCCAAAATGATACTACACAGAATAATGGTGCTTAGCATTCTTTTAGGCTCTGTAACCATCTTTACCGCTGGAAAAAAACCTACCGTACAATGGATCAAGAAAAGCAGTGCGCCCTCTATATCTCCCAAATTACCCAAACCGCTCTATGGAGAAGAACTACGGCAAAAGATGCTCCAAGATGCAGCACTAGACAAACAACAATCAGATTATGCTGCTGCTCTTGAACGTGCAAAGGCTGACTTTGAACGCGACAAGCTCGCCTTTGAAACCGCTTATCAAGCAGCTATGTTGAATACATCGCCCCGCAATCGCATCGTTGGCTCTTGATAGAACAATACCTTTCACCGTGAATCATTAAGCTGTAGATTAACACGTGTGTTAACCTGCAGCTTTTTTCTTGGTCTGATTATGAAAGGTACCCCTATGCATAGGAATGTACGTATATTTACCCTGGGCCACTCAACGCGATCGCTTGAGGACTTTTTGGCATTGCTCAAACAGTATGGAATTACTGAACTTGTAGATATTCGAACTATTGCCAAGTCACGCCATAATCCACAATTTAATGGTCCTGATTTGGCACATTTTTTAAGAAATCATCATATTGGCTATCGCCATCAAAAAAATTTAGGTGGATTACGCCATGCACATGCCGATTCAATCAATATGGCTTGGCATAATAGCTCGTTTCGAGGATTTGCAGATTATATGCAAACGGCTGAGTTTAAGGATGGTCTACAAGAACTTATCACCATTGCCCATGAAAAAACAGTCGCCATTATGTGTGCTGAGGCAGTGCCCTGGCGCTGTCATCGATCGCTGATTGCAGATGCTCTATTAGCTCATGGCATAGATGTTGAAGATATTTATACCATAACATCAAGCAAGCCGCATACGTTAACCCCATGGGCCGTCATCAACGGTACCGATGTCACCTATCCGGGCAACAATTGAAAAAAATTAAAATAGCTATACTTTTTGTCTCTACAAGATAGGTGACCTTGTAAAGATATGCTCTTGATATCAAAATCGTATTGTTATGCTAAGATTTTGTATTGAAGGGAAAAAAATCATGCACATAACAAAAAGTTTTGACACTACCCACATCTGGGAACGGGCTGCACAAAAGTTGCCGTGGTTTAAACAATGGCATACACCTTTAATCTGGGACGAGCCACACGCCCATTGGTTTGCTGGTGGTGAGCTCAACGCATATTTTGCATGTCTTGATATACATATTAACAATGGTCTTGGTGGCAAGATTGCTCTTATATGGCACAGTGAAGATGGGCAAACAGCAACGTATACCTATAGACAACTGTATGAGGCTGTTAATGCCTGTGCCGCTGGCCTACAAAAATTAGGAATCGCTCTGGGGGATTCTGTGATTGTATATATGCCCATGATTCCCGAAACATTAATTACACTCTTGGCGCTTGCACGGCTTGGCGCTACGCATGTGGTGGTATTTTCAGGCTTTAGCAGCCACGCATTACAAGATAGAATTAATGATGTGTCAGCTGAGTATATAATTACCGCTGATTATACGATACGGCGTGGTAAAAAAATTAATTTAAAAGCTATCGTTGATCAAGCCATACAGGGTAATAGCAGTATTAAAAAAGTAATCATAGTCGATCGTGCTGGCAATAAAACGTGCATCACCCAGCCGCATGATGTATGTTATCAAGATATACAACAACATGCTGCTCAGATTGCTCCCGTTGCAGTTGAATCTAATCACCCACTTTTTATTCTCTACACATCTGGCACCACTGGCAAACCTAAAGGCATCGTGCATTCCACTGGCGGTTATCTGACCCATTGCTACACCTCATTTGAAGCTATATTTAAGCCAACATCCACCGATGTTTATTGGTGTACCGCTGATGTTGGATGGATTACGGGCCACTCATATGTTGTGTACGCACCATTAATGCATGGCCTTACTATTTTTATGTACGAAGGTACACCGGATTACCCCGATGCGAGTATTTGGTGGTCATTAATTGAGCGGTACAAAATAACTATGCTCTATACATCCCCTACTGCATTGCGCATGGCCATCAAGGCAGGCGATGCTTGGCCCAACAACCATAACCTAACAAGCCTGCGTACACTCGGCACGGTTGGGGAGCCAATTAATCCTGAAGTGTGGAAATGGTATTACACGGTCATTGGAAAATCGCGCTGCGCTATTGTGGATACCTGGTGGCAAACAGAGACAGGCGGCTTTATGATAGCGCCATCTGCCCATACCGCACATGCAGCACTAAAGCCGGGCTCTGCTACCAAACCTCTGGCTGGCATAGATGCTGATGTAGTTACTGAACTTGGTAATCCCGCTGATTGCAACACAAAAGGATATTTAATCATCAAACAGCCATGGCCTGGCATGTGCATTGGCATCTACAATGATCCGGAAAGATTCAAAGAGGTTTATTGGTCAAAATTTAGCGGCTACTATTACACGGGCGATTATGCGTATAAAGATGAGGATGGCTTTTTTTGGCTTTTAGGACGCGCTGATGAAGTGCTCAATATCGCGGGCCATAGAATTGGTACGGCTGAGATTGAAAGCGCAGTATTGCATCACCCCATGATTGCTGAGGCTGCTGCAATTGGCACTACTGATGCCATTAAAGGTGAACAAGCAACCGTCTTTGTAACGCTCAAGCACGGCAATACCCCAACAGCAATGCTGCCTGATGAAATTCGTATGACTGTACGCACGCATATAGGTGCATTTGTAATTCCTGCGCAGATCTATTTTATTCGGCAATTACCCAAAACTAGATCGGGCAAAATCATGCGCCGCTTGCTTAAAGGCATCTTAGAAGGCAAATCGCTTGGCGATGTCAGCACCCTCGAAGATCAGGCATCAATTGATGAGATTAAGCATATGTATGAATCGCTACGGCAAGAGCTGAATACATAAACTCTTTGTATAAGCGGGGTTAGGATGCGCAGACTGCTCGGTACTTGGAGCCACCTACACACAAAATTATTGAGATATCTCCTGATTAGCGGTATACTTTTTCCTCTTATCTTACGTGCCCGTAGCTCAGCTGGATAGAGCAACGGATTTCTAATCCGTAGGTCGTAGGTTCGAATCCTGCCGGGCACACCAGTTTCTAGTTTCCTTAGTCAATCTATAGCCGCCTTGTGGACGTGTGTATATACCTATGGATGCGCAATAAAAAAAATTATCGAATGTGAAACTAGCGAATGCTACAAGCCCATCCCTTGGTTTAACGGGAACAATTTGTATTTCGGATACTCTGTTGTGCATTAAGATACTCTTTCAATACGTTGGCATAGTTTTTTTACGGTTATGACAAGATGATATCGTAGAGCAAAGAGTGTCTACGAACTCGCATACGAGCTCGTAATTTTAATAACAATTTTAAAACTAATAACGCAAGTGCTTGATAGCTATTAACGCAGACATTTTTTTAGCGATGTGTTATTTTTTGTGTTTGTGAGATTTATTTACGAAAAAACGTGCATAATCAGGATTCAATTTTATGCTAAACCCATCGATCTTGATTAGAGGATAGATATTGAAGGGCCTAAGCTTTTGATCTATAGCAATTCTACGGTTTGCTCGTTCAAATGAATCATAAAATTTATCGTACTCCTCTTTGCTAGCGTCAGTCTTTTCGTCGCAAAAATCTGCCATAAAGAACTCTCCCAAAGGGTTCGCGAAAAGTTTTTTCATATGTTTGGCTATTTTCCCCTTAAAATCGATAGAGTTTTCGTTTACGAATAAGATAAGGTGAACCTTTTTAGATGTTTCTTCTTTGTATTCATAGCTCATTGTTTTAATCTTTAACTGCGCAAGAATGTTAGCCGTCATCAACCCTTCAATCAAAAATTTGCATACTATTAATGCATTATCGAGCATATTAATAGAGGCCATGGATTCATTATTTCTAGAGTCTGTTTTTATGCGTTGTATGCTCTCTAAAAAATCAATTCTATCTTTATTGAGAAATACCTCTTTACGTAGAGCTGAGAACAATGGGAATTGTACGATACGATTTAATCGTTTTTCTTCGCTAGTAAATACGAGGAACCTTTTAAAAAATTCTTTTTTATCTTGCGTTTTAACGTCCAATAAGAGAGTAAAAAGTCTGCGCACATTATAAAATTTTTGCATAATGTCGGTTGGAAGCAGTAAATCTTCGTCGGAGATAGGCATTTTATTGATGGGAAAAAGAGTGATCATCGAAGTAGGGTATTTTTTTAGCTCTGATAATAAAAATTTTTCCATACTATCGTATTCATCAAAAACAAGCCTGGTAAGTTTTAGCTGTAGCGACACAGATTCTTCGCTTTTTTCTTGGGTAAATTTTATAAGGTCCCTAATTGTATCGATCGATAATATGTTTATTAATTCAGCATATAATTGCTCTATTTCATTGTCCGTTGATTCGGAGGATATGAGACTTTTGTAAATTCTTTCTATGGCTTCCAAGGGAAGTTTAATATGTTCTGCCTGAGACACTAACATTTCATTACTTCTTTGATCATAATTTGTTTTAAAAGGCCATATTCAGCATCGTTTTTGCGGCTATTAAGTGTACAATTTTGAATGAAAAAGTCCTAAAATAGTCTGATAGGTCACAAAGTTATGCTTCAAAGTTAAAGGTAGGATGAGATGTGCATCCTGAGTAGCGGAGCGTATCGAAGGGAATCCTACCGGGCACATACTACGCCTTTTCCCCGAAGTTTTACAAAAGATGTAAAGGCTTCGTAGCGCAGGCATACTTTTTTTAATGGTAATGCTGCATATACAACACTCAATCAATGTCATCAGCGTAACATGGTTCTCATCGGAATTATCATACCTAACGACATTAGTTGAGTTTTTATCTGATTTAAAGTGGTATAATTTTTTATTTTTTCAAGTTCTTGCGGTGTTCGTGTATTCGCCCAAAGCGCCATAGCAATAAGATCGGTTAAATAAACAGCATTACTAGTTATTTCTGCTGATATAGAAGTATACCGTTCTGATACCCCAAGACTTTTACATAACAATTTTCCATCGCCATATAAAGGAGTAATTTGCATCATATTATTAGCAATTCGTCGATATATTAATAATGAACTCACCATACCTATAAACGACAGTATCTTATTGTTTGAAGCCGCACCTTTCTGAGCTAATTTATACATTGCATATGAAGACAGTGCACCACATATAGGTCCTGAAACAGCTAATAATGCATTTTGTTTAGAATTATCTAACAAAGGTCCGCATGTTATTGCCTGCTCAAAGTCAGATGAATGAAGGGTAATACCTGGTTGCCGCTTACTATATGGTAATTCATCAATTCCAATTCCGATATGCATATTTAATGGGGTCTTTTTGCATAGTTTAAAGACGCCTGCATGTCCCATCTCATGCCCTATTGTAGCTGGCAAATATAATGCTGTAGTTAAAAAGAAATATGCCCTTTTTAGCATTGATTGATCATTATATTTTCTCTGATAAATAGCATTGAGAGTTTCTTCGCTAGGTTCGCTAGCAATAAGACACCCCGCTATAAGCAACAAAAAAAGTGATCGCATAATGTTGCTTGCATGGACATTGTCCATATTCCCCCTTAATAATAGGTATAATTTCTTAACTAACATTGGAATCCCCCCATTAATAACCTCTTGTAGATCTCATATTAATTCTATATCAATGTGGCTTATGTGTAAAAAGGGCCCATTAAATGGGCATATCGGTGAATAATAAGACTTTTTGTGGTTGAATTGGCTTTGTTTTAATGTTACCAGGCGTTTTGATTAGGAGTTAGTATATAAGGGATTGGGTATTTGTATCTGTGGCTATCATGGATAAAAATTAAGTTTTTTTTCAATAGGGTTATAGCTTAAACTGCTAATGCTGAGCGGATAGAGAATAGTATTCCCGCATCATAAATGTAGTTGCGGAAATAGTCCGATAGGGCTCACCAGTCTTCGCTTATCCGGGCCTTCCGGACCTTGTCCCAATGTTGCAAACAACGATTGGGGACCCCAAATAGCTCGGCGAAAGCCCGCCATGATAAGATAATGCCTTTTTAGGGTCTTTGAAGCGTTTGGTTAAGTATTCATCAAAGTTTTTACTTCTTTTCATAGTCTTTCTTTTTTTTGTAAGCATTAAGACACTTGATGATTCTGGCTACATGACGTCCAACAATAATTTTAACAGCTGCTTCATTGATCTCTGCCAAGAGACCTTCACTTTCAAGAAAGCATTCAAAACTTGATATGATAAGTTCATCCATTTGTATTGCAAATTAATAATGCTCTATAATATAATCTACCTTAGGTAGTTATTTTTTTTAAAAAAGGGGAAAAATGATGAAGATACCTGTGGCCATACTTCTGTTGCTCGGAGTTAGTACACAAGCAGTATATGCATGGAAATTGTATGTAAAAAATTCAACGCCATATGCAGCAAAGGTAAGGGTTGGTAGATCTATGACAGTTGATTTAAAGGCACAAATAGCTCCCGGTACAACCCAAGAATTTGACATGAAAGAGTATCTGAATGAGGGAATAGAGGTTGAAGATTTTCCGTATAAGGTAGAACGAATAGATTTTACCGTTCCTATGGGAGCATTACGTGTTAGTGGCCAAAGAGAATATACCCGATTTGTGCTTGCTGGTCCAGAGATCGTGAATGGCTCCCCGGAGTTTTCTATCAAATATTAAAGAATAAACCAATAAGAATTCTCAAAAAAACTATAGGTCCTTTGGTTATCTAAGAGCCAATACATCGTGAAGCAAGTTAAACAAATGTGTACTTACTGAATTGGTAGTTGCTGTAACTAGTCCACAGCAACTGCCGTGATTAAAATTAGTCTGGAAGAGCTATACACTGTTTTTTCCAGGTATAAAAAGACATATCTTATTGATTGATACCAAATGTCTCACACACTGTCTTAATGTGACTTAAGCTAACCTCGATTTGCACGTGATTTTTAGTAAATATATCATCCAGCCTACACCAGCCTTCGCTTATCCCGCCTTCAGGGCTGGGCAAGCTACAGTTGGCTACGCCAGCACTAAAGGTATTAATTTATTAGAAGCGAAGGCTGCCCGCCGAAGTTGAATTCATCCTGAGGTCTTCTTCGATAGTAGGAACGGAGGCTGGGCTACTTACAACGCAGCAAATAATATACTTCGTCAAGGCTACGGCCTTGTCCGCCGAAGCTTTATGCCGCGGAGGATGGCACGCCAGTTTCTTAAATAAAGTTGGAAGCTTTATGCGTCGATCCTAATTTTTTTGCTGTCGCCTTTATCACCATCATTTTTGACCTCTAGTTTTTCTTTGAGCACATCAAATGATTGCGATGCTAATTCTTCATTGCCCTTATCTTGTAAAGCAAGAATAGCAACTAGCTGTGCATAATGAGGATCTTCTTCTTTTGTTAAGATTTTCACTTTTGTGCCACCATATGGAAGCTTATAGTCTTGCACACAGGCTTTATACATACCACAAGCAGAAATAGCTTGGGGTGCTGTAGCTGGCAGTCTCGCTTGCCAGATGGCTTCTGCTTGTTTTTTAAAAAATAATCGCCCCACATCCCAAT
>CAWEPS010000010.1:0-6932 GCA_963811005.1 uncultured bacterium
ATTTTGTACCACTGTGCACGACAGTTAACTGCTGCTTTTATAGATCCGTTATTTACTTATTTTAAAACACAACCTTTGGATCTTACCTGCTTTATTACACCAATATCCTATGGCGGCAATCTTAAAACAGCTGTACTATTTCCTGAGCAACCGATTAAAAATAGCCTCAAAGATGTTTTATCTGCTGCTGGAAAAAGCATATTCAGCATCGCTGAAACTGAAAAATATGCTCATATCACTTATTTTTTTCATGGAGGAAAAGAAGATCTTTTACCCCATGAAAGGCGAACTATGATTCCTTCTCTGACTGTTCCAACCTATCGTGATTATCCATGTATGTCTGCGCAGAAGATCACTGATACCATACTAGAATCTCTTGAGTCTGACCCAGATGACTTTTATCTAGTTAATTATGCCAATGCGGATATGGTAGGGCACTCGGGAAACTTTGATGCAACAGTCAAGGCAATTGAATGCCTTGATGCTCAACTAAAACAACTCTATGATCGCATAGTAATCGCCATGGATGGCACCATGATTATCACAGCCGATCACGGTAAGGCAGAGGAAATGGCTGATGCGCAAGGAAACCCAAAAACAGCGCACACAAATAATCCTGTCCCGCTGCTTGTAATAAACAAAGGCCTGAACAATCAAGAGTCTTTGCCATTAACCCAGCTTGCTGATATTGCACCTTATATTTTGACACTTATGCACATATCTATTCCACAAGAGATGCAGCATCAGAGCAATCCGTAATCATACTATAACAATCAATTCTATCATACTCTCATGCTCGATTCACATGCTTGCATTGGCTTTATCCAAAAGTTTAGATTGCTTTTCTGAAATTATAAAATTCTGGATCAACATCCAATGTTTGAGTAAAACCTGCACGCGTATATAATTTGATACCATTTTGATTATTGATCCGCGTTACCAAGGACATAACGTTGGCTCCCATTGCTTTTAACTGCGCAGATGCATAATCTAAAAGCTTTTGTCCGTAGCGCTTACCCCTACATTCTGGACGTATTGCCAAAAAGAGCACAATTCCTTCATGGAAGTTCTTCATATAGTACGTTATAAAGCCGCAAAATGCTCCATTTTCTCGCAACACAGCAATACGCATTTTGCCAAAATAGCGTGGTTCATACTCATTTGGTGATCCCGTGTTAAGTTGCCAGACCAATCTATCGTATGAATAGTCACGGGTACTTAACCAATACCAGTCTTCTTGGAATAGCTTTATAATGTCATCCCGGTCTCGTTGTTCGGTGTAGGGGAGATTACTACTTTTTCATCAAGCCGTTGCTCTAAAGCCGGTTGAGTGCGATGCGAGGTAAAAAAATAATAACCAATGCCGCTACCCAGGACAAGAGCAGCGCATACTAACGCTATTTTAACTATTTTATACTGTTTTTGCATAATGCTTCTCCCAATAAAATAATTTTTTTATAATCAAACATCACTAGTATAACGAATTTTATATAATACCAAGCCTTTTGCTGGTGCCGTAGGTAATGTGTGTTGTGGATTTTTATGATCAAGAATTCTTTGCACCTCAGAAAGCTCTAATGCAGGATTGGTTGCGCTGGCAATTGCCGCACCAACTATGCGCCTGACCATATAGCGTAAAAATTTAGGACCTTTAATAATGAGAGCATACGCATTATAACGCTTAAGATATTTTATAGTTATTGATTCTATGGTGCGAATCGTATCGTGTCCACGGTCATCACCGGTAGAAAAAGATCTAAAATCATGAGTACCTATAAAAATGCGCAATGTTGCTTGCAACTTCTCAAGGTCGATATTTTTTCTCACATACCACCCATAACGGCTTATAAAAGGTGATGGCTGTTTAATAAAAAGATGATATACATATGTTTTATAGGCCACATTCCGATGCGGATTAAACTCAACCTCAACTCTTTCTAGAGATCGAATAACAATATCTTCTGGCAAAGAATTGCTCCATGCCCATTGTATCTTTTTAGGATCAAGGTCTAAGGTGGTTTTAAATGCAGCAACCTGCCCCAGTGCATGCACGCCAGCATCAGTACGAGAAACACCAAACAGCCTAATGGATAGGTTGAACACATCCTTAAAGCTATCTTGCAACACCTGTGCTATAGACGGCTTATCTTTTTGTTCTTGCCAACCATAATAATTACTACCATCATAAGCAATAATAATTTTATAGAAATACATAGCCTTGACCTATAATCCCTATCACAGATACCAAAATGGCTATTCCAAAATTTGCTTTGAAATAGCCACTCTAGAGTATCAATGATCAAAATTCATATATTAATCGTCAGCGCGTTTTCTCGCATTAGCATTGAGCCCACGCTTGCGCAAACGGATAAAGTGTGGCGTTACTTCAATGAGTTCATCAGGGCGAATCCATTCAATGCATTGCTCCAAATCCATGATACGCGGTGGGGCTAATTTTAATAGCCTCATCAGTTCCTGAAGCGCGCATATTGGTTAATTTCTTTGTTTTACATGGATTAACTTCCATATCATGTATCACGGCTATTTTCACCAATAATCATACCTTCATAAACTTCATCGCCTGGTCTTACAAATAACATACCACGTTCTTGCAAATTATCCAAGAGCATATCCGGTCACTGTACCTGTTTCCATAGAAACTATAGCACCTTTTGTTCGGGTTGGGATATCACCTTTATATGGCTGATAACCATGGAAGCTAAAGTTTGCAATACCGGTGCCACGTGTATCAGTTAAAAATTGACTTCTAAAGCCAAGCAATGCCCGTGATGGCACTTCAAACTCTAAGCGTACCCGACCATCACCATAGGTATCTATATTCTTCATCTCAGCTTTACGCTTGCCAAGATTTTCCATAACAACGCCTTGATATTCTTCAGGGGCATCGATGACTAAATATTCAATAGGTTCATATTTTTTGCCATCGATAGTTTTATAAATAACTTGAGGTGCTGAAAGCTTGCAGTTCAAATCCTTCACGACGCATATTTTCAACAAGACACCCAAGATGCAATTGGCCACGTCCAGATACTTTAAATATTTCAGGAGAATCAGTTGGTTCAACACGTAAGTGCAACGTTGGTTTTTAATTCTTTTTCAAGACGATCTTTAATTTGACGCGAGGTTAGCAACTTGCCATCACGTACCATTAAATGGTGAATCGTTAACAGCAAAAATACATAGAAAGTGTTGGTTCATCAATTTTAACATATGAATGTGGTAGTGGATTGACCAACTTCACACACCGTAGTACCAATAGTAATGGTTCATTAAAACCGGTTATTGCAATAATATCACCAAATGCTGCTGCAGGCAGTTTCAACTGTTATCAAGACCAGTAAAATTTAAAAATTTTGGTCACTTTCATCGGCTTGCTCACATAATCATCTTTGCAGCAAATAACTTGTTGACCAACAGCTATACTAGCCACTAAAAACACGTCCAACAGCAATAGGTCCCAAAAAATCTGAACGATCTAAGTTGGTAACTAAAAATTGCAGATGCTCTTCTTTTTCAACTGGAGCAGGAATATGTTTAATAATTGCATCAAATAGCGGCTTCATAGTTCCTGATCGTGATGATTGAATCGGTTGTTGCATAACCCATGCGTGATGAACCATATAAGATAGGAAATTCAAGCTGGTTGAATCTGAAGCCAAGATCTAAAAAGAGATCATGAATTGCATTTTCAGTACGTTCAATATCAGCATCTTTACGATCAATTTTATTAATAACGACAATAGGTTTTAAATTAAGCTGCAATGCTTTATGTAGTACAAAGCGAGTGCCAGGCAATACACCTTCAGCAGCATCAACGAGCAAGCAAAAATCCTTCCACCATCTGCAGGGTACGTTCTACTTCCCCACCAAAATCAGCGTGACCAGGGGTATCAACAATATTAATATTGCAATCACCATACGATAATACCCGTATTTTTTGCCAAAATGGTAATACCACGCTCTCTTTCAAGATCATTTGAGTCCATAACCCGATCAACTTGATCACCAGCAATGGTTCCTGATTGTCGCAGCATCTGATCAACCATGGTTGTTTTACCATGGTCAACGTGGGCAATAATAGCAATATTACGAATATTTGAACGTTGAGCTCTATTCATCTTTATCTTCTCAATTCACTAAAAGGATACGCCTCTTTTCAATCTAACCTCGTGACCTGGCATGTATAATTGATTACAGGCTAAAATAACTTATTAATTCTTATGATAACAACGGCAACTATAAAAACAAAGGGCTACCAACCAAGCAAATCCCATGCTCTAAAACTACTCAGATTGCGCGAAGATTCTTCATAGGCGGCCACTACTAAAGGCCTGAAGAATCTCTACTTTACATGCTATTACACAGGTAACACCTTAGTAGCACTTGCCCATGAAATAGCTATGGATAGTGAACCAACCCATCCTATTTGACCAGAGGTTTGAGTTCACTATCCAAATATTATTTCGTTATATCCAAGGAGATACATACGGTAAAAGCGCCATAACACGTGATTGCTTAATCATGGTAGACAGCTTACGTTGATGAAGCGCACAATTTCCTGAGATGCGTGATGGTAAAATCTTACCACGCTCAGTTAAAAAGCTCTTTAAGAAGTTAGCATTCTTATAGTCTAAATGAGCCTCTTGCTCTGGGCTACCACAAAAACGGCAATGCTTGCTTCCGCCAAATCCTTGCTTGCGAACTCTTTTTTTGAGCAATCGGGTACTAATTTTTAATTTGATTTTCTTAGTCATTAGTTCATCTCCTCATTTTCAAAAGCATCTTGCTCACCAAACATTGATTCTGATTCTCGTTGTTTATGTGGAGAATTATACCCATCTCTATTATTTTCTCTTAAGAATGGTCCCGGTTCTTTTGGCGGTGCCTCTTCAAGGGAATGTGGCCGCTGGTATTCTAATGATTTTTTTTCATCTAAAGAAGCAATCATGCTACGCATAACAACATCATTAAACTTTACCGCTAATAATGTTTGAAGATCTTTTAATAAAGAACCCGGGGTTGTCTACTTCAAAACGAACTAAGAAATAAATGCCATATTCATTTCTTTTTACTGGATAAGCGAGACGATATTTCCCCCAACGCTCAAACGATAGGGTAGCGCCGCCACCATTCTTAACTACGCTTTCAACCTGCGACTCAAGCGCCTTGGCTTCGTCATGCGTAATTTCTGGAATTACAAGCATTAAAGCTTCGTAACGTAACATCAAAAAACTCCTTGAACACTAAATGGAAGTGTAACGATACACTATAACACAACACTATGCCGTGTTATTTAGGCCAAAAACCCTAGAATAAGGGCTTTAACTAGTAAAATAATAGCAGAAAAGCCGCATTTTGCTAGCTTTTCTGCTCTATAAATTCTTGATAGCGATTTGACTACGCAAGCCGTTGCTGGCGTTGTATTACTCGGCCAATAATGCGGAAGTGATCTTTGCCTCGCACCAATGCTATTGGCGGAGTTTTATGATTCACCGATTCCAACACTATAAAATCTTCGGTATAGGTAACCTGCATAATCGCTTTAAGAGGGGTATCATTGCCGTATTCAACCGCAGCGATATCACCCGAGCGGGTCCATACCTCGGGAGATACAATTAAATAATCTCCCTTAACAAAGGTAGGCGCCATTAAATTATTTTCAATGCAGAGCGCAAACATTGACCCATCATTGGTATTTAATGCAGGAACAAATACATCTTTGTATCCTGTAGTAATTTGCATGAGTTGATTGTTATATGGTGATGGATTCGAAGGAATTTCGCCTACAACGGGAACTACTTGAACTTTAAGCTCAATATCTGATTGCTCTGGCATACTAACATTACTGTCAATATCATCAGTGCGTTGACGCCGCTGTGCAAACAAATCTATTGGGTTTAATTCAAAGGCGTTAGCCAATTTTCGTAATGAATCTTCATTCCAGCGCCTTGTTCCATTCTTAATGTGGGTCAAGTAACTCTCAGACATACCGGTTTTTTCTGCTAATATCTTAGTGGTCCAACCTTTTTCTCTGAGCAGTTCTTTTACACGTAACGCTGTCGAGCGTAATGATGACATATTGAACTCCTCCTGGTATCATAGGTACTATGATATATGGTTAAATTACTGCCTTATTTCTAATAGTACTCATATTTTCAAGCTTGTCAAATAGAAAGATTGACAATGACGCAAAAGACCTACTCTGTTAAACAGCGGCTTATTTTCAGAAAGAATGCCTTCGAAATCGACTCCTGGAGCAAAAATAATGTCGTTTGCGGCATTGATGAGGTAGGCAGAGGCTGCCTGGCAGGACCTCTCGTAACTGCTGCTGTAATACTTCCCCCCTATAAAACCCATCCCCTGCTGAAAGACTCAAAAATCATGACCGAACGCGAACGCCTGAAGGCCTATGGCTGGATCACCAAGCATTGCTGGTATGGCATCGGTATCGTGCATAATCGCATTATTGATCACCACAATATCTGGCGGGCAACCCTCATTTCTATGAAAAAAGCCTTAATCCATGTCATTGTATCGGCCCCTATGCGCCCTGAGGCAATATTAGTCGATGCCATGCCACTAGAACTCTCTGATACCAGCTATTACGGCATTCCTGTGCACCATTTTCCCAAAGGAGAGCGCAAGTCAAGCTCAATAGCAGCAGCTTCTATTGTTGCCAAGGTGCGACGAGATGCTATGATGCAGCGGTTTGACCCCATTTTTCCTGGTTTTCATTTGGCAAGCCATAAAGGATATAGCACTCAAAAACATATCGATGCATTGTCCGTACAAAAACATTCTATAATTCACCGCAAAAATTTCTTACGTAATCTTACCATGTTTACACAAGGGCGTAGCAATGACGAACAACAAAGCCTTTGCTGAAGTTATAGAAAGCTCACTAGCAGGAT
>CAWEPS010000011.1:0-25634 GCA_963811005.1 uncultured bacterium
ATATCGGGAGAATTTTCTTATCTGCGTGCTTCATCGGCTACCATTGATGCCCGCATTAAACAATCGATAATAGCGGTACAAAAGCTATTTACCATTCATGATGAAGAGATTGTCACCAAAAAAATTATCCCCATTAAATATGCCTATGCTATCTATGAGTTTTGGCGAAAAAAATCTGCGTAAACTACTTGGAAGACTCGCGCAAGAATCTATTCATTCTATTGGTCGCTATGGCGCATGGAAATATTCGAGTATGCAAGATGCCGTATTGGATGGCAAGAAAATTGCAGCTACGGTGTTAGTGATGCCAGCGCATCAGACTGACTATTCATCAAACATCACCATCCGGCATAAATCAGCGCGTTCAGCCCATACTCACGATTAAAAAAAGAGGAGAGCTCGATGTATAAAGGTATTCCTGTTTTAGTTACTGGTGGTTGCGGATTTATTGGATCGCACCTAAGCCAAGCACTCGTCAATCTTGGTGCTGATGTTACCATTCTTGATAGCTGCATAACAGGATCTCTTGATAATATTAAAGACATTATGCGTGATGTAACAGTTATACAAAGGAGATCACTGACCCCCATGCTTGTTTAGAAGCTACTCAGGGTAAAAAAATAGTATTTCACCAAGCTGCACTAGTATCTGCTCCCTTATCATTGGAAAATCCAAGCTTGTGCCATCAAATTAATATTGAGGGGACCTTTAATTTGCTTGAAGCATCTCGCTTGCATGGTGTGGAACGGTTTATATTTGCATCATCTGCTGCTGTATACGGCAACCAGACGGGCGTATGTTCGGAGGATATGATATGCAAACCCGAATCTCCCTATGGCTACTCCAAATATATTGGCGAGCTCTATCGCCAACAATATGCACGCTACTTATGGCATAAAGACCGTTGCATTGCGCTATTTTAATGTCTATGGCTCTCGGCAAAATCCTCATGGGCCTTATGCGGGCGTGGTTGCAAAATTTAAAGAGCGCATGCGCCGCAATGAACGAATAACCATTTATGGTAATGGCAAACAAACGCGGGATTATGTACCAGTAGAGCACGTCATAGAAGCAAATTTACTACTTGCCCAACTTGATGCCCATCAGATGCAAGGAACTCCCTATAATATTGCCACAGGCATCAGCATAAGCTTGCTTGATCTTATTACCATCCTACGCCGTGACAATTTCCCCACTATACAGGAACCATCATTTTTGATCATGAATCGTCCAGGAGATTTGCATTATCTGCAGCCAACTGTGAGCGCTATACACACTGTGTGCGCTAAGCAAAAAGGGCCGGAACAATTCCACCCTTGTATAGCTGTAGATTATAATCTGAGTTTATTCAGACTCAGGTAAATCTTGTGCTGCTTTATCCAAGTCGTTAACTAAAGTCTTGGTTTTAGCAACTAAGTTTCCAAAGCTTTCACTAATCGTGGTAAGTAATTGATCTACTGTACCAACTTCATTACCTTCTTCATCTTTTAAGGTTAACTTAGCTTTAGCGTCTTTTGAGTAATTACCCAAAGTTTTTAACACTTCTGCTACGATTTCAGAAAAGACACTGGTGGTTAAACCTGATAAGTCAGAAAACGCTGTTTGTTCAGATTTCAATGCCGCTAAACCTTTTTTGATTTTGTCAGTAGCATTGCCTGCTTTTTTAATATCAGCTACACCTGTTTGCGCTTTTTTTGTTGCTTCAACTAAAGATGTATTCGTCTCTTGTACTGAAGCTCCAAGATCTCTGAGCTGTATTTACTAAATTTAATAATTTTAATAAATCAGTTACACTCGCTGCATTCATACCACCAAAAGATACCAATGCCATCATAGCCGCTAGGCTTAATTTTAATCCATACTTCATAACTACTCTCCTAAACTATAGGTTATATAACACTTCTAATTGTAATTATATGCAATAAAAGCCCTTAAAATCAATGGTTTTACCATATTTTTAACATAAAAAGCCTCTCATCCCTGTCAACCATATGGGCAACCAGCATAAATAGCCCATGATCACCCTAAAAAGGCCCGGGACAGGCCATTTTTTTCTGCTATACTGATATACAAAAAATGGGGATTACCTCACAACCCTTAACCTGGGATACTCACTATGGCTCAAAAAGATTATTATAAAGTACTAGGCGTTGCCAAAGATGCCTCTGAAGCGGATATAAAAGCCGCTTACCGCAAGTTGGCCATGAAATATTACCCCGACCGCAACCCTGATAACAAAGAAGCTGAAAATAAGTTCAAAGAGGCTGCCCAAGCTTATGAAGTGCTTTCTAATGCCGCAAAACGTAAACAGTATGATATGTATGGGCAAGATGGTGTTGACCAGATGAATTATAGCTCACAAGCTGGTCAAAATATGAATATGGACGATATATTCAGCAACTTTGGCGATATTTTCGGCTGATATGTTTGGCGCTAGCCAACAAAAGCGCCGCAAAAAAGGTCCTATAGCGCAACAAGGCCAAGATATACTCAAAGAACTGAGCATAACCCTTAAAGAATCCTTTTTAGGTCTTAAAAAAGAGATCAGCTACTACCGATTCTTTCCCTGCACCACCTGCAATAACACTGGAACTCAAAAAGGCACGAGCGTACAGCCATGCTCTGCGTGCAATGGCACCGGCCAAATGACTTACCGCCAGGGATTTTTTATGTATTCCCAAACATGCGCCACCTGCGCCGGCCATGGGTATACTATTCCATCTCCATGCCCTGCCTGTTCTGGACAGTCGCGTATTCAACAGTACGATAAATTTTCTATCAATATCCCCAGCGGTGTGTATGATGGGGCCGAACTACGCATAACAGGAAAAGGCGATGCAGGAGTCTATGGTGGGCCTGCAGGTGATCTGTTTATTAAAATTCATGTCATGCCAGATAAACTCTTTAAACGGAGTGGCGATGATCTGATATGCTCGGTAATGCTTTCTTATCCCCAGCTTGTTTTTGGTAGTCAGATGGAAATAGAAAGCATCGATGGCTCAAAGCAAACCATTAAAATCAAAGGCTGTCCCGTTGGTGAAAAAATCATTGTTGCCGGTAAAGGATTTGCAAAAATGCGCGGCAACTCGCATGGCAATTTAGTGGTCATTACCAAATGCCATATCCCAACAAAACTTTCTGAAGAGGCAAAAAAGAAACTCCATGAATATGCGACTTTAACACAGCAAGAAACTACCAGTTCAGATTCAGGCAATGATGGCAGCATTATTGGATTTTTTAAGAAGTTTTTAGGCTAAATTTAAAGACTGTTAAAAGTTGCCTACAAAAGATGCGTGCCACAAGCTATATAAAAAGGCCCTCATAATTGAGGGCCTTTTTATTATCTAAAGCGATATTAGTATATTAGCTCTTTTTTGTCTGACCTCTTGCCACCCTTGACTGCCGGAGCTTGAGTAGCTGGAGCTGGTATAGCTGGGGTATCACAATTGCAAACGCTGTTTCTACGCCAACGAGCTTTGCTTTTACCAATGCAGGGACAGCTGTGATATTATCCCATTGCCAGTAGCCCAAACGGCAACTGCTGCTAACGTTGCACCAACCTTGGTGGTATCTAACACTCGCGCTGCTGGTTGTCCGCGTTTTGCTACTTCCTTATGGAAAAAGTTACTCGTCGCTTGTGCATACGGTTGCACAAAATCCAACCAACCCGCTTGCATAGATATGCTAGACACTAACAAGGTTATTGCTAATGCGTTTTTCATTAATTTCATTTTTCGAACTCCTACGTTCATGTGTGTTATTAAAATGATTTATGCTGAGCAATATATACCACAGCAAAAAATCTTTGTAAACGATTCACTCTCACCATACATTAGGTATCAAATAAAAAAGGGCCTATATAAAGGCCCCTTTTTTTGTTCTAAATTTTTAAAAAAGCTCTAATTTTTTTTTGTTTCAAATTTCTCAAATCCTGGCACTACAATTCGTGTGTTACCCTGTGCAACATTATCTGTATACAGTTTGCTTTGACCATTTAAATAGTTCAATGCAACATCCAATGAGTTACTTCTTGGTCTGCTGACTTGATCTTGATACAATCCAGCAACCTGGCCTGCCACAAATTGACAAGCATACGGTTTTTGTAGCTCCTTTGTTAACACGTGCTAAAGCAACCACGTATTGTGCGTGATCTATTGAGTCAAATGCAACTGCCACTCTTTGTTCTCCAGCAGTTGGGTTTTTTGCGTCAGACTTTTGGAAAAATGCATGTACTTCTGTTGAATCTTCGTCGTCCAACTTTGCTTGCTCTTGCGCTGCTTTCCATCCTGCCCAAACCTGGCTTGCTAATGCTCCTACTGCAACACCAGCTGCTACTGGTTTTACTGATTGTGCGCTTGGTAATTTAGCTGCTACACTGGCCAAAAACCCTTGTGCTGCTGCTTCGTCTGCCGCTAATGTTGCCTGCGCTGATGATAATGCTGCGTTTGCTTGCGCACCCCAACCTGGCGCATTTGTTGCTACACTATTTGCTGCACTCGCTAGGCTGCTTGCCGCGCTTGTCACCAGATTTTTTTTGGCTGCAGCATCCAATTGCGCGCCAGAAAGCAGTATCGTGAGCGATAAGAAAAGTGTTGTTTTGTTCATCATTTGCATCGTGTAACTCCTTTGGTTCGATGTCTCTGTTTAATATTAACGTACAACGCCGATATCTTATAACACACTGCTCATAATTTGTAAAACAAAAAAAGTATGGTCTATGATGGCACATTGTAGCATCAGATACCAATGCCCCGTTTTTTCAAGCTTTTTTGTGATATCGATATCCTTTTTTTACGTTCGATGCCCAACTTAGTAATTAACTGATAAAAAAAATCACGGTCAGGGCCTTTAATCACTGCTTGCTCATGGGCCCTGCAAGCACCACTGGATATCCCCGTCCTTTGATGCATTGATCAAGGGTGGTGGATGCAGATACGATCGACCAACTGCTCATCAGCCGCTATCCATGCAGGGATCTCTATACGCCATCTCATCGCCCACATGCAGATAAAAAAAGTGGGGCCATAGATGGGGTGGGATTCTTTGCACAATGGACTGTGCGACTTAAATACTAATGAACGAGTACATGGCGTTAAAAAAAAGTTAGCAACTGCCGTATCAGTAACGTGCTCAACCACGCTGTAGCTATCATGTGCTGTTGCATCACCATCACATAATGCATAACGAATAAGATTAACCAGCTCTTTGTTTTTTGGCAGACTTATATGCCTGCATGTGCAGTAGTGGCCGCATAGAGCTGATTAAAAGAATCAAGAGAGAGCGGCAAAAAAATTTCTTTTAAATCGGTTTTCTTGCGAGGCTAAATGCCAAAAAATTAATGATCCATCAAATAAAAGCAGCAATGGCGTATCGGCAGCCTGTGCTTTATAGGCAAGCGCTTTTTCTACGCCGGCAGCAAATTCATATTCTTGCCTACGACAATTGACCAGCTCAGGCGATAGTGGCATATCATCACCACGCTGTTCTCCCATAAAAACGGTGGGGGTAGAATCCAATGCAATAGAACTGCCCAAGCGCCATACCTGATAATCACTGAGCCAATATTAATCAAAAACAGCTAACACCTTGATGCCGGTCAGGATAAACTCTGCGAGCCATCAACAGATAGCCCACAATACGGGATTATACCCTGTACAACGGGAATTGCACTATCAAGCCGACCTGACCATGTCGGCAAGGGCCAGGGTACCTGCGCACCCGCTATACGATGTATAAATGTTATATCATGAGCGATAAGCTGCCACACCTGGTGTGCAATAGTATATTCGCTCGCGTAGGAGACAAAGAGTGTATCAGACAGCTGCTGCATGGTACGCAACAGTTTAGCACGATCAAGCATGTGGAGTGCCTTATGGGTAAGATTGTTGTTTAAAGTGCCGCACAGCTGCCTGTAAAGCTTCAAGCGGCAATAGAGCACATTTAAGCCGAGTAGGGCCAAGTTCAATGCCAAGCAAAGCAATAATAGTGGGAGCATGCAATGCCAGCACATCATCAAGCGATCTGCCCACCACGTGCTCAGCAAGCATAGATGCCATTGCCTGGCTAATAACACAGCCTTTGCCCTCAAAAACAAGCTGGGCCATTATTCCCTGCTCACTAGTGCCCTGCCACACAATAGAATCCCCACACGAGGGTTATAGAGCTGCCCTATAATGGTAGGGTTGGCAAGCGTGCCCCTATACCGAGAATAACGATAATGATCCATTAAATGGTGCTGATAAAGATCCATATACCACAATCACAATAAACTCTATACAACTAGTATCCTACTTCATTATATATAAACTAGCAGCATTTAAAACTGCCCCTATACAAAAGTAGCGTGATAGTAAGGAGAGATTATGACTTATATCAGACATATACGATATTTTTTGGCCCTGACCATGCTCGGCGTTAGCCTATCAGCCTTTGCCATGGAAGGCATCTCTGACTTTGCCCAGCTCTTTAATCAACAAACGTTATTTGATGTTGCCTGCAATGAGGTATCTGCTGCTACGCAAAGTACGCATTCACACAACAAACCTTTAATGTTATTGGGGCTCTTGGTGGTGCATCATTCATGGTATGGATTCATAAACTACAGATACCAGCTTTAATCAGACATCAACGCAGTAGCCCCAAACATCGCTTTATAGATATTGCTGGAGCAGCAGCAAGTCCACTACTCAAACCCCTTATAAGTTTAGCCGCCTGCGCATTTATGTGGCATGCCTTTAAAAGTATCATCACCGAACCTTTACGCTTAAAGCAGCAAACGGAGCTTACAAAATTCAAAGAAGCATTGGAGCAGCACAAAAAAAATGTTGCTGCAGCATTGGAAAGACAAGCATCCGACTATGCCGCTAAACACACAGCACTTTTGGCATCAGTTACGGCAACTGAAAAAGATATTGATAAAGAATTACGCAAGCTGCGTGCAGACAATAAAATCATGATGGAGGATATCAAAAAAAATACCTTCAGTGCTCTGGCAACGCAAGAAGAACGCAACAAAGCACTCCAAGAAAAATTAGCCGCTGAACGTAAAGCACTGGAAGAACAATTTAAAGAGCTGGATGCGCATCAAGATATGCGCCACATGCTCCTTGCTAGTAATATGGATGATATTCAAGCTGATTTGGCTGATCTTAAACAAAGCGTGCAGGGTACACGCGCAACCACGAATGCAATGGAACAAAAAACTGGCGAGGCCGTTACAGGATTAGCGCAAATAAAACATGATGTTCGATTGTTAACAGTACAATCATCAAAAACAGTAGAAGCATTAAAACTACTTGTACCTGCGCGTAAAACGGCAAGACTTTGGTGAAACCTGTATATAATATTGGCTATAATGTTGGCAGGCAAGCGCTTAATTGGCGCTAAAAAAAGAGAGGATGATCTTTTTGGATCATCCTCTCTTTACATGCATAATCTAGTGTACAGATTCAAGCACACGCGTTCTAATAATTACGCGTTATCTTGAGGTACTAATGCATTGTATGCTGCAGATGCCGCTTGATAAGCAAGAGCTGACAGTACAACAATACCAGCAACTTTTACTGTTACATCTTTATAGCTGGTTGCATCTGTCCATACATAATTTTTAAGTCCATAAACTGGTGCTGTTACAAAAGCTGCGCCACGTGCAAAAATGCCAGGCTTTGCAGCTTCGACTGCTGGTGCTGAAACTTCAGCCGCTGGTGCGCAATTTGCTGCTGCTGCTGGATTGCCTTTTACAGCTAAATTTTTTTGTCCTGCTACAGCTACGCCACAAAACAAAACTGCTGCCATTACAGCGGTCATTTTCATATTTTTGCTAGTCATCATAAGGGAGACCCTTTGCATAAGTGTGTTTGAAAAATAGTTCAACATTAATAATCTCATTGTGCAGTTACACTGCATCAAAACACTCTCTTCTTTTTTTCCATGCATGATGGAAGCTGAGTATAAATAGTTCATCCTTAAAGTCAAGTTTAGATCGCCTTACGACCTATGCCCCATGGAAAAGTCCTACAAACCCCCCCTGTTGCAATAAAATTCAATGTCTTTAGTATTAACAGTATATATAATGAAAGTTAACCCTCGCATGGCTTAAAAAGACCGGAATGTTATTAAAAAGGTACCATAATGCCAAAAATTCTATCTGTATACAAAAGCCTTATTGTTGGTCTTTTGTGCCTTACTTCACCTTCCCTTTATAGCCTCAATATCATCATGGATTTGGGTGATGTAGCTATCGAAACTGACCCGCTTGCTGCCTTCTGGCACACGGGATTTACCCCTTTTATTAGATATATTGCCCATAACCCCGATAAGCTTTGCGGTCTGAGCAATCATATTCGGTATAATTGCCTGTTTAAATTCCTTAATGCCGTAGAACCACGCAACGCAGAGCAGGCACCTGCTCGAGACGAACAGGGTGTTTTATTACCCCAGATTATGTGCAATTGGCTTACCGGTACACCCAGCGCAGAGATTTTAACCAAAATCTATGAGGCGAGTAAGACCTATCCCTTCACCAATCCCGCAGAAAGAATTCTTATACGTGCTATGACAAAGATGATGTTTACCCCTGCAACGTTTGTCGCTACCCGACGCTTAGTTCCTGAGGTGGTTGCGTTTGTGCAGCAATGCAAAAAAGACGGCCACAAATTATACATACTCTCTAATTGGGATACAGAATCATTTGCGCTCCTACAGCAACGATATCCAGATTTTTTTGCACTCTTTGACGGTCATGTTATTAGTGGTGCCGCTGGTACATTAAAACCCGATCCAACACCCTATCGTGTGCTGTGTAGGAAGTATAATCTAAAACCTCATGAAACATGCATGTATGATGATCGCATAGAAAATATTGAAACTGCCCTATCACTTGGCCTTCATGCCTGCCATGTCACTAAAAAAAATCGCAATCGTTTGCTACAAAAGTTAGCCCACTACGCATCAGAAAATCAACAAGCACTCGTGCCATAGAGCATTAAAAAAATCGCTATTTTTTTGGCAATATTGGTATAATCGTTGGTAACAGTACCAAACATGCTAACAACATAAAAGCCATTACTACGGGATATGAAAAAATATCGTGCCAAGAATTAATGGTTTGAATCTGATTGCCAGCAAAAGCGCACACAATCGACCCTGGTATGATGCCCAGTGAGGTTGTCCACACAAAGGTCCATACAGATACCTGCGTAAGCCCAGCCAAAATATTAATCATTGCAAAAGGGATTACCATAACAAAGTGGGATAATAAAAGATAATTACCTGGTGCTTTTTGTAGCGCATGATTAAAGAGCACTAGGTGCTCCTGATAACGGTTTTGCAACCAAGAGCCAATTAAATAACGTACCATTAAAAATGCACCCAAAGCACCAATGGTTGCTCCTATATTCGTATAAAAAGCACCCAAGATCGTACCAAATAAAAAGCCGCTGAGCAGACTCATAAATGATGCGAGTGGTAAGAATAAAAGAGCAACTCCAATGTAGGCTATAATAAATAACAGAACCGAAAACATGTAATGTTCTCGCACAAAAGCATGCAAATAGTCACTATGTGTTTGGATAGCCTCTAGCGTTAAATACGTATATAAATCAGAAAACCATACTAGCATAATCACGAAGGCAAAAATAGTTCCTATGAGAACTCTCTTCATAGGCGCCTAACGCTTTTTTTGCATGCTACGTACAATGATAGGTAAAAGCGCTAACACAAGAAGCAAACTAAGCGCTAGAATAACAGGAGCAGAAAAGACTGAGCCAAATGATTGAATTGTTGCCAATTCCCTACCTGCAAATGAATAAATAATACACACGGGCAATAACCCTAACATGCTCATGAGTAGAAATACCCATAACCGCATATGCGTTAATGCAGCACTAGAGTTAATAATAAACAGAGGGACTATAGCACTATAATGTAAAATAAGAATATAGGTAGGTCCATAATGTTCCATGCTATCATGTAATTTTTTAAGACGATCCCCATAGCGCCGGTGTAATTTTTTATCTAAGATATAACGGAATACTAAAAATGATGTTATGCATCCTATCATAGCACTAATCAGGGCATATAAGGCACCACACCATGTCCCAAATAAATAACCACTCATAAGCGTTAAGGGAATCATGACGGGCAACACAAATGAAATAAGCACGCTAAATACTGCTATATAAATTATCACTGTTGTAATGTAATGTTCTTGTACCGACTGTTGAATCCAACTACTGTGAAGCCGTATATTCTCTAGCGTAATATGACGACCGATCAGAAGGTAATAGAGAACAAAAAACAATACAAAGCCTAATAACATTTTTATTATATTTTTATAGAACGGCTTCACAATATCTATCCCCTTTATTGGTAATGCTATGCAATGCTTTAATCCTCATGCATTCAGGTATGAAAAAGCAAGAGTTTATAGAATTACTCCGCTATCTTTCTTGCATAATAATCTATCATTATGCTACACAATAATAAATCATGCCTAGTATCATACTATAAAAGGAAGAAAGTATGTGTTTTTCAGCCAATGCAAGCTTTATGGCCGCTTCAGGATTGTTGTGCATTGGTATATTTGCCATCAAAAAAGCTGGCACGCCACTTTTTAAGTTATTTGCAAGCACACCGCTCATTTTTGCCCTATAGCAGACTGCTGAAGGGATAATCTGGCTCAACATCTCGCCATGGATAACAACACTTGCAACGTATATTTTTATTTTTTTTGCTACGATTTTTTGGCCCCTATGGGTACCAGCCTTACTCTATCTTTTAGAAGATAATCATGAACGTAGAAAGCTTCTTTTGATGCCACTTGTGTGTGGATGCGCAGTGGCAGCTAGTGCATGTATATATCTTCTACGGTATACCGTATATGCTATTGCTCTTAACAATCATATAGCCTATGCATGGGACGTGCCAGCAAGTCCTGCGTATAGCCTAGCAAGTGTATTATACGTTATAGCGGTAATTGCTCCGTGCTTTATTTCCAGTGTACATGGTATGTGGATTTTTGGTGTTGGTATTACGTGTGCCTATGGTATTAGCCATTGGTTGTTTGCCCATAATTTTGCGTCTGTCTGGTGCTTTTTTGCTGCTATTTTGAGCAGTCTTATTGCCTACATTATCATGCTTAACCGCAATAGAATTACTCAGTAAACTGCTCACTTTAGTATGCGCAGCCGCAACAATGCGCGATGCTTGACTATACATATTTTTATACGTAGCTGTTTGCTTGAGCGCATGTTCTGCGTGGGCATACACGGTACTCAGGACCTGATGAACTTTGGCACGTATCATACCATTTTTTATCAGATCCAGGGTAATTCCCAAAGCAGTTGCCCTACTTAATAACCCAGCTTTATAATACTCTGGTGATCTAAACGTGCATCCTAATAACGTTTGTGCGCTCCATTTAAATGGAGCATATACTAATGAAATCGGCGCTCTAAATAGAGAAAATAATCGATCATAGATATACATCCTAGCCACGGTTGCCGGAATTCTAGTTGGTTTAAATACGGGTGTTTCTTTGTACGTATGGACCTTTTCTATCTTACTTCCTTTTTTAACCGTCTTAACTGAGATAAGCTCCTTGTTCACATCCCAGCATTGAGCTTCCACTGCTTGCCAGTACAACAACATGATCAACCAGTTACGCTCAAGAAACGATGGGTTACGCTCAGCTGCCTTGATAGCGCCACAGCATGCAATAAGCATAACAAACCAGAATGGCTTTAGATAATTTGGTACCATAAAAATCCCCGAGAAACCCCTATTCAACCCCCATTAATTGATATAACCTTCATTCTTATTTTAAGATATCACTCCCATTAAGATAGTCAAAAGGCAGCCTACTATGCCCTTCCAGAGGAGCTATGGCAATGATTATAGGATAAAAAGTAGGGATTTTATAGCAGCAAGCATGACCTCAACCTCAGCAGCGGTATTATAAACATAAAAACTAGCTCGTATAGAGCTGTCTAGACCCAGCTTTTTAGCCAATGGTTGCGCACAGTGATGCCCAGCTCGTACTGCTATGCCATGGGTATTGAGATAGGCAGCACCATCATGCGCATGTATGCCATCTATATAAAAACTCACCAAATGCCCCGATTGCTTAAGCTGCTCAACTGGTCCTACTACCGTAATACGCTCATGATGGGATAACCCATCAATTAACTGCGCGCATAGCTGTGCTTGGTGGATTCGCAAATCATCAAAATCTATCCATGCCTGCAGATAGCGTATTGCTGCTGCAAGGCCAATCGCTTGTGCTATAGGCGGCGTGCCGGCTTGCAATAGATAGGGCATTGGCAATGGGGTAAAAGCACCAAAATTGGCCTCATAGACCATGCCGCCTCCCAGTTGGTATGGTGATAGTTCACTGTGCATCCTTAAAGGGCAGTATAAAACGCCGATTCCCGTGGGCGCTAACATTTTGTGTCCTGAAAACGCTATAAAATCTGCATCCAATTTTTGCACATCGATTATCTGATGCGGCGCTGATTGCGCTGCATCAATGACCACTTTTGCGCCAACCGCATGCGCTACCTTGATAATACGAGCAATATCATTTTCTGTACCAACCGCATTAGACACGTGCGAGACTGCAACTAACTTGGTAGCGCTCGTAATAAGACCTGACAATGCATCCAAATCCAATGTTCCATTAGGCAGTACCGGGATAAAACGCAACAATGCCCCAGCGCGTTGCGCAACGCGCTGCCATGGCAAAAGGTTTGCATGGTGTTCAAGTTCACTCACAACAATTTCATCCCCCGCTTTAATGTGTTCAGCTGCCCAGGTAGAAGCAATGAGATTAATACTTTCTGTTGTCCCGCCCGTGAAGACAATTTCACGTGCATCATGGGCATTGATAAACTGCGCAACGGTCAAACGTGCTTGCTCATATAACGCTGTTGCCTCTTCTGCAAGCGCATAAATAGCACGATGAGTTGGCCCATTATGTTGGAGATAAAAATCATTAACGGCATCAAGCACTGCTTGTGGCTTGTGCGTGGTAGCTGCATTATCAAAATAAATTAATGGCTTGCCCTGTATGCGGCGCTGCAAAATAGGAAAATGATGACGAATATTCTTCATACCTTCGCCACCAAACGCTGCATTAAGCCATCATCAGTAGTTACATCGGCAAAAAAGCCGGTCAATAATATTTTGTGCGCTTGATCTGATGACAATCCGCGAGATTGTACATAGAGCAGTTGTTGCACATCAAATTGCCCAACTGCACTCCCATGGGCGCAGTGCACATCGTTAGTCAATACTTCTAAGCTTGGAATAGCCTGTGCCCGCGCTTGGCCACTCATTAAAAGCGTATGGCTATTTTGTTTGCTGTCTGTTTTTGATGCGCCAGCCTCAACTCGAATAGTTCCCGCATACAAGGCCTGTGAAGAATCATGCAATACGCCTTTAACCATTACGTCTGATGTTGCATGTGGTGCTTGATGAGTTTGTCTGGTTGCAATATCTACCGTCTGATTGCCCTGTAATGCATAAAGAGCTCGTACGCATGCCTGCGCATATCTACCTTGCATAATAACATCTAACCACATCTTTGTACTGAGTGCCTCGATACATGTTGTGGTATATACAGTAGTACTCGATTCATGACAATACAATGCAACATTATATACATCATAGGTATCTGTATGCCGTTGCTGATCTTGTACAACCGTAAGCGATGCATGCTTGCCTACATTATAGGTAATAGAACGCATATTGCATGCTGCGGCACTATACGTAGGATTTGCGCCATCGCGTATAACGACTGATGCATTCGAGCCCACAATAACAACTACTTTTTCCAATAAAACATTTTGTCGGTATCCACCCAGCAGCTCCTGGATATTCAAAGGATCTGGGCAATGAAAGCCTGATGGTATATACACAACGGCACCACGATTATAACACGCTTCAACCAAAGCAACTAACTTTCTGGCATGCCATGGTTGATCTGTACGATCAAAGAGATACTGCTGTGCAAGCTCAGGATATATACGCATAAAATCGCGAATATCATAGACCATAGCACCCGCGCCAATAGACGTTGTTTGCACATAAAAGTCACGTAAATTAATACTATCCCATGCAACATCTAGGGAAGCGAATTTCCAGTCAAGATCGGTAGATGCTATTCTTTCGTATATCGATGCTGCATATGCACGATACTGTTTAAGAGCCGGCGACAATCCAGATCCCATAAACATTTGCAACTGCTGCATTTGGGATATGGTGGGAATTAATCCATCACGATACATCATGCTCATTCTCATCCTATAGACCCTTCCATTTCCATAGCAATTAAGCGATTAATTTCTACGGCATATTCCATGGGCAGCTCTTTAACAAATGCATCGATAAAACCATTAACAATCATCGCTCGTGCTGCGCTCTCACTAAGTCCGCGACTGGTAAGATACACAACCTGTTCATCATTAACCTTACTCACCGATGCCTCATGCCCAACATCACAAGGCTCTTGATTAATCTCAAGAGTTGGATAGGTGTCAGAACGTGAATCTTGGTCAAGCAGCAACGCATCACATTGGACTTTGCACACAGCATCATGTGCCCCACGTGCAATTTTAACAAGGCCACGATACGTTGATCGACCACCACCCTTGCTGATCGATTTGGAAACAATATTGGATCTTGTGTTCGGCGCCAGATGAAGTACCTTACCGCCGGCATCTTGATGCTGGTCCTTACCCGCAACAGCAATAGAAATAATTTGCCCTTTTGCTCCGGATTCTTTCAACACAATGCATGGATACTTCATAGTAACCTTGCTACCAAAATTACCATCAACCCATTCTACTGTGGAATCTTTATATGCTATAGCCCGTTTGGTAACAAGGTTATACACATTATTAGACCAGTTCTGAATGGTGGTATACCGCACGCGAGCATTCGCATGCGCAATAATCTCCACCACGGCGCTGTGTAATGAACTTTTCCTATACAATGGCGCACTGCAGCCTTCCACATAATGGATAGAGCTACCTTCTTCAGCAATAATTAAGGTGCGTTCAAACTGGCCCATGCTTGCAGCATTAATTCTAAAATAGGCCTGTAATGGCATATCAATAACCACACCGCGTGGAACATATACAAAACTACCCCCGCTCCATACGGCAGAATTGAGCGCCGCAAACTTGTTATCATGTGAGGGGATCACGGTAGCAAAGTAGCGTTTAAAAATATCTGGATAGCGCTCAAGCCCTTGTGTCATATCAAGAAATAGCACACCTTGATCTGCCCATTTTTTCTGTAAACTTTTATAAATCATTTCGGATTCATACTGAGCGCCAACACCGGCTAAGAATTTTTGCTCTGCTTGAGGGATACCAAGCTTATCAAAGGTAGCTTTTATACTCGTGGGAATATCAGTCCAAGAGGTTTCTGCCTTTTCTAAAGGCCGCACATAATAATGAATATCATGGTGATCAAGACCAGTTAAATCCGCTCCCCACGTAGGCATAGGCAATTTTTCAAAAATTTCTAATGCACGCAATCTAAAATCGGTCATCCATCCTGGCTCATTTTTCTGCTCAGAAATATGCGTAACTATCTGCCGGTTAAGACCTTTTGCTGCAGTAAAATGATAACGGTTAGTTGGCAATGGCTCCATCATATCCTTTTTGTTCTACCCTACCAGCAAGATCTGCGTTGCCTGTTTTTATTAACGTTCCATTGTTCATGATATGCACGTAATCAGGCTGCACGTAAGTAAGTAGGCGCTGATAATGCGTAATAACTAGAGTCGTCATGGTTGGATTATTCGCTCGCGCTTTCTGTAAAGCCTTTGCAACAACAGCAAGCCCATCAATATCCAGACCTGAGTCTATCTCATCAAGAATCACAAGCGTTGGCTTGAGTATCAGCATCTGGAGCATTTCAAGTCGCTTTTTTTCGCCGCCAGAAAAACCTTCATTAAGGTTTCTATACGCAAATGCCGGATCAAGGTTAAGAAGGTGTAATGCTTGGGCCACAGCTGTATTAAAATCCTCCATTGATGGCTGTATGCCAGTTATTGCATAGTAGGCCTCTTTAAGAAAAGTTATAACGCGAACCCCTGGAATTTCCATCGGATGCTGAAATGCAAGAAAAACACCTATTTTTGCCCGCTTATCAGGAGAAAGTCCTACGAGGGATTGGCCATTGAATGTGATATCACCTGCGGTGATGGTATAGCCAGGATGCCCCATCAAAGCATAGGCCATGGTAGATTTGCCAGATCCATTCGGGCCCATAATAGCATGGATAGTACCGGGCTCGCATACCAGGTTAAAACCTTGGACAATAGGTTTTTGGTCTATAGAAATAGAAAGATCCGTGACTTTTAGCATGAATAACAATCAGTTTTTTTATGGGATTAATGGCTTTACAAAAGCCTTCTATACAAGTTTAGTGTAGCATATATTTACTCCAGGGCAAAATAAGGCCCCACAGGGATTAATTGCCCCCCATTTGCACTAGTTTATAGCTCATATAGAATTATAGTAATACTATCTGAATAAGCTTTATGGCTTATTCTTGGTTATAAGAAATGGGGAAATGGAGGTTATAGCTATGAAAACTATGCTCTTAGTAGTGGGTATGATGGCCTGCGCATCATTAATGGCGATGGAAAACAGCTCTCAAGAGGCTGCAATTATCTCTCGCGAGGCTATTGAGCAGGATATTGCCACACTTATTGAACAAGCGCCACAAGCGCAACAGTTGCAAAAACAGGGAGTGATCCTATCAACTGACGTTTTTAATTGGGGCTCATTTGCATGCACTATCGGGTTATTCGATACTCAAATGGCTTATATTGGAAAAATTATCTTTGATTTTGACCTAGCAACAAAAACTGGTCGGTATTCTTTGGTAGATATCGTGCCTGCACATCGCCAAGCAGGATATGCAAAAAGCTTAATAGCTCTTTCTATCTCCATCATGAAACATTTTGGCATAGAACGTGCCCGATGGCTTGCCGATCCACAAGATGAGCAGACGTCTCTGCTCGGCCTTGAAAAATTATATACCAGTTTTGGTGGCACTATTAAAGATCGCGTCAATAATAAAACAGTAATGGAAGGCTCAATCGGCTCATTACGATCGAAATTATAATGGAGATATCATGAAGTTAGCCAAACTCTGCATACTCGGTTTATCATTAGTTTCACTCAAGATGATGTCCTGTGATTCTTTTATACGATGGTGCTCTACCATCAAATGCTGCCCTACAAGTAAAGCGTCGCAAAAAATAACCATCAATATAGATGCAACCTATGTTACGGCAACCTTTAGCAAGCAAGATCTGACTATCACACTCTTTACCCATACCGACAATGAAGAAATAGGGTATGCTACTGCCACTACCATCTCTGATACTGTTGCAGATATACAAGTTGTAGAAGTCGAAGCACCCTATCGCAATCAGGGATGCGGAACTAAGATCTGCACAGAATTAATTAATGAGCTTAAAAAACTTGGTTACAAAAAAATTACCCTTACAGCTCAACCATTCACCATCATTATGACGGAAACACGAAAACGTAAAGCTGCTCTTGGCAAATTAATTAAATTTTATACAGCCCTCGGATTTAAACTGGTCAAGCGTGATGACATTGCTCAAAATGCGTCAATGGAGTTAGAGATACCACAAACATCTGCTCAACCATCTACTGCGCGACCAACAACAGCGGCTGATAATCAATTATTATCTGTTGTGTTAGCAGGATAACAGATCTAACCTCCTACCTATAGGCGCCCTTACCAACACATATGTGTGGCGCCTATAGGTCCAGGAACTACAAAATGATTATACGAAAGAACCTATGAAAAAAATAATAATTATAATCCTTTTGATTGGCTTCTCACTATCTACTGGTAGGGCAAATGCATGTGATTGCTTTGCATGGCTCCGCCCATCAAAAACTGATGATATATCTATGACTATCAACCCCTATAAGCTCTCTGGAAAAGACAATCTAGAAGTTGTACTCTACACACAAGATAAGCGTAGGATAGGTTCGGCTGACTCTGAATTACTCTCTTGCGATACTGCACATATTGGCAATGTAGAAATTGCCCCGAACTATCAAAACAAAGGATATGGCACAAAAATAGTTGGCGCGCTGATTAAAGAACTCTCCACGCGATATCCTGTTACAACAATAACACTTACCGCTGAGCCCTATATCATTGAAAATAATCGAAAAATAACTTATGAAGAACATTCAAAAGAAGGCAAAAGGGCTCTCAAGCGGCTTATTAAGTTTTATAAAAAATTTAATTTCCAGGTTATTGACTCGTGTGAGGATGGCATGAGCGCATCACTTGCATTAACGCTACAGCCTACACACCTTGCATCCGATGAAAAAAAATCATCATTACCTGATGTGCTCTTGGTATAAAAAAAGGAACTATGAACATGAATACATTGGTATATAAAATCCATCTCTTATTAATCGTATCCTGCTCATTGATCTTACAAACTACGGTACAAGGCAGCGAAAAAAATAGTACAACAACAGTATGGGCATCAGGATCGCTCGATTTGGCATTTGATATCACTAAGCCGACACTCATCAAACATGATGAGGAACCATATGAACACATACGCATAGTTTTGCATCGTGTTAATGAAGAAGACGAATATGATACTGGCAACACTCTAGGTCACTCAATCCTGAAATATTACACAAAAACAAAATGTGGTGAGCTATACAAGATTTTCATTGAACCGCGCTATCGCTCCAATAAGCTCGGGGTACTACTTTTTACACAATCATTACTCGTAGCGCAGCAAACATGGCAACTAGCAAGTATAACATGGCTTGCCGAACCGTATGGACCAGGATTGACCACGCCACAAGAACGCCAAAAGATGCTACCCAAGCTTATTAAATGGTATCAAGCTCGTGGCGCAACAATGATTAAGAACCAAAGCTCAACCACCAACAAATCTGGGTACGCAGTTATTATGCAGTATGCCTATCCTCAATCAAGCAACTCCGCATCAAAACTAGACGGTAAGGCTGAAACAAAAAAACAGTCTTAAATCAAAACACGCGCTAACTCTTGCACCGAAATGATCCCTTGTCGCACTTTGTCAGCCCCATCCTCATGGAGCGTAATCATGCCATCTTCCAACGCCTGTTGACACAATGTATCATGACAAGCTCCTTGGGCGACTAATGCTCGCAATGAATTGCTCATAGTTAAGAGTTCATAAATACCGGTACGGCCTTTATACCCGCTACGCGCAAACAGGCCGCACAACCCTGCCCTCTAGAGACAACATCGCATGCGATATGTAATCGCTCTAACAATAGTTTTTCCTGATCATTAGGCACCACCTGCACACGGCACGCTGTGCATATTTTACGTGCCAATCGCTGTGCAACCACACCTGTTAATGCGGCATTAATCAAAAAGGGTTCTATGCCCATATCCATAAGACGCATAATCACCGTTACTGCATCATTGGTATGCACTGTACTGAGCACCAAATGGCCCGTCAAGGCCGCTTGGATAGCAGTCTGTGCCGTTTGCCTATCTCTAATTTCACCAACCATGACAATATCAGGATCTTGCCGCAATAATGCACGTATACCTTTTTCAAAAGTAAAACCCGCATCGGGATAAATTTGCCCCTGCGTAATACCATCCACGCTATATTCGACCGGATCTTCAAGGGTGATAATATTTTTATCTGACGCATTGAGTGATGCCAACAATGCATAGAGCGTAGTTGTTTTGCCTGATCCTGTAGGCCCCGTTGCTAAGAAAAATCCATTAGAACGGACTACCAATCGTTGTACTGCGTCAAGCATTGCAGCTGAAAAACCAAGATTCTCAAGAGCGATAGCAGTTTGTGTTCTATCCAAGATACGCACCACAAGCTTTTCACCATATAATGATGGGAATGTTGATACCCGCAAATCAATTGCTTGGCCAGCAACCGTGCAACGAAATTTGCCATCCTGGGGTATACGCTTTTCTGTAATATCTATATGGGATAATACTTTAAAACGAGAAATAACTTGATGCATTAACTGTTTTTCAATGGGACTCTGATCATATAAAACCCCATCAATACGATAACGAATACGCAACCCCAACTCTGTAGACTCACAATGAATATCTGAAGCAGCATGTGCTATTCCTTATGGATCAAAAAATCCACAAGCTGTATCACTGAGCTTTCTTCGTATTCATTCTGCTTTAACATGGATATCTGCTATCCCTAACTCTTCATCATCTAATGATGAATTATAGCCAGCTTCTTCCGCTTCTGCCTCACGCTTTAACCAACCGTTCTTCACGAAGATCACTATCTTGGGCTCTTCCGTTAATGCTTTATCATAATATTCTTTAACGGCATCGCAAATATCTCGTGAAGCCTACATAAAACATAATGTCATAGTCCACAAAACCCCGAATAGAGCTTTCTAGCCCAGATCGTTCTGGTTCTGCAGCAACCATAAGCATGAGCGTGTGGTTTTCAACGTCCACAGGAATTATTGCATTGCGGAGTAAAAAATCTTTAGGAAATTCCCGCAACAAGTGGGTTGAAAAATTCCGGTGTAACATCATATGATGGTACCCCATAATATTTACTTAACGCTGCCAACAGATCATCCTTACTCACTAACCCTTCTTCCAATAAAAAATCATCGTATTCTTCAATCGATGAATCACCGTATGCTTTTTGCAAATCTTGGGCACGCTCTCGCGACATCACCTTATGCTCAACTAAAATATCCGATAACGTTTGAACAAATGTTTCTTTGTTTGCCATCAACAAATCCTTGTATTATGCAGACCGCAAGCCAATCAAAAAACCAATTGAAAAGCTTATTACTAAAATAACATTCGCTTTTATCCAGTCCCAATAGGTGAGCAAGATAGTCTGTTCAGAAGCAACTACTGGGTTCATACCTAATAACTCTTGCAATTTATCACCATGAAACACAAGAGATATAACACCAAGTTGCTGCAATAACAACAACCCCAAGATAAATACCATTAAGGCAATCATGAACTTGCCATATTTTTTCAGTACATAACCAGCAAGAAACCCTACACCCAGATATATACCCATCTCCATAAGCTTGTTTGAAGTAAGATTTAATTTTTTCATGAGGTATGATGGATTTAATTTGTCTTTAATTGATTCCAATAATCCAGATTCTGTTGTAACCGTAACAGTGCCATCAGCCATACTCTCTCCTATACGAGTTAATTTTAATAATGAGTTTCCTAAATATCCGACAGTATAGTAAGAGGAAATGTTATAAGGCAAGAGAAAAAGTATGCCCATTCCGGGCGTTAGGGGCAAGGGGTTGCTCGCCCAATATTTTGCAATTAAGGGCGCCAACTGCGTATGGATCGCTGACGCATTGAATTGTTCCCCTCGCGGCCGGGGAACAAACAATGCTACTGCATACCTGGGGCCAAGACCGATCGTTTCACGGAACAACAAGCCACCGCTCGATGCGGCTTTGGGGGTTAACCCGTGAAACTATATATACGTATCTACATTACACGTGATTACACAGTCAAGAGCTATATCCAATAAATAACACAGGTATCATGTTGAGCCCGTTGAAACATGCCACCCCTTCAATCGTTGCTCTGTACGTGCAAGCTCCATAAACCTTGAAAACAAGAATTAGACTTTTTTTACACGCGTTAACAAACACATGTGTTATACTATGATCTAATTTTTCATATCTAAAGATTGGATCAATTCATGCACTACCCAAGACATCTGGCCTTGTTATTATTTTTTTGCTTACTATCACACCCCATGCATGGCACAACAACATTGCAAAATTATATAGAAAAACACGCACAAGCCTTTACCGCCCTGCAGCCATATATTGCTACTATTATAGCTACGCAGCATCGCGGCCGCGAAGAAGTCTGGTATACGTATGATTATCCAGTAACTGCGGCCAAACCATTACATGAACACTATCTCTCATCATACCAGAAGCTACAAGGTCTTCTCATGACACATGCTGTGGGCAATGGCTTTGTCATTGGTTGTGCACTAGCAACTATCAATAGACTGGTATGTTCTAATATCAATGACAAACGCATAGCTGGTTTGGGGCTATTAATATCTCTAGCAACTGTTTTTTATAGAAACTACTCTTTAGAATCGATCCCCTATTTTTCTAGTAATCTGCAACAAAATAATGTCGTCAGCATTGGGAACTTTTGTGGTTACGCGCTCCTTACGTTAGTTGGAGCAATGGGTAGTTATTATGGTACTCATTGCGCATTGACCACATTCACAGATAATTAAGGGGGCCCCCAATCGCTGCTTGGCAACATTGGAACAAAAAAAAGAGGGAGACATAAAGTCTCCCTCTTTTTGAAATGCTCTAGACCTTGATTTACTTAACCATTGCTTTCAGTGCTTTTCCTGCTCTGAATTTAGGAACTTTCTTGGCAGGTATTTGCATCTTTTTACCCGTTGCTGGGTTGATGCCTACTCTGCTTTTCTCTTCATCACTGTGAAGGTTCCAAAACCGGTAAGTACAACTGGCTTGCCTTGCTTTAATGCAGCGCCAATTGCTGCAATAAAGGCTTCTAGAGCATTCTTTACAAGCCGACTTAGGCATCTTGGTTGCCTTTGACATATGTTCAACTAACTTTGCCTTGTTCATGCACCTATCCCTATGTTTAGTTTTAAAAGTTAGTTAAGCAAACAAACTAGTAACAATCGTACAATATTTTGATGAATAACTTTTGTCAAGTTTTACATTAGTAAAATATTTTGGTGCCGAGGGCCGGACTCGAACCGGCACAGGCGTTAGCCCGAAGGATTTTAAGTCCTTTGCGTCTACCAATTCCGCCACCCCGGCACACATTAATTCATAAACAAGTTTAAAATCTTGGAGGCGGCACCCGGATTTGAACCGGGGATCAGGGTTTTGCAGACCCATGCCTTACCACTTGGCTATGCCGCCCTGTGTTGCTATTGTTCATTTCTCATTTTTTGTTCTAGCTCACTGGCGGTTATTACCTTGATGTCTTGATGCTCAATAGCAGGCTTTTCAATTTTTTTAGTTAAATACGAACTTTTTGCTGGACCCTCCACAGGAAGTCCCAACTGATACCATTCTGCCATACCACCTTCATAAGCCCACACGTGCTTAAAGCCCATAGCTTCAAGCTTTTTGCAAACAAATTCGCTGGCAGAACACATATAATTACTACAATACACTACAACTTCAGCCTTATCTTTATCTAAGCCGTCAGCAAACGTTGCTAGATCATTCAATTCTACACTGATAGAGCCTTTTATATGGCAATCATCATAGGACTGCTTATCCAAAACATTGATGACAAAGAGCTTTCTTTTTTAACCGATGATTTTTCTTGCGTAGACCAACATGCAGGTAACATGACAATCATACTTAAAAAAATAATGTTAAAAAATATGCGTACAGTATTCATACGGTCCACAACATGATATTTCATTCGTTTTAACAACTGCCTTTTAATGTAGCAGAAATTACCTGTTCTTCAAGCTTTAGCTAGTTTTTTCTTCTTTAATGCATAACGTTAAAAAATCTGCTCCATCGCATACGCCGCCAAAAATCAATTGGATGCTTAATTAAATCTACAATCCACCATGATTCATTGCTATCAATAGACCAGATTCTAAACACTATTTTACCTTGAATAAGCCGTCGTTCTATAGGACCAAAAAATCTGCAATCATGACTACCGCGACGATTATCACCCATACACCAGTATTGGTTTGGTCCCAAGTGGATATCATATTCATCAGTATACGTCCAATAACTGTCGCCACGTCTAATCATGCGACGCTCATCACTCTCAATTGGAGTTCCCGGTTCTTTAAGGAGCATACCATCAGGAGTTACCGTAGCACCACTTGCTTTAATAAATGCAGGATTAAGTTGGTAGGCCTTAGCAATAAGGTCGCTATTAATCCTATAATAGGGCTGATCATCAAATGGCTTGTTTGGCACATATGATCGCCAATCAATTTTTACTTCATAAGTCTTGGTTGGATCAGCATCATATAATGCAAGCAAGGGATTATTATTCAAATAGGGCTCATCCAGCTTTTTGCCATTAAGGTATACCACCGCTTGCCCATCTTCTATAACTCCTTGAACGTGATCTCCCGGAATACCGATAATACGCTTAGTCCAGTTCATAGGACCCCATGGCCAAATTGGCCACCCAACATACTCTTGATAAATACGTACTAATCGAATTATCAGAATAGGGGAATAGCGGATCATTAAACGATATGATGTCATTACGCTTTAAATCAGTAAATAGTGGTGTAAATTTATCGGCAAAAAAGCGTTCTCCGACAAGCATAGTGGTTTCCATAGAGCCGGTAGGAACCTGATATAAACCAAACCCAAAGGTACGAATAAGGAAAACAACCAATAAGAGAATCACCATCTCTTTTATGGTACCCCAAAAACTTGTTTGAACCGCCTGATTATTCTGTTTCATATAGATAGAACTCTTTCCTAAAAAATTTTTATCATCTTAGTTACCATTAACAGTATACCGTGCAAGGACTTCATTACTCAATTAAAAAAATACATAGGGTTAACCTTTTTTCCAAAAACATACACTTCAAAATGTAAATGCGATGCCGCATCTCGACCTCTTTTACTGCGTACTGTGCCTGTTGATCCAACCCTACCAAGCATCATATCTGGTGTAACGTTTTGGCCAACGCGTACATTGATCGTATGCAGATGCGCATACCGTGTTTTATATTTACGATTGTGCGCTATGACCACCGTTTTTCCATATCCTTGAGCATTTCGCGCCTCAACCACTACCCCATCTGCTGCAGGATATACCCGGCGTACCACGTATTGCTGCCAATATCAAGGCGCATAATAAAAACCTGGCGCCCCATTAGGGCCTTTGCGTGGCCCAAAAAATGATGACAGCCAAAAGTTTGAACGTTCAATTGGCCAAGAAAACGTTATATCCTTTTTATATTCTTCCCGTTTTTGTGCACGTTGCGACATACGTCTTTTGATTTGCTACCACCAGATACTCTTTTGCGCCGCCGCTTGCTACGTTTTTGCTGCTGTTTTTGGGATTGGGCATCCTTTTTTTGTAGTAGCTGCTCTGTATAATCAGTCCAAGTATCATGATGATTAATTCGTTGTAAGATCAGATCAAGCTTGTGATGTTTTAAATAGTTCAAACTCGACTGTTTAAGATACTCCAACTCGCGATTGATAGGAATAAACGAATCTTTTTCTTCATCTGGTTCATCATCACTAGAAAACACACGAGCGCCATCCGGAAATATACTATCACGTGCCGGTATGCTAACTAATTTTTTTTTTCGCCTTGAAGCATCGTTTCTAACTGCTCAAGCCGCTCCTTTGTTTTATTATATTTTTCTCGCAGAACTTTGTTAACTGCAATCAGATGATTTTGATAATCCTCTTTTATAAGGCAACCATTATCATTGCCTCCCGCTTAAAAAATCGGTATTCAGTAAATAAAAGAACGGTAATAATAGTCATACCTATTACAAGAATACTCATTAATAGCTGTCCTAGTCCTAGGTTATTATAAAT
>CAWEPS010000012.1:0-20305 GCA_963811005.1 uncultured bacterium
AATTATACTTATACTCTATAGTTGCAGTATACAAAGCATGCTGCACAGTATGCGACGCATAGCATCAGCACCAAATTTAGCACCAGCTGCTAGCAATCCCTTGCAGGCGCAGCTCAATGTTATTAACCACCAGCTTACTACTATGTCTACCCAACTGAATGCAGTTGCGGCAGCACAAGCTGCACAACCGCGCGACTATTCTGTTATGCAAAAATTAGTTGTGCTGTCTCTAGCTCCCCTGTTGCCCAGCCTTGGCAAATCAGTTATTAAGTACCTCTTTCCCTCCCAGCAACAGGAATTAGCAAGTTTGGACAAAATAAAAGATGTTCAAATAACACTCCAGCAAGCACTTGCCAAGGATGAGCAAGAACTTGGCGTACTTCATGCAACACTGCAAAAAACACCACAAAGCTCCCCACAGCATGCGCAACTGAGTAAAGCCTATACCGAAAAACAAAAAGTGTGGTCACTGCGAAAACAAAAAGCTGATACCTGTCTTGATAACCTTATTGGTGCTCAAGCAGCATATCAGCAGCGATGGCATGGCATGCCACATGATTACCTATTAGTTCCATTTCCTATTGGCTAGCTTTTATGGGATACTTGTTGTACGCGCGACAAAAAATTTAATCTGATTCAACACAAAAGGATTATATATATGTTCAAAAAAATTGCGTTATTATTGCTCGCATCTCTGAGCACAGCACAGGTATATTTGCAAGCGAGTGAAGGAGATCACAAATCATCATCACGAACACCTAGCAAACCTACCATCCAAACTTTTAATGAATCTGATGGATCGACTCAACCCTTTGGCAACTCTATGAGCGTAACAACTTATCAACCAACTCCTGGATCAATGGCCCCTATGCCTCTTATAATCTCTACAGTTCCGGCCGCACAGACCGATAAAAAGACTGCGGCAGCTGAAGGTGCCGCGGCAGCTATTAAAGACGCTGCCGAAACAGCCGAACGTGTAAGAATTGCAACTTCAGTTCCTTTGGATGAACTTATCAAGGCAGAAAAGGAACTGCTTAGCAGATCACACCAAGTAGAAAGCGCATCATGGCCAGCTCGGCTAAATTTTGCTCAACGAAAAAAACAGCTCTTTACTGATCCGCTTGAGCAAATCCAATCACAACCTGCTCAATTAACATCCCAGCAAGAACAACAAAAAGAAGCACAGGCTCTCAAGGAAGCTACGCTGCAAGCAAAACAACAGGCAATTATAGCTGAAGCAATGTATGGCTCACAAAGACAACGATTTGTGCGTGATGTAGCCCAAGGATTAATCCTGGAAACGGGTAGAGCGGTTATTCCTTTAGTGGTCAGCGACTTGTACAAGCAGTGGAAAAATCGTGGTAAAAGTAGCCATGATGTTGCCGGTCAAAACCCACTTGGTTCATTTGCAGCACGCTTACAAATACAAGCTCAACACGAAGCAATTTTACACACTAAAGCAACTACATTAAAAACAGAGGGTGATGTGGTTGTGGGACTTACTGCATTATTACCTAAGACTGATCCAAAATTAGGTGCCATTGTAGATGCCCATGCAAACAATGTGAAGGCACACTTTGATCAAAAGAAAGCTTTGCAGGAAGCGACTGCTAAATTAGCAGCTACGGCGGCATAACTTTTTGCTACATTTCTCTTGTTTTATAACAAGAACATTATATATCCTAGAATTGGGTTAACCCACCAATGCTAGGATATATAGGTATGAAGCAGTTTTATCTTGTAGTATTAGTAAGCATGCATAGTCAAATTGATGCGTCTGATGGCAAAAGTGCGGTAGCTAATCGTTCTCCTGCATCAACCCAACAACAGACATTTTCAAGCGCGACAATAAACCTACAAGGCCCATCCACCCATACCTATCATGCTCCTTCAACACATCACTATACATTTAACAGCGGCCCATCTTTATCCGACTTGGGGATTAAAGGGTTTATTATCTATGCGATCAAAACGGGTATTTTAAGCTTTTTATCAACACAGGTTGCTACCTATGCACAAAAGCTTGGTCATAGTCTTGCACCAACCTTGATTGATAATCCTACTTCGATAGTGCAGGTCAATGTGCAAAAGCGCTCTGCGGCTCTTGCGCGGCTTGCCCAGTTAAGCGCTATAGAACAAGAACGTAAAGAGATCGAAGCTACGGCACAGCTTATTACGCAACAGCAAAAAACTATCGCTGCTCAGCGCTTATGCGCTAAAAATGCAAAAGAAAAAAAACAATGTGATGATCTAGAAGCCCAAGTACTTGCATTGATTCAGCAACAAAATTGCAGGCTAGCCAAATTGCTAGCGGGATAATTTCTTACTCCCTACCAGCGCAGGGAGCTCAATAAAAAAATATCTTATCAAAAAATTGGGGTTTAAAAGGAATAAGCAATTATCTCTTGAGCACTTCTGGCCTTCTAAAAGCCAAAATAAGCAAGCCGAGTATATTTGGTATAGCAACGAGCATCAAGAATGTATCCATCATTTCCCAAGCAAGCCGTACATGGAGCATAGAACCGATAAAAATCATACACATGGTAAGAAGAATATACCAGCCAACCCATTTATGGCGAGTAAGCGCAGAAAAACTTTCAGTGCCGCTAAAACTATTACCAATAACAGTTGTCACGACAAAGAGGGTGATACTCATTAATAATATGTAGCCGCCCATATGAGGCGAATGCATTTTAAAAACCTCATACACCAGCGTGCTTCTGAATTCTCCATCAAGCCAGATACCCGTCACAAGCGTCATCAATCCGGAAAGCGTACATAAAAATGCATCGGAAAACATAGAGAACATAGCCAATACACCCTGATCAGTAGGACGCTGTGTATCGGCCAAAGCATGAGGAATCGAGGAGGTACCCAGTCCTGCTTCGGTGATGAAAATTGCCTTAAAGATACCTGTTCGCATAGTTGCTATAAGAGTAGCACCGGCAAAACCGCCAACTGCAGCAGTTGAAGAAAATGCATGCGCAAAAATCGCTTGAAAGGCGTGGTGCAATGCCCCTATATCTTGCAGCAAAATGATTAAGGCAAAAGTAATATAAAACAGGCACATTGCTGGCACTAATGCTGTTGCCCAATCGCCCACGCGCTGCGCACCTCCTTGCAATATAGCGCCCACAAAAAGCGCCAATAGAAGGCCAACTGCCCATTCAGGTATTGATTCTTGGGCATATATCTGTGCCAACGTGTTTGATTGAATCGCCGACCAGCCAACGAAAAGAAATGTCATAACAATGCTATACCACGACGCCAAAAAAGTGCTCACGAACTGCAAATAACGCATTGGGCCACCTATAATATGGCCGTCAGGCAATGTTTGGCGAGTTTCAAGAGCAAATGCAACCTCGGTAAATTTGGTCACCGAGCCAAAAAAAATATAAATCCACAGCCAAAACAGTGCTCCTGGACCCCCTGCTATAATGGCCAATGAAGGACCCACGATATTACCCATACCAATAGTAGTACCCATAGCGGTAAATAAAGCATGGAACGTGCCTATAGTTTGCATGCCATGCGCCCCTTGGTGTGTAGAACGTCGCTTAACCCCATTAATAAGCAACCGCATAAAGCGGGGGAATGCTCTAATTTGAATAAAGCCTGTTTTAATGGTCAGAAGGACCCCTGCGCCAAAAAATAATATGGTAGAAGGCAAGGCGCATGCGCTATTAATCCATATAAAAAAATTTAATAGTTCCATACCACTACTTTCGTATATACTATCATAATAAACCCGCACATGGCTTACAAAGCAACCCTGGTTGCGCTACAACAAATAACTTCGGCAATCTTACGCTCTTTTGGATAAAAAGGATAGAGCATGCCGCATTAATTGATCAAACGGTAATGCTTGTCCTGCGTAGGTATCCCCTAAATGTTTCATCGTTTGAGTTATTTCAGCACGAGTATAATTAAGAGAGGCAAGAACCTCTGAAACGTTATTCCACTGCTCAAATGAATCTGATTGTCCAACCTCGATACCTGATTTAACTAATTTTGACACCTTATGGCGTAGCTGCACAATAATCTGCTCTGCTTTTTTTTGGCCAATGCCTGAGACGCCACTCAATACACCTTCATTGCCTGTCTGCACCGCCTCCAAAAATGCTTTAGGACCCAGATGTCCCAGCACTGCCAACCCAATTTTTGGCCCTAACCCAGAGCAACTTATCACCAATAAAAAGACAGTCCTTTCTAATTCGGTAGCAAACCCAAAAAGAGAAGGCCCTTGCTCCTGATTCCAATGCATATGAGTATGAATCATAACCTGCTTATCAAGCATAAACACCCGCTCGTTGGGCACCTGGAGAGTAAATGCACATAGCCCCACATCAACCAAAATCCTCTGCTCTTCTATCCTTTTAACAACACCATTAATATAACTCAGCATATTATTTCAACTTTCATATAATTAATGCTAACAACTATCCTCCCTAGTTAACCCAAAAAGGGGCCCCTAGGCAAGGAGCTTAATCTGGGAGGATTTACATCAATTATTAATTGACAAATCGGTACTGAGTGGTACATTTTTAAGCATCGTATCTTTGGAAATTATCTGCGGGAATAGCTCAGCTGGTAGAGCGTTGCCTTGCCAAGGCAAAGGTCGCGGGTTCGAATCCCGTTTCCCGCTCCACTAATATCTATCCATTATTGCCACGTGCATATTTGTAAAATACATGGATTTTGGTAAAGTCGATAATAACTATTCCTATCTAAATAATCCTATTTTTTATCGTGATAGTTTAGCAGGAACTTTAAATGATATGTGTCATTACCTAGGGATCATTATTTATATTCATAATTGATAGAAGGCTCAGCATGAAATCTATAGTAGAAGAAGCATCATCGGTTGTTAAAGCCATCGAAAAAGGATGGATTCAAGCCGGCAAACCACAAGAATTTTCAGTAAAAGTATTTGAAGTTGAACAAAAAAACTTTCTTGGTTTAACAACAAAATCAGCAAAAATTGCTCTATTTTATAATGGCAAAACGACTGATAAAGCACATCCTCGCTCAGAATCCACCGACAAGCGCCATCAACAACCAAAACGAGAAGCTCGTCCTCAAAAAAAAGAATACCCTAAAGAACAGCCTCACTCTGCAGAACACTCAACCAACCAACCACGCGCAATTCGAGAAGAAAAACGCGAACAACCCGCGCGTGAGCGTGAAACCTGGTCAGATGAGATGGTAGCATTCTCCCAAACATGGCTTAAAAATACATTATCTTTGATGAACATGCCAAATCATCCATTTTCTGTTGAAGTAAAAAACTATTATCTCAAAATAAATTTTGATAAGCCTTTGCTGCAAGATCCGGAAAAAGAGAAGCTTTTATTCAGAAGCTTTGCCCATCTTGCCATGCAATCTTTACGTAATAAATTCAAAAAGGGCTTTAGAGGATTTAAGGTAATTCTTAACAGCGGAAAATGATTCTCAACCACGATCAAGAAACAATTATAGCACAATGCACCCCCCAGGGTAGCGGTGCGCTCGCTTTATTGCGTATTTCTGGGCTACATGCAATCGAGGTAGCAACAAAATTAAGTCGTCTTGCATCTGGCAAACAGCTTGATCAGATGCCCACGCATACTGTTCATTATGGCTATGTAGTAGACCATCTGGGTGATCATATCGATCATGTTATGTTTATTCTCATGCATGGCCCACGGACGTTTACCGGGCAAAATACGGTAGAAATAACGTGCCACAATAACCCATTTATTATCAATGCTATTGTGCAACAAGCATTGCGCGCTGGTGCCCGCCTTGCCCAAGAGGGGGAGTTTACAAGGCGAGCGGTACTTAATAACAAAATAGATCTCATTCAGGCGGAAGCTATTAATGAGCTCATACATGCCAATACACATAGGGCACTCAAACAATCCCTTGCGCAGTTAGAAGGTAGCTTTTCTTCATGGATTACTGCCATGGAAAAAGAACTTATTAAAGCTTTAGCATTTTCTGAGGCAAGTTTTGAATTCATTGATGAAGAAATGGAATTTGGCCCCACCATAACTGATATTATTAAGAGCACCTTAACAACCATCGAATCTATAAAAAAGAATTTTGACCAACAACAGCATATCCGCCAAGGTTTTAGGATAGCGCTCATTGGCGCAGTCAATGCTGGAAAATCGTCACTATTTAATGCTTTGCTTAATAAAAAACGAGCAATTGTTACCGATATTGCTGGCACCACGCGCGATACCATTGAAGCAGGAGTCTACAAAAACAATAACTACTGGACGCTCATTGATACTGCAGGATTGCGACAAACAGATGATAGTATTGAACAAGAAGGTATTGCTAAATCTTTATATGAGGCAGCCACCGCTGATATTGTACTGCTGATTGTTGATCATTCCCGCGCTATGACCCGCCAGGAACGAGATGTTTATGAAGAATTAATAACATCCTACGCTCCTAAAATTATTTTAGTCAATACTAAGGCAGATATGAACCATTATGAAAATGAGCCACTTTCTATCCCTAAAAATATTTCTGTTTCTAGCCACACCCATCATAACCTTGACCTTGTTGAGCATGAGATTGAAGCTAAAATTGCACAACTGGTTGCCAACTCAAATGCACCCTTTTTGCTTAACAAACGTCAATATACGGTAATGATAGACCTAGAAAAAAAATTACAGGCTATACAAACAATGTGTTCTGGCTCTATACAGTATGAACTGCTTTCGTACCATCTTAACGATGCCCTTGCCCATCTGAGCCAACTAACAGGCAAAACTATCAGCGAACAGGGAATGGACGCAATTTTTAAAGAATTTTGTATAGGAAAATAGTTACATGGCTACGCACATATGTATGAACTTTGTATCGCTGATTCGCCTGTTGTATGCAAAATTTGGAGCCTATCGGTAAATTTACTTGAAAGATTGAACCCACAATACCCTTCCAAATAATATACCGTCATAGGAAACTGTTTATATTTTCCACAAGTAAATCTTTTGACCGATACGGTCACATACCGTGATCCGCCACCAAAATTACCACCTAACAATCCGACATCACCATCTGATGTATACGAAGCGATCAAAGCTCGGGCTGTATCATGCCGCTTTTGGGCAGTTTTATCTTCCTTCATAAGCTTTGTATACTCTTGATAGAGTTGGGCATACCGTTGCTGTTGCTCAACGGTAGGTTGTTGTATAATGCCGTCAACAATTTTGGGTTGCTTTAACAGTTCTAGGCTTTTTCTTAATTCCATCATTTTTTTCACTTCAGGCGTAGATGATAAACGCCATAACATCTGCACATTCACCAATTCTTCTTGACTACTATCTTTGCGCTCAGACGCATCACAGGTTTGTAACCAGATACTAAAAATCGCTAGAACAATTATTTTGTTTTTAAGCATATTTCACACAACTTTTCGCACGAATTTTCTGAATCTGTAGATTTAGTCATTTTAAACAACCTCAGCAATGACTCAGTGATTTCTACGCTATAACTAAAACCGCAGCTTACACCGTCCTGAGTCTCCCCAAATAAGGTATAATGGGTTCCTACCATATTAGGATGGTTTTTTACCGCTTGGACAACAAGTTTTGCCGCTCCCTGGGCAAAACTACCAGTTAATTCCCCAATATCGCATACAGATGTTTTACCGTCGGGTAATGGTGATGTTAGTGCCTCTACAGCCTGCGCAGAAATAGTGGTTTTCTTATCTGTCCAGACAGTTTCTAAAAGAGTTTTTAATGCTTTCAGCTCGTCGATGGATGACTCGTGACCCTTGCTTGCATGGCATAGTATTCCTGAACTCTTTTGTTCTGCTCCATGCATTAATACTGCACTGAACATAACCAATGCCAGATAATAAAATCTATAGTTCATGATTCTTCCTTGTGATTGTTTATGCGGCTCTTTTGAGCCGGAAATGAAAAGTAGCTGCTCAGTATCTGTGCTAAAGATGACTCCTTACGATCATTGTCTTTGTTCTGGGCTTGTGCGTGTTTTGCCATCGAAATAAGCACACCTGGTCCAATGCCCTCACTAGAAACCAGACAGCCAACGTCCACAGGCCCTACACCGGTGATACAATATTTTTTTTCATAGCATTTTTTTTGTTCATTAAAATAGGCGGTAACAAGACAGTCTCTTTCTTGATCTGCGCATGGCACCTTGATGCTATATTGATACACACTGCACTCCTTGGGCAATCTTTCTTGTAATGCGCGGTCAACAGGCAAGTCTTTACGAAACTTATGCGACATAAAGCTTGTTACTAATTTCTTGGCGTATACATTCATTATAGTTGTGTGCAGATCTGAACCATTCTCGATCTCCTGCCCTTTATTACAGGTAACAAATTGAGTCGAATAGGCAGCAAGTAAATGGCATACTATACGCCTTTCTGATAGAGTAGCAAGCTCAGCATTAACCCTTAAAGCAACCACTTTTGAAGGGTTTGGAAGAGCTGACTTTGTTACCAGCGATGGGTAGCGCCGAGCTGATGCATAAAACGAATTAACGATAATAATAATAATAATAACGCACCCTATAACTTTATAGCCCACTTTTACGCTCCAATTATATTGCTTCAACTATCCTTTTTTTGGTTGCCAAACAAGCATCGCTGGTATTTTTCTTTCGACTACACCATTACTTGTGCCATGTATATCAAAGCGTATTTGGCCATCTGAGCTACTAACAAGATATTGTTTTGAGGTTGGTAGCAGTTCAGCTTTTATGCAGACTTTTGTTGTAGGCATTGTCTCGGTAGCCTTTATCGTATATTCAACTTCTTGTACAAGAGGAAGATCAACATTAGTTAGTCGCCACCAATCCAAAGCAAATGATCTTCGTGCAACAGTTTGCAACTCTTGCGACAAATTATGAGCACCTGTTGCTTTAATAGCATCCTGCTGCGCAAGGAGTTTTGCTATGATAGCAACTTCGGAATCCTCAACTTCCTTTTTTCTTCGATCAGCTCCTGTAACACTAGTTTCATCTATTGTTATTTTTTCTTTAAGATCCCCGGCATATATGCCATGCACAGCAAATACGGCCAACAGTAGTAGTTGATACATATGTGTATTATCCTTTTTATCCCAAAATTTCTTTAATCTCTTTAAACGCATATATACGCTCGGCAGCTTTTTCAACATCCCATACGCGCAATAACCATTGCTCTTGAGGATGATATTCAGTTTTGCCAAAATATACTTCAAGTGGCACAATGGTTCTCACCGCTGTTTCACCACGATAATTTGTATAACAGACTTGTATTGATTTTTGCAACAACTCCGGTGTTATTTCAACCTGGTTATTATGCGTTGCAGCATGCATTGCGTTTACTCCTATACCCAACACTACGATTAGACTTTTTATCATCGTTTTTAGGTCCATCATGGCACTACCCTTACTGTGTATATACCTGTTTGTATGAGCGTCTTTCTTAAAACCCTAAGCGCTCCCTCTCCTACCGATGTATGGGAATTTACTAAGAAAACCCATTGGCCATGTTTCCCACCCAATTTGGTTGCCAATGTATCACATGGACAAGGGTCCATGCCACATATACAACCTAAGCTAGAAGACCTCAACTTGCGTGCCTGAAATCCTTTATCTGTCTTTACTATTTTAAAGCCACGTCTTTGATCTTCTTGACTAATATCAGTAATATCTGAACCTAAATAAGCAATTTTAAATCCCGGTTTCCACCGCTCCGCACAACCCTGCAACGTAGGCGACAGCAAGCAAGACAATGGTTTGTTTTTTAGATCAAGATCACTTGCCCCTATATCCACAAAAAAGATTCCTATACCTATCATTACATATGCGCGGAACATATTAATATCCTCTGCTTGAAAAAAAGGGCCGCATGAGCAGCCCTTTTTCATGAAAACAATCTATACCACTCTTAACTATAGAGAATGCGTAACTCGTCACGACGGTTAGGCCATTGTTGCTCTCTATTTCCTTCGCATGGTTTTCCATCAACAATCGCTGGCATCTCAGAGCCGCGACCTACAATTTTGATATTTTCGCGCTCAACGCCCGCTGCTACAAACTGATCTGCTAACACCTTAGCACGCTTTTCAGAGAGAGCCAGATTGTACACTCTTGATCCAGCTGAGTGGCACGCATGGCCATCTATTACCACTGTTGGGGTTGGCTTGCCAAAGAATTTGCTTTCTTCTATTGTTTTCTTAACAAGCTCAATGTTTGCTTGCAAGTTTGCTTCTTGGTCTTGTCGGATGCTGTATTGATCAAAATCAAAGTAGACTACCTTAAATCCTGTTGCTTCAGGCGCTGTATCTTCCCATGCAAACTCATCATTCTTTGATGCCGCAACGTGATCCGTATTAGAAGCTACTAGTGCATCACCTTTAAAATCTTTTGCATTCAGATCATCTGCCAAAGCAAATTCATTAATGTCTTCATCAAAAAAGCTCTTGATGCCATCTTCTGCCATTGGAATATCAATATTTGAACGCACCTCTGTATCATTAGAGCGTGGCTCTACCTTAGCTTTCTTTTTGCCTCCGCAACCTGATATTGCAAGAACTAAAATTGCCACTGATAAAACATACCCTTTTTTCACGTTCGCCTCCGCGCTTTTTGTTGAATTTTTATAGAACCTTTACATAATAACTTCCGAGACTTTATCATATTTTTTGTCGATTTTCTACTCATATACAACAATATTGGGTATATTGATAGTAAATTGAGTTACAAATTTTAACTATGCAGGAGTCGGTACCTTCTACAAAAGGATAGATCCGAACCATTATGAAAAAAATAATAATCAACAGAGAACCTTGGCAAATACGTATAGCTATAACCCTTGAAGACGATTTACAAAATATCTACTTTTCTGCCCCTTCAGCCAAAGCCTTAGAGCGCGCTTTTTTTAAAGGCGTTATAACAAAAGTTCTTCCCGGTATTCAAACTGCTTTTGTCGATATTGGTCAAGAAAAGGCAGGATTCCTTCACATTTCTGAAGTAGATCATGAACTTGGGCTTGCAAAGCTGCTTGATGCCACGGCGTTAGATGACGAAAAGCCTCAACACAAAACTCCCTCGCGCAAGCACTTGGACATAAAGAACATATTTAAAGAGGGTGAAGCGGTTTTAGTTCAGGTCAGTAAGGAACCTATTTATGAAAAAGGGGCCAAATTAACAACATGTTTTACTCTCCCGGGCCGCTTTATTGTCTTGATGCCCAATATCCCACGCATAGGCGTCTCTAAAAAGATTGAAAATCGTGACGAGCGTAACCGCCTTAAAGAGCTTGTACAGCAGCATTTGCCTCAAGGAATGGGTGCCATTATAAGGACCACCTCGCAAGAGCGCACCGCCAAGGATCTTATTAAGGATATTAACTACCTAGTTGATACCTGGAATAGCATTCAAAAAAAGTTTAGTACGGCCAAGCCCGCTGAAAAAATCCATGAAGACCTTGAACTTGCACTTCAAATAGTCCGGGACTATCTTGACGATGATGTAGAAGCCATTATTGTTGATGACAAAGAAACACAAAATAGTATTTATAAATTCGTAAAAAATATAGCCCCCGAACATTCTCAAAAAATAAGATTCTACGATGGCACAACTCCTATCTTTGACCATTTCAATATTAGCAAGCAAATAGAGGCAACCCTGGCAAAAAGGGTAAATTTAAAATCCGGTGGCTCTCTTATTATTGAATCAACCGAAGCAATGACGGTTATAGATGTTAATACGGGCAGATTTATCGGCAAAACCAACTTAGAAGATACGATTCTCAAGACAAATCTCGAAGCTGCAAAAGAGGTTGTGCGCCAGTTACGACTGCGCAATATTGGTGGATTGATTGTTATCGATTTTATTGATATGGCAAGCTCAGCTAACCGCCATAAACTATTTAATGCGTTCGAAAAGACGCTGCGTGAACACGATAAGTTCCAATCCGTGGTTCTCAAGATCTCCGAATTTGGCTTGGTACAGATGACCCGTAAACGGTCAGGAAAGACATTAATTCAAGAATTAACCAATGATTGCCCTACCTGTAAGGGGCTAGGGTTTGTTAAATCCCTACAAACGGAATGTTACGCTATTTTTGAACATCTAAAAGCTAAAATCAGGGAGCTACAACCTGTCACATCAGTATCTCTCTTTATTAATAATGCCATGTTCAATTATATAACATCTACCGAATACAACTCCATCCTATATCTGGAAAAACTGTGTGGTTGCAAAATAGAGCTTGTCACTAATAATGAATTATCGAGCGATCAGTACAAAATTCAAAAAAAATGATACGCTCGATACTACATTAATGCATTATTCATTTGTAGGCTCTTGAGACCAAAAAAGGATTTCTGACATGGCAAAAACTCCTTCCATTCTTGATAATTATCCCGACTATGAAGTTACTATTGGTATGGAGGTCCACGTTCAATTAACCACCAACAGCAAGATTTTTTGTTCGTGTGCCAATGAGGTTGCCCAAAAACCGAATACCAACATCTGCCAGATCTGCACTGGTTATCCTGGCGTCTTGCCGGTTCTTAATAAAAAAGTAGTTGATTATGCTATTTTGGCTGGTCTGGCAACCAATTGTACCATAGCCAAAGTATGCTCATTTGCTCGCAAGCACTATTTTTATCCTGATTTGCCAAAAAACTACCAAATAACCCAAAGTGACGACCCTATTTGCTCTGATGGCTATATACCTATAACATTAGAAGATGGTAGTGAAAAACGCATTCGTCTTATTAGAATTCATATGGAAGAAGACGCAGGCAAGAATATTCATGCTGCACATTCTAACGAAAGCTTTGTTGATCTCAACCGCACAGGAACTCCATTATTAGAAATTGTCAGTCACCCCGATATCTCAAGCGCCTATGAAACACGCGCATATCTGAAAAATTTACGCTCTATTGTCCAGTATCTTGGTATTTGCACTGGCAATATGGAAGAAGGCGCTTTCCGTGCTGATACGAACATTTCTGTACGCAAAAAGGGTGCCAAAATTGGGTACTAAAGTTGAAATAAAAAATATCAATTCATTCAAATTTATTGCCGATGCTATTGAATATGAAATTGAGCGTCAAATAACCACCCTAGAGGATGGTGGCAGGGTATATCAAGAGACGCGCTTGTGGGATACTAAAAACCACCATACAATTGTAATGCGCAGCAAAGAAGAGGCCGCCGATTATCGCTATTTCCAAGACCCTGACTTGCCATTGATAACAATCGATGAAACATGGCTTGCCTCTATGCGCAACCAATACCAGAGTTGCCAAACCAAAAATTTGAACGGCTCGTCAAACAAAAGGGCTTATCTGCCTATGAGGCGGAGATTCTGGTAGATGATCTTGAGTTGGCTCACTATTATGAACAAGCAAGTAAGCATAGCAGTAGCAAACAGGTCATTAACCTTATTTTACGTGATCTTCTGGGCTATTTAAAAGAACACAAACAGACACTTTCAACTTGCAAAATAACGCCTGAAAAACTAGCCGGTCTGGCTAACTTGGTCGAGGCTGGCACCATTAATAATCATGCCGCAAAGCAGGTCTTTGACCGCATGGCCCAAACAGGTGAAAACCCGGCTGACATCGTCAAGAAAGAAGGGCTTGAACAAGTTGGATCAAGCGATGAGTTAGAAAAAATAGTGGTAGAAATTATCGCTGCAAACCCTGAAAATGTTCAAGAATATAAATCGGGCAAACAAAAGATCTTTGGCTTTTTTGTTGGACAGGCTATGCAAAAAACTAATGGCAAGGGAAACCCTAAAATTATCCAAGAGCTCCTTAAAAAGCATTTGGGTTAATAAAATAGGGTTATTACATTTCCAGTTGAGCGTGACAACTCCATAAAATGATGTCATCATCATTATATAGTTTTAGGGATACAATAACACTTTAATGCATGGTTATACCGCATGAATAATAAACAAAAACTCATCTTGTTAGTGGTAATGGGGATAGTTCAGCCAGCTTATTCAATGAATTGGTTTTTTAAAAAGAAACCTGCAGCAGGTGCGGGATGCCTCAGCAGCACCAAAACCAGCCGGACCTTCTAAGCTTGATAAACTAGCAAGCATAGCTTCCAATGGCGCTAAAGTGACTGAAGACCTGACAAAATTAGCTGGGCAGTTTATACCACCCGTACAACCCGTCAGCGTCTTAGGTGCTGGTCATGGAGTACCGGGGATAGACCCAGCTGCAGGCCTTGGTCTTGCTGTATCACCGGTAGGTGCTGGACAAGTCCCTGGATCTCCACCATCTTTAGGCGCAGGTGTACCTGCGGTTCCCAAACCTGATGCCTTAACACAAGTGCATGCCACAAGTGAAAATGGCGTCGTAATAACGCAAAATACTAATGCTGCTCTTGAGAAATTAGGACCAGTGGTAAATAACGCTAAGAATACAGCAGAGCAACTTGATAAGCTAACTGACAAACTTAACACCATCCGCAAAGGAATTTTGTCGCCTTCAGGCGGCTTTGTCATGGGTGGCATGGGATCTATCGGCATAGGCCTTGCTTTATGCTATAAAGGTGTACAACGGGCCTATAATATGCCGGCAAAAACTGAAAAAGAACAGCAAAAAAGGAATGAGGCGAATGGAAAAAAAAATGATCCGCATAGGCTGTTACTTTATAGCCGGTGGGGCCGCAAGCTTGGTGGGTGTTGGCACCTATAAGGCATTTTTTAAACGAAAACCTGCTGGAGCATAATAATTGTTTAAAAAAAGGAACATAAATGATGAAGAAAAATTCTATATATTACTTGCTGTTCAATGCCCTATTACTCTACGGCTGCGCTAGCGCACGAATCTTGTAATCTTTGTGGAACCCGGTAGTCGGTTTTGATATTTTTCGCCATGGCAATTATGCACATAAATACCACCGCACAAGAACAAAGTGGTACCACTTTTTCTATAAAACGATTCTCCCGCCCAATGGGCAGAGGCAAGTAAAAGTATACCTATCATGGGGCTTGGATTTGCTGGCGGCTTGTATGGCTTAAAGCTTGTTAAAGATGTTTCCTGGACTCAATTGAAGCAATCGACACTAGGCCAACATTACAACAGGCTCTTGCCGTTCTTGCCACTGAAAAAAATCTCATCCGCACTGTCGCAGGATTGCTGCTTTTTGCAGCCGGATTCACAACAATTATACGCAGTAATTGGATTGCGAAGTATCCTTGGTTTACGTTGGCTTAAGCAACTTGTCAAGCAGCTACAAAAAGATATCGAGCGTCATGCTGAGCTTTTAAAAACACAACTGATTAAAAAATGCTAAGCGATTCTTATCTTGTCATCAGATTGGACAATAAGCGCCTCAACACATAATTGATCAATGATAGTGTTGATACGCGTAGCATCTTTTTGTATAACCGCTATTAATTCTGTGCGAGTCATATAAGGATTTTGCGTTAAAAATTTAATAATCGCACCTCTAATTTGCCTGTCCGATCCCTCAAAGCGTGATTGCTGCGTATGATGTTTGCTACGCCTGCTAGGGTTGGGCACCATTTTTTTAAGATAAACACCATAATCCATTAATGCATAATACCATTCGCGTGGATGTTGCGTATCCACAGTGGCAGCCACGAGAGGCACAAGCTCTTTGTCGCTTATGCCCTGCTGATCTTTGAAAAAGGAGTGTATAAAAACTGTGCGTATATTCGTCTCGATAAATACAGTTGGCTTATTAAATGCAAATGCGCAGATTGAAGCTGCTGTTGCTTTGCCAATACCAGGAAGCGTTTCCAGTACAGCCGGTTCTTGTGGTAAGTGCCCATGAAATTCACTCATAACTTTGTGCGCGATGTCATGCAATGCCTTTCCGCGTCTGTTATAACCAAGACCTTGCCACACTGCAAGTACATCACGCAATGGCGCGCAGGACAAGGAAGCAAAATCTGGGAAGTCTGTAATAAACTGCTCATATTTTGGTTCAACGCGATACGTTTGTGTTTGTTCTGGCATCATTCTGACACGACCACATAATAAGGGTCATCCACAGCACGCCACGCAAAAGAGCGTTTATGCTCTCATAAAACTGCCAAATAAACTTCGAAACTGCTTAATAGCTTGATCTGTCAGATGCATGTTTTAACGCCAATTCTCATACAATAATCATAAATGCATATACAACAACTATCTCTAGGATTTTTAGTTTATCAGCCAAATCATATAGTTTAAATAGGTAGCAAAAACAACCCAGAGAGCATACGGTATCAAAAGCGATGCTGCAAAACGTGAAATAGGCCATATCATTACTATAAGAAGGAACGTAGAAAGTGCTAATGATAAGGCACACCACACAGCAGTGCCAATCATATGTTTATAAAAAAAGATATAACTCCATGCGCTATTTAACAACCCATTAATACCAAATAAAAACATAATGAGCCCAAATTTTAATCCATGTTCTGTTTTATTCCACAGATACAATATGGCTATCGTGGCTAATAAAAAAATAACATGCCAAACAGAAGAAATAAAAAAGCCTGATGGCGTATAGGAGGGCAATTTTAGAGTGGCATACCATGGCATCCCATGCCAAACAAAAAATGCTCCAATAATCATGATTGCAGCTGTTATGGCAGGAAAAACAAAATAATTTTTCTTAATGGTATACATGCTAATCTCCTGGAAAAACTAGATAACTATTTACAGAAATCATTGATTATTCATACTCTACTTGCAAGCATGCATATAAGGAAAGATTTAGTTGTATGAAAAAACAGTATTCACTATCAATTTTTATTTTTAGGCGAGACCTGCGCCTGAGTGATAATACAGCGCTCAATCAAGCGTTACACAACTCAGACAGCGTACTTGCATGTTTTATTTTTGACCCACGACAAATAGGTGAACACAATCAGTATAAAAGTATGAATGCTGTAGAATTTATGTGCGAGTCCTTACATGATCTGGAAGAACAGTTTCGTCAACATGATGGACAATTGCATCTACTATATGGCCCAGCAGAGGCCATCCTTGAACAATTGCTCAATGATCTATCAGTACAAGCCGTATATATAAATCGTGATTACACACCATTTAGTCTTAATCGTGATCGTGCGCTAGAAAATATTTGCTTGCAGCATCGATGCGCATTTCATAGTTATGATGATGCATTGCTTAATCCACCCGATGCAATGCTCAAGGCAGATCACACGCCATATACCGTGTTTTCTCCATTTTTCAAAAAAGCTAGTATACTGCCAGTTAAAGAACCACAACATCTTGCTGCTGGTCGATTTTATACTAAACCATTAGCAATGATGCTCAATCCGATGGATCTTGCAAAAAAGATCAATCTTATAAAAAATCCAGCTCTAGCTACACATGGTGGAACTGCAGATGCACTCAAGATTCTAGAATCGTTACAACAATTTAAAACGTATGCCCATGATCATGATTATCCTGCTATCTCCACAACACATCTTTCTGCTCATCTTAAATTTGGCACACTGTCAGCCCGCACTGTTTATTATGCGCTCAGCAAAGCGCTTGGCAAAGCACACCCACTAATCAGGCAACTCTATTGGCGTGACTTTTTTACACAAGTTGCCTACTACTCACCCTTTGTGTTTGGTCAAGCATTTCATGCAAAATATAATGCTCTTGCTTGGAGCAAGAACGAAAAGCATTTTGATGCCTGGTGCACAGGGAACACAGGGTTTCCTATTGTTGATGCTGGCATGCGAGAATTAACCACAACTGGCTTTATGCATAATCGTGTACGCATGATTGTTGCCTCATTTTTAACCAAAGATTTGCACATTGATTGGCGCAAAGGAGAAGAGTTTTTTGCGCAGCATCTGATTGATTATGACCCTGCTGTTAATAATGGCAATTGGCAGTGGTGCGCATCAACTGGCTGTGATGCACAACCATATTTTAGAATTTTTAATCCATGGACACAGCAAAAACAAGTTTGACTCTGAGTGTATCTACATAAAAAAATGGATTCCAGAATTGCGGGCATTACCTGCAAAAATAGTGCATTCCTGGTTTAATCCCAAATATGCAGCCCTTGCTGATTATCCCCAACCACTTGTTGATCATGCCCAGCAAGCACAACTTTCCAAAAAACTATATAAAGGAGTCTGATTACCATGATAGAAACAGTAGTCATATGTGCTATAGCAATAGCAATCTACATGAGTTGTTTTTTTATTATCGCCCAGTTACAAAAAAATAGCACCGTTGTCGACCTTGCCTGGAGCACAGGCTTTATACTCGTCGCGCTTCTTTCATTGTTTTTTACCAACCTATTTTTAGCTCGCCAAATTCTTGCAACAGCATTAGTTATTGTGTGGGGAACTCGCTTGGCGCTACATCTGTATCCGCGTATTGCAAGCGGCAAAGAGGATGTTCGTTATAAAAATTTCCGTAAACAATGGGGCAAGCATTTTGCCTTACGAAGCTTTTTTCAGATTTTTATGCTGCAAGGAGCCTTGCTGATGATGATTGCATATGTGATCATTGTAATTAATACAAGCACGCAACCAGGGCTTACCCTGCTTGATTATGTGGGATTAGTCGTATGGATCGTTGGATTTTTATTTGAGTCAGTAGGAGATTATCAATTGAAACAGTTCATGGCTAATCCAGCCAATAAAGGCATCGTCATGGATCAAGGCCTGGGTTTTACCCGTCACCCAAACTATTTTGGTGAAGCTACCATGTGGTGGGGTATTTTTTTAATGGCTCTTTCTGTAGATTATGGATGGACAGGCATCATAAGTCCCCTTACTATAACCATACTCCTTGTATATGTGTCTGGTATTCCCATGACAGAACAGCTTTTTGATAATAATCTGGCATACCAAGAATATAAAAAACGAACCAGCGCTTTTTTCCCGTGGTTTCCCTCGGACGTTCACTAAACGCAGACAAAAGGAATGTAGAGTAGTATATGATTATGCACGTTGTTTTTTATTCAGATGATTTTCTAACCCAACAAGTGCTTTTTGCATCTGTTGTATGCCAGCACGATCCAATTCCCTGAGGGAACTGACAAAACTTGCGCGAGCCTTATTGTTATACTCTTGTCGTTGCTTATCGGATCGTGCTTTTGATGCCTGTGATAACAAATATTTTTCTTGCAACTCTTTTTTGCGTTCACGCGCTTGTGCCATTTTTTGCTTTTCATCTTCCCTTATATGATTGATGCTATGCATGGTAGCAATAAGCTCACGCAGCTCTTGTGGAAACTCTTGCTTGCCCATGCTCCATAATAACCATTCAACATCAAATCCTGCCATAGCACCTGCTACATCTTTTTTATATGTATTTGGTTTGCTTCTTTTTGGCTCTGACCCGTATATGCAGCCAACTGCAGTAAGCATAGTTATAGAAAGTAATACTGTATATTTTAACATATCCCTATTCCCTTGGTTTTAAAAGTTAGTATTCAAATAGAATACCACTAAATCCAGGGAGGAACAATCCGGCTCATCCAATCGCAGCGATACCGAGTTTATACCCTGCTTTGATGAGTTAATAAATACTGGGTAGACCCACAATAATTGTCGATCTTTCCTGCACGGCATAAGGAAGCAAGTGCCATACAAAATAACATTAATAGGGTATACATAGATTTCATAGATATGGTCATGGTTTTACTCACTCAACTAATGCATAGAGCATGGCATCGCCCCACGCACTATGCGTATATGCATTCATTACAACGTACGACATACAAAAGCTTTATTAAGCGATACAGTGTAGAAACTGCGTCTGGAAAAGATGCGTAAACGAACAGGTAATAACGATACGAGAGAAAAAAATGGTTTGCTTAATCATCACAGGTGTATGAGATAAAGATACATCTGTGTGCATGCAGTGCGTAGTTATGCATTGTACGCATAGTACAACTCCTTAACGTTTACATGTTATTAAAACCATTTCTTTTCCCCTTATTAGTAAGTACCATAACATTGTAAAAAAAAGAAAGGAAATATGTATGAAGCAATTAAAAATAGCGATTGTAGGCGCTGGTAACGTTGGTTCAACCATAGCCTATACACTCATGCTCCGCAATACCGATACTGAAATTTTATTAGTAGATATTGATACTGTCCGATGCCGGGGTGAAATATTAGATTTGTCGATGCCTGAATTGTTTCATCAACCCCATCACCACAACAAGCAACCGCAGATCAAGCACGCCATGCAGAATCACCATCATAGCTGCTGCAATAGCACAAAAACCTGGTCAACCACGCACTCAGCTCTTGGCAACTAACAAAAAAGTAGTTGCTGAAATCATTGCAACGCTCCAACCTATAAATCCCCATGCTATC
>CAWEPS010000013.1:0-29780 GCA_963811005.1 uncultured bacterium
GTGCCTGGTAATTTTATAGTGCTACCGCTACCAATTTAAATAATGGAGGTGGTCCAGGTGATACATCAGAGTATAGCCTTAATACCGTATTCACTGCTCTTACATCGCCAACGGTCACGAGCTTTACTGCCTCACCAAACCCCATATGCGCAGGATCAAGCTCAACGTTTACCGTTACGTTTAGTCCAGGAACAGGTTCCGGTCCATTTACCGCAACGTGGTCAGATGGCTTTGTGCAGAATAATGTTATATCACCATTTACGCGTGTTGTTTCCCCCACAACAACCACAACCTATCATGTTACTATCACCGATGCATTAACGTGCATGGGGCAATCATCTAATGTTACGGTAACAGTTAATCCTTTGCCGTTTGTGGTGATAACGACATCACAACAGATTATACAAGAGGGAGAATCAGTAACGCTAACGGCAACGCCATCAGGCAATGGGCCATTTACGTTGGAATGGACAGATGGCTTTGTACAAACAAATGTGACAGGGCCTGTACAAAGAGTTGTACATCCTACTGTTACCACAACCTATAATGCAACTATTATCGATGCGAATGGTTGCGCATATGATCCACCAGTGGGGGTTACTATTTATGTCGGCCCAGTAAGTCCTATTATTGCTGCAATCATAGCTAAATATTGCCCGCTTTAAGTATAGGTTTCATACTATTGCTTTTGCTTCTCACAAAAAGCTACCCTCAATAAAAAAGATGTAGCTTTTTATTGAGGAGACAGATCATGGATAATTTTTGTAAGATAGCCTGCTTGTTATTATTATTGAATGGTATTTCATATGCCGATCAAGCCGCGGATAGAGCACTTTTTGATGCGATTGAGGCGGGAAATTTGCAAGCCGTTAAAGAGGCATTAAAAAATGGGGCATCTGTTGATGCAAAAGATGAACATAGGATGACCCCTTTTTCAAAGGCATTGTACATCTATTCTATGTCTGATTTCGGGCCGCGCAAGACACAGCAAAACGCCAATAAAGATGTTGTGTATGAGATCTTTAATCATATAACAACTATTACTCCGGATGATTTTGTCACTGCAGTAACAGCTAAAGGATTGCGTGATCTCGTTGAAAAAATGATCGCTAAAGGAATTTCTGTTGATGTGCGGGATACGCGGGGTCGCACTGCTCTCATGGATTTAGTACAGGGATATCCCGATTTAGAAGATGTAAAATTTTTGGTTGAAAAAGGCGCAAATGTTAATGCAATGGACAAGAAAACATTTGGAGGAGATCGGCGCGAAAAGAGTGTGCTCGATTATGCTCTTTCACCGGGATCTCCAGAAGCATTAAAAGCAGCAAGCTATTTAATTGATAAGGGTGCGCAGGTTACACCACATAACTTTGTGCGCGCTGCAGGTGCGCATCAACCCGATCTTGAGTTAATCAAAAAAATGTATCAAAAAGTTGGTGATATAGATGCAGTAGATGCCAATGGGCAAACGGCATTAAGAGCGGCGTTACAATTTGGTGGAAACAGCAAAGCAGTTATTAACTATCTGCTCGATAATAATGCCAACGTTAATGCTATGGCACCAGAAGATCCAACATCACCATTGTTGATAGCACTAGGCGGTTATTATGGGTTTCCTGAGAGTGCCATTGATCTTGAGATTATTGAAAAAATGTTGAAGCTCGGTGCCAACATTGATGAAAAAGTTATGGCTTTTGCGCGCGGGGACTTTAAAGAAGCTGCACGGTTATTGGGGCCAGAAGGGGAGATCTATAAGCAGTATCCGCAGCCTGATGCAACAAAAAAAACACAGGTTATACAGCTACTACAGAAATATAAAAAATAGACTGTTATGATCATGATTAATAAAAAAAACAGATATATGTAAAATAATTCATAGGAAATGGTGATGAAAAGTATGACGATGATTTCAGCAGCGATTGAAGCTTGTTTGTGGTATGGGTTTCTTTGGTATTTTCTGTATGCTATAAAAAATGATGTTAACCTCTATGTAAGCGCATTGATCTTATTGGCTTTAATGTATGCGGCTGGGTTAAGCTGCCCATTCATCCGTAATACGCAGGCATGGGCCAAAATGTGGCAAGATTAATAGGACATGCATAAAGGATAATCAGATGCCAGAACTACCAGAGCTTGAAGCGTTTAAAAAATATATAGATATTCATTGTTTGGGCAAAACTATAGCCGCTATTACCACGTCCGATAAAAAAGTAATAAAAGGCGTTACGTTCCCTACATTTCAAAAGAGTTTAGTGGGTCATACATTTGTGCAAACACAGCGGCGAGGAAAATTCCTTATTATTACACTTGACCGATCTAATCAGCTATTAGTAATGCATTTTGGTCTTACTGGCTATCTTTTTTACACCAAAGATGAGCACGAAAAAGTTCCCTATTCAACCGTAGAATTTATTTTTAAAGATCACTCCGTATTGCATTGGAATAGTATTCGCAAGTTTGAAAAAATTTGGTTAGTACAATCTTTGGATAGGATTAAAGAATTAAAAAGCTTAGGTCCGGATGCGTTAAAAATTACCCAACAACAGTTTCTTATCTGGCACACCAGAAACAATCAAAAAATATTAAAGCATTTTTGATGGATCAATCTATAATCGCTGGTATAGGGAATGAATATTCGGATGAGATATTATTCCAGGCTGGTATTGATCCTCACCATACTATTCAAGAGCTTTCAAAGCTTGATCTGATAAAATTATATAAAAAAATGCGCACAGTATTATCGTATGCTAGTAAGGTGCGGGTTAATCATTTGGGCGCGATGGGCCACAAATTTTTTTCGCAGCAGGATAGAACATTATTCAAGCGTTCTTATCTACAGGCGCATAGACATATTGATATGATATGTCCTAAGAATGCACGGCATACATTAAAAAGAACTACTATAGCAGGAAGAACAACCTACTATTGTCCTATCGATCAAAAATAGTATCCACTATTGTTTTTGTATCGCTGGTGGCATCCAGGTGCCATTAAGTACCGCTTGCTCTGGCCAATAAAGGCGCATAGTGAGATTAAACCTTCCTTGTGGCGCAGGGAGCCAATTTGCTTGGTGAGCTTTAGTTGGCATTGTATGTTGTATATACAGATCCAATGATCCATCCTTATTAAAATGCAATGCATCACGATCGCCAAGTGCATAGCGATTTATTACATTTGGCACCAGGAAGCTGTGTGCATTATACATAGTCACAGACCAAAATGCATGTACGGGTGGAATCTGATTTTTATCAAAATGAATGCGATAGTTATGAGTGCCATCCAGAGGTTTATTGGCTGCATCAACAAAAATGGTTGGATAGATAGCATCTTCTGGTAAGTTTGCACCAATACCAACAAGAGCAACCACGGCACGTGTTAGATAATCAGTGCCATAGGAGCCAATGTTGGTACGCATGATGCCCCAACCATTAACCCGTTGACCAAGATTAATGATCTCCTGCTGCATTTTTTGCCGCGCACGATCAATGGCTGTTGCAAGCGTTTTTTGCAGAGTTTTTGGCAGTGCGGCAAATTTAAACTTTTTGCCCTGCTGTATGCCTATTTTTTGTAATGATTCTAGCATAGCATGGTCGGCTTGGGGTGGGGGATGTTTGATGAGTAGGTTGGCAAAAAGTTCAAAAAATTGTTGCGCATCCATGCGAGCTACCTGATCTACGGGAGCAGTTTTCATGTCAATTGACGGATCAAAGCGGCCCTTGGGTGCTGTATATGGACGGCCAAAGCTACTCAGTGGTGCAAGTTTGTAGCCTTTTTGTATCGCGTGCACAGAGGCATAATCTTTTTTGCCATTTGTTTGGGTGCGTCCTAGAATCCAAACCGTATTGGTAGGGGCATGAATGATAGTCATTTTTTTGGGTACGGTGCCCCGCCATTGTGGGCCAACAATAACAAAGTCTTGTGCCTTGGTGCCGGTGGTACGTGCGCCAAGCGAGGCAAAAACATTCGTCCAGGCATCTAATAATGGCATAAGGTAGTAGCGGCCATGAGTATCGGGTACTGATAAAACGATTGGTTCTTGTGATAGATCAAGCCAGGCAACTGAATACAAAGTATCTACATTTGGTCTGACAATATCATAGAATTCTGGTGTGGGAAAAGCATTAACATGCGCAAATTGGTTGATGGGGGCATTGGCATTGCCGGCTTTATTTTCGGGTGCCACAACATTGATCATAATCTGTTTGGTGATGTCTGCGATGACAAGGGGGTAGGCATAGATATAGGCATCGATGGCGGCCATTAGGTAAGCATCTTTTGGTTGCAATGTATCATGTATGCCTAGTATAGGTACTAGTAGCAGGTAGGAAATGTATCTATTTTTCCTATGGTTGATCACAACAAAACCCCTTTTTTTTATGTAGTCACTATTGATATAAGGATTAAGTAATAGAGGTGCGAGTGTCAAGGGATGGAAGGAGTTGCACAGCATGTTTTGCTTTGGGATCTTTTATCTATAGACTAATACTTATGTTAATAATACAAGATAAGCGAGGATGGTATGCAGATAGTAGATAAAAGTATAACAATCGCTGAGTTACAAAAAATGGCTGCCAGAATGTTTGGAGATTTAGTTAAAGCCGTTGTTGATGTTGAACAAGGTATTATGGCTGTAGATGGAGAACTTCATGTGGATGAAGAATCCTTATTATTAAATAATGGGTCGCAGCAAGATAATTTATGGGGGATTAATTTGCATCCGAGCAAATTACCTAATGAAAATTGGATTGAATTTGATTCTATGATAAATATCAGACCAACCTTAGGCTAGTAGAAGCCGTGGTGTTGAAAATGAACACGTACGTAAAAAAATAATAATCATCGTGAATAAGTTAGTAGTAAAATGATAGAAAAAAAAGTTATACACAAGGATTTGGCCTCTGGTCGGTGGTTTACTTTTTCTCTTATTGAACAGCTAGCAAATGTGGGCACCGATGTTGAGCGGGCAATCCAATGGCGCAATAAAGGGAACTTGGATTATAGTCAGCAGTCAGTTGAAAGAGCCTTGGAACTTTTGGATTTTACGATTGCGGATAAAAAAAATAGGCAGCGCTTAAAAGAACTTGTCCGAGTTCGTGGGATGCTCGCAGATTATTTTTTGGGTAGCAATGAATATTCTTTTAATGATGAGTTCTGGCAACATTATTTTTATGCGTTTAATTACGTTGCTGCCATAGCGCGGGGAAAATAATTAAAATTGTAGTGTGCCAATGTACTCACACTGTAAAAGTACGACTCTTTCGTATGAGCAATAATCATTACTTATAATCATACTGTAGAAGTAGCTCTATTAAAACTCCATGCTAAAACTGAGGAGCAATTCTTGTGTTGCAAATCTGCCACACCAAGGCAATATGGTAAGTGGAGATGGTAGCCCGCTCGGCTTATCAATAAGATAATTGTTTGAGTAAAATTTATGGCCACTAAAATAACGATATCCAATGCCAACAAATATGTTGTCGCAGTATGATGCATCTATGCCGAATTCCGTTTGCCATGCAAATTGATTGGTTACATTGTAGGTCATGATTGAAGCAACAGCAAAGCTTGGGAATGCGGTTATTGCAGGGACTGGTGTTGTAGTAACACTATGAAAATTGTAGAGCGTGTTTTTAGCCATACCAATACCAACCAATCCATAAGGCTTTACATAAGGCAGACAGGAATAGGATGGACAAAATTCATGGTCAAAACGAAGATTAATCATGAAGCTAGTATTATCAAAATCAAAGCAACGAGTTTTATCCCCGGCAAATCCAGGCGTGCTTACTGCCGCTGCAGTGGGGATCTGAAATTTTCTATATTTAAACTTGCTGCGGTGATTACATGAAACAGAAGCAGAGAGCCAATCGGTAAAGTAATAACCAAAACCAAATCCTACTACAGGTGCTGTGCATAATGTAGCATCATAACCACCAGTTGCAGGGCCAGGACACCCTTGAGGATCGCTGTTTGGAAAGGTTTGAGCACAATCTTGTGATCGGGTTGTAGTGCTTGTCTCTGTCATAAGGTTTAATAATTCAGGATCATTACTTGTTATGCTGCGAGTTCGTAATCTCCCTAGCCCCGTGCTAGAAGATGTTTCTGCGGGATCCCATATATCAGTATTAACAAAAATATCAGCGCAGCGAGAAAATGATCCACCTACTTGGGCATAAAGGTAATAAGGCTTGTCATAATCAGCTTGTATCATCGAACCAAGTAGAGCTATGCAGCCGATTATTCTTTTCATTGTCATCTCCTACATTACTATCTTTTATTGTATCTTTTGTAGCCAAGCATCATGCGATTTTATAAAGATGTCAAATAAGTGAAATGAATCATCGCAGGTTTAATAGCGTATACCCAGTTAAAATCGCAAGCCTAGATGCAGAGTAAGGCCATGCGTCATAAAATCGCCATTGGTAGGTATTGCAGTTTCGACTCCAAATAAAGATGGTGCTTGCCATTGGCCCCACCAGTATTGAACTTCATAGGCAGCCCCAAGTTCTACTGTGATATTGTTGCATGTTTGTTCCCATTCTAACCCAAGAAGCATATCAAGCATTGGACGTAAACGTTTTTTGCAGCTGTTAATGGCAGGTGTTACAGTGCCCGTGGTAGTTGTTATAACAAAAGGTGTTGTGGTGTTGAATATGCCATAGAGCGCTGCTGCAGAGAAAGAACCAACCAGATTAAGGCAGCGGCTAATATTTATTGTTTCATCGATCCCGACACGAGGTCCTACCCCTGAAAATGTATTGATTCTTTGCATAAGCACAGCGAGTGTATCGCTACTTGTGGGAAATCCAGTATAACTGATAGATTGTAGTTGATTTATCTTTGCCCATTTAATACCACAATACGGTCTTACATCAAAGGATTTTAAAGGGCATACGAGTTGTCCCAGTTCTAGATCAGCGCTTTCTAATCGTACCGACCAGCTGCTGGATGCTTGGGAGCAAGATGGCGCTCCGCTGCTAGCAAATATCAGGGTTGGTATTAAAGAGCTGTCCGTTCCTGCTTGTACGTTACTAGATGAGCATGAAGTAAAATGTGTCCAGGCCAATGATACATTCCATCCCGTATCAAACAAGAAGCGCCCTGCGGCTCGAACGCCAGATGACCCTTTAAATGATTGGTCACCCTCTGTTATTATTCCATTGGTTGAGTCAGTGACCGCGAAAAAATTCAGTTGCTCTTGTTCTGGTTTCCAAAATAGATAATCAATCGATAGATAAAAAGGTGATGGCCCGCTAGCAGGGCGATAGTCAGGGAATGTAGGGGTGCAATAACTTATAATGCTCAAGAAAAATAAGACCTGTTTTTTGGTGAGAATCATAAAAGCTCCTTTTTTGTAGATATTTTTTTTGCACCATAAAACAGATACTAAAATTAGGCAAGAGAAGTTTATTGGAATATTTTTGCCGTATCAGAAAATTTGTTTCTTGTATTGGGTGGGTCTCTTCTCTATTATCTCCTGGTTTACTCTCACCTATTTCTCATATATTGGTGGCCGTAAGGCCATACTAATTTTACCCAGAAAAAGTTATGGTACCCCCTTTCGCATAAGTTGATTTTTTTAGCCATTGTTGATTAAAAACACCCATTTTAAAACATTTCATATAGAAAACCATCGAATAGTGCTTTCTAGAGCTCAATTGCATACCCTTTTGACCAATGGCTTTCTTACCTTATACTAGTCAATAACAATGGAAAGTGTAGGTAATCGTCATACAAAGACCTTGCGTAAGGAGGGTATGGGGGGAAACAAGACAAAGGTATTAGGGGAAATGGAACATGGTTATTATAAAACGTGGCATGCTTGCCATAACAATAATGTATGCTCTCATGACAACATCTGTTTATGCGGTGCTTGATCAAGGCATAGCGTTATTAATTGGCCAGAGCATATCAAATGCAGAATTAGCAGCGCCAGGTATAGAAGATGTTGCGGGAAACGCTTTTGAAGCAGTTGTGCAGGCAGTTCCTGCCGTAGCGGCAGCAACTATGGCAGCTGCGGGCCAACTCAGTTCTGCTGTTGCACAGCCTGTGGCAACCGTAGTGCACGATCTCATGCCAGAGCTGCCCGAGATGGTTGCTACACAGGTCACGCGAGCCTCCAAGCCATCGTTTATGCAATCATGTATTAATGCAGCAAAAAGATATTATAAGCCGGTAGCAGCAGTAGTAGCATCAACACTTGCAGTAACAGCTGGTATGTATGCCTACAGACAGCACACGAGAATTAAAGAGTTAGCTAATGAGCTAGCGCTTGAAAAGAGCAGAGCAGCAGGTATTGAGGCAGCACGAGCTACGCAGCAACATTCAGTACAGTCAGGAATTGCTGTAATAAAGAAGCAACTTGGAACAAGCAGAATAGTAGGAATTTTAGAACGACATAAAAATCAAGATCTGCGCCATTTTTTCATGAAATGGCGTGGGTTCACAATTCATGAGCGTGTAATGAGTGAAGAAATTTAGAATGAAATCCACAAGATAATGATGTGCATGCGACATAATTTTATAATCTTACTCAGCATATTCTGTGCAGTGCCAGCATGTGCAATTTTGGAACAAGGGATAGCGACTATCTATGATCCAGTACACATTAGCTGGCAAGAACTGACGATGCAGAGCTCGAAAAAGCGATCTTTGCCGGTGAATGTGAGTAGAGCATCAAAAGTCTACAGGCCTTTAGCATTTGTGGCTGGTGGGGCCGCTATGGCCCTAGCTGCAGGGTATGCGATTGTGCATTATGCAGAGCATGGCATTAATAATGCAATGCGCAATGTAGGAGCAGCTTGCCAGCAGGTTATTAAGAGAGAACGCGGCCCGAGTGTTAATTCAATTGATATAAAAGGGTTAAATAGTAAAGTTTGGGTTATTGACAAACTGGTTATTTGATTTAAAGTTGAAGATAGAATGGATGTTATATTTAACTAATAATGGAGGACTCTTATGAAGAGCACATTCAATAAAGCGTTATCATTAGCGCTTATCGCGAGCATCGTAGCAAGCCCGGTTGTGGCTGGCATGAAGCCAGAACAAGCCCGCGCGCAAGCAGCTCGTTTGGCAGAGGCTTTCAAGCTTCTATGACAACCGATATTGATGCAGCAGTTATGCAAGACTCTGCGCATCACAAGCAGAAGCTATCTGGGAAAATCACTTTTTGGTCAAACCAAGACGCTGTTAATGGCGCTGCATCTTCAGTAGCAAAATCTGCACGTCGAGGCGCTTACCAAATTAAGTCAGCTTTCAACGGCGATAATGCAGCTATAAATGCTGCTCGTATGGCTGAAGCAGCAGAAGTTGCTGGTGTTGATGTAGATCTTTCTAACCTTTCAACAGCGCAACGTATTGCATTAACTCGTCACTATGCTCCAGTGAGCAGATGGCAAGCAACTAAAGCATACGCACAAACAGCAGCAAGCACGGTTGCAAACAATGTTGCAGTTTTGGCTGCATATGTAAAAGCTAACCCAGCACAAGCAGTAAAGAAAACTGTTGCAGCAGCCGGATGGGTTGCAGCAGCAGGTGTAACTGCGTACGCATTGTACAAAGGTGCTAAAGCTGTCTATGCATGGGCAACTGCAAAACCTGCTCCAAAAGCAGTGAGCAGAACAAGCAACTCGAGCAAAAAGCTCGTTGTTGTTCCAGGCAGAAGACCTATGGTTTCTTTAAAAAAAGCTGCTCCTCAAAAAGTTGCTTTCAAGTTAATAAACCAGCTTTAAAGCAAGCAGTAAAAGGCAAAACTTTGCCAGCAGTAAGAATTGTTAAAAAATCTGCTTCAAGATAAGTAGTTTTTTGTAACGTTATCATTAATTAATAAGATAGATCCTAAATAATGGAGGATGCTCTTATGAAGAGTATGTCTAAAATAGTAGCATTATCAATGTTACTGGTAGTTGGTGGCAACGTTGTTGCAGCTAACAAAAAGCCTGTTGTTCGTCCGGGTAAAATAGTAGCTAAAGTTGTAGTAAAACCAGCGGTAGCAAAAAAGCTCCGGTAGCGGCTCAAAAGCAAGCTCCAGCAAGCACAAGCCGTCTCGCACGTTTTACTACTTCTATGAAAAGCACAACAACATCATTGGTAAATTCAGTTAAACATGTTGGTTCACGATGCTCAACATCAGTAAAAGGTGGCGCATCTTCAGCATGGAACTTTGTAAGCAAACACGCTAAGAAGTTAATCGCTTCTGCCGCTGTAGTTGGTGGTTCAGTAGCTGCTTACATGAAAAGTGAACGCGTAAATACAGCAGTAAAAGGCTTGATAGCTTCGGCTCAAGAAAATGCTTCTTACTACGGTAAAGGCGCTCAATATGGCGCATATTCAGCTGCTCATAAAGTGAACAATTTCTTTTCAGAAAATGTTGGTTATGAGAAAGCCGGCTTAGGTTTTGCAGCAGTTGCAGCTGGTTTTGGTGCATATAAAAGTGTACAAAAACTATGCAGCAAATGCTTCTAAAAGAGAACTTGAAAAAGTCGCTGATAGTGCATTAGCTGATGTAAATAAAGCAGTTAAAACGCAGATGCGTAAAGCTATTTACGGCTCTAAAGTTAAAACAAAGTAAGGAAATTAGCTTACTTTTGATAAAAATGCCTTACAGGGAGAGGGGTCTAGCAGTAGGCCCCTTCCTTGTTAACGGGAAAAAACTAATAACTTAAGGATTATTTATGAAGACTACGATCGTAAAAATTATGATGGCATTGTTAGTATGCGCTCCAGTTGTAGCAGCTCACAAACAAACGCCAGCGCAACAAGATTTTGCTTTGCGTCAATGGGGCGGATCATTGCAAACCGTTAATAATGCATTTGCACAAGAACACGCACGTGAAATGGCACGTCAAGAAAAGCAAGCAGCTATTGTTCACGCAGTTAATCGTCATAAAAATGAGCAAGCAATAGCAGCAGCACGTTTTGCCCCTTTTGAACAACAAGCTAAGGCTGATGTGGCAGCAACCAAGGCTCAATGGGCGCACGAAGATGCATGGCAAGCATTGCAAGAAGATAATCAAGCTATGATGGACCATAATGCTGCTCATGTTGCAATGGTTGAAAAAGCACGTTCACAAGCAGCTGCAAATAAAGTAAAAAATAGTTTTGTAAATCGTACTAGCGCACGTGTTAATTCATTATGGGTTAGCGCTACATCAAGATTAGGATTGAACGCTGATGCACGTGATGTACGCGGCCTTAAAAAGATGATAGAAGTTGGCATTGATGTTGACCCTTCATCGTTAACTGCAGCACAACGTGTTGCATTAGCAAGAGAAATCGGGCCGGTATCAAGATGGCAAGCAACTAAAGTATATGCAGGTGCAGCAGCTTCTGCTATCAAGCATAATATAGCTCGCTTAGCGGTATACGTACGCACAAATCCTGGTCAAGCATTAAAGAAAACCGTCGCAGCAGCTGGAATAGCGGCAGCAGCAGGTTTAACTGCCTATGCGGTGTATAAGGGTGTTAAAGCAGCGTATGCATGGGCAACTGCAAAGCCTGAGGCTAAAAAAGCAGCAGTAAGCAGAACACGCAATAGTGGTAACAAGCTTGTTGTTCCTGGCAAAAGGCCTATGATCACCGCGCAAAAAGCTGCTCCTAAAAAAGTAGCACAAGGTGCGAAAAAACCATCATTGAAAAAAGCATAAAATCAATGTGTGTTATCTGGGCGCGTAAGCGCTCAGATAACATGGCAATAAAATGGAGTGTTTACTATGAAAAGCATAATGAAAACATGTATAGTCGCGGTGATGGTTGTGATGATTAGCAACGGTATGGTTGCTGGCTCTAAAACCAATGCAGCATGCTCGCATAAAAAACCATCATTATCAAACATCGTGCAAAGGTTCAAAAAGCTGCTACCTGAAGATGCGCGCATGGCAATTAAAGAAAATAAACATGGTATAGATATTGCATTTTCTTTGCATGACGAGCATATTAAAATTTCTATGTATAAAGAGAATCCTTTAGTAACACGTATCAAGAATGTTGGCCGGGCTATATGGAACGGCGCAAAAAAACATGCGCGCACGTTTTTAGCAGGTGCAACAGCATTGGGTGGTGCGCTTGCGTATGCCAAGCATGAACCGTTCAAGCAGGTAGTTAATGCGCATGCAGGTAAAGCTGCAGTAGGTTTGGCAGCGGCAGCAGTTGGTTATGGTGCCTACAAAATACATCAAGTTTATAAAAAGACAGTAGGCCAAATGGCGGTTTATGACAGAGCGCATACACGCAGAGCGCAATCTGCTGCTGCGCAAAAGCCTAGAATGAAAGTGCCGTGCATGAATATAGCTTCTAATCCAGAAGCATTACGTGGCAGACCAGGTACGGTACGCAGAATCACGATTGATGGCAAGACGATGTATGAAGTAGAAGGTAGTGTTACTCTGTAAAGAGTATACTTTTGTTTTCTACATAAAAATGCTTACAGAGCATATTCATTCAGTATGCTATTTTTTAAAGGAGGACTCGCTGCGAGTCCTCTTTTTTTTTAGTTTCATGTTGCCAAGGCAGAAAAATTGCGCACTGTTTCCACAGGATTCTGGGTATCAAAAATCGCTGATGCGATAGCAAACTGATCAACACCCTGATCTTTAAGCAGGACAATTCTATCTTGTGTTATGCCGCCATCGATGCCGATGGTAAACGATAATCCATGTTGTTCTTTGTAGGCCGCGAGCTGGTTAACTTTATTAATTGAATTTTCTATAAATGGCTGGCCAGAAAATCCCGGCTCTACCGACATAACTAACATTTGGTAGACGTGTTGTGCATAAGGCAGCACAGTGGAGACATCTGTTTTTGGATTGAGAGCAATGCTAGGCAGCCATTGCTTTGTTTGAATTAATTGTAGTGTTTCCATGGTATCGACCCCAGCTTGGGGATGAAATGATATAATGCTTTTGCTAGGCAACACAAGTTTGTGCAGTAATGTATAAGGCTCTTGCACCATGAGGTGAATCCATAGCTGCTTGTGAGCTTTTTTTGCAATCGCGTTAGCAAATTGGGGCCCCCACGTTAAGTTTGGAACAAAATGGTTATCCATAATATCTATATGATATCCAGCACAATAAGGGTCCATAGCAGTAATTGTTGTTGCGAGGTTAAGTAGATCAGCAGAGATTAATGATGGGAAAATAGTAGCCATAAGAAAAGGTCCTTTTTTTATGGCTACCTTAGTACTATACAACCCATTTGTCTAGCTACTTAATGATTGTCATCTTTTTTCTTGACCCTGTTTGATTGTGGTAAGTAGTGTATACACTAGTCATCATAAAAACCATTTTTATAAAAGGTGAGGTAAAGAATGAAAACGTATAGCAAAAAGCTTATATGTTTAATGATGCAGGCCATTATTGGCATGTATGGCGTACCATTAGATGCTGCTCAAAATTTGGACAGTTCATTTGGTGCTGGTGCTGGGTGGGTTAGCTTGGCGTATGGCCAACAGGTACAATGGAATGCAACCTGTGTACAAAGTAATGGTCAGATTATTGCCGCTGGTTATGTATACTTTCCAAATCAACAGATAGCTATAGCACGCTACAATAGCGATGGGTCTTTGGACACATCTTTTGGCTCTAATGGATTAGTGGTCACCAATTATGGCTCTGCCAGTGCAACGACTATTGCACAAGCTGTTGGGGTTGATTCGAGCAATAATATTATCGTTGCAGGATATACATTTGATAGCACATCTGGAACATCAATAATTATAGCGCGTTATACCTCATCAGGTGTTTTAGATAGCAGTTTTGGTACTGGTGGAATAGCTACATTGTATATTGGTGGGGGGGCATCAGCTAATGCATTAGTCGTTACATCAACCAATGAGATTATAGTAGCAGGTGTCGCTGTAATCAGTGGCAACGTCGAACTTATGCTTGCAAAGTATACCACATCAGGGGCATTGGATACTACTTTTGGTTCTAGTGGCGTTGTCACAGGTAGTATAGAGAATGGTAGTATTCTTAATGCGGTTACCTTGGATAGCTCAAATAACATTGTAGCAGCAGGAAGTGTTCTGAATGGGTCGTTTGTTAATCAATATCTGATCACTCGCTACAGTCCAACGGGAGTAGTGGATACATCGTTTGGTTCAAGCGGCTTTGTGGTGGGTTCTATTGGTAGTAGTTCAAATGCGCAGGCAGTAGCGGTTGATGGATCAGGTAACGTTCTTATCGCTGGTGTTACTACCGGATCAACCAATCAAGCATTATTGGTACGTTGCACATCAACGGGTGCTTTAGACACGACATTTAATGGTACCGGCATCGTAACACAATTAGTGAATTCATCTACCAACTTTACCGGCCTAGCACTACAAAGCAGCAATGGATATATTCTTGCTGCAGGTTATTCTAATGATGATATACAACGAAGTTTAGTTTCTCGCTATACCACGAGTGGCTCTCTTGATACGACCTATGGCAGCGCAGGTGTTGCGTCATTAAGCCTTAGCGCGGGATCGGGATTATATGCTATTGCGCTGCAGCCATCAGATGGCAGAGCCATAGGTGCTGGTATTGTAACCAATTCTGTGCCAACAGTGCTAGGAGCGCTGCAATTAGGGTTTGTTGGTCGCTTTAATCTTAATAATAGTGATTTTGTTTCTATCACCAGTATCACTGGCAGTTCGATTAATACAACCATTCCAACAATCTCTGGTACGTCATCGGGCACAACGGGCTACTCTGTTGCGGTATATATAAATGGTACGTTGTTTACTACTGTAGCAACTAGTGGTTCTGGCAATTGGAATGCGGGAGTATCATCAGTATTGCCTGCTGGTGCCAATACAATTTTAGTGCAGTTGATTAATCCATCTTCAGCGGTGGTAGTATCACAAGAAATTGCATTTACGGTCGTGCCCAACTTTGCCAATGATGCAGTATTTGCCTACGATACTACAACGCAAACATTAGGAGCATCTTTTGCAAATATAACCTTTAATACCAACGCTCAAATTGGTACCTGGAGCCATACAGCGGGTACATCTTCATTTACCTGCCACCAAGCAGGAACGTATAAAGTTTTATTTGAAGGTACCGCTACAGCAGTTGCCAACAATGCAATTTTATCATCTTCAATGATTGCTACCAAAAATGGTACTGAAATACCTGGTAGTCAAAGTGCTTCTTATATGAGGGTGTTAGAAACGCTTGGTTCTGTTACTATTGGCACAGGTAGTAACCAAAATCTTTTTGGATCATTTATCGCAACATTTGCAGCAGGAGATGTTCTTGCGTTGCAAGGATTGGGTTCTAATGCCCAGTTGACATCAGTCGGATCTGGCACCACTAAACCAAGTGCAAAGCTTGTAATTACGCGAATTTCATAATCAACAGCGAGCGATTTTGATGAATAAAGTAAGGATGCATGATTGTACAAGATCCAACGCGGATATTTTACGCGTTGGATCGTACCTAAAATTAGTATAAAGGAATGCTATGAATATGCGATGTAACACTATGCTTGTATCTGGGGTAATGTTTTTTAGTTTTAATCTTTATGCGCAAGATAATACTATGTATTAAAACGAGCAATGAAGTTTGTTCAAACATTGTGCTATGTTCATGCAAAGCATGATTGTGAGCGTACGCCTTCTATATGCAAATCAGAACAAATTGTATATGGCACCTTTAAGACGAGCAATCCACCGGTGGTTCTATCGGGTGATTCCTGGACAATATCCAAAGCGGGTGGCAAACATATCAATGGCATGTATACCATAATCTTTAAGTCGCCATTTGGCGAAATTCCAACCGTAGTTGCATCTTCTAGCGCAGGCATAAACAATGGCGTTAATGTAGTTAGTGTATCATCAAGTCAAGTGATTTTAGCCGTATCTGGGACTCCGTCGACCATTAGCTTTATAGCAGTTGGCTGCTCTCACTAGAGTTTTTTGATAAACAAAGGAATACAAGATGCACGGATCACATATTCGCACGTTAACAGCACTACTAGTCATGTTGTGTACCACCATATATGGCTACGGAGTACCTTTATCTGAGCAGGAACTTATACGTATTGCGGAATTTCCTGACAAGCAGTTTGCGTATATTCCAGAAAATGTACGCATTTGCATGCTCGAGCTATGTGATCCTGCATTTGTACAAGAATATGAAAATTTTTGGCAGGATCTTGCTGATGGCGCGCATAGTGGTGAATATGGCTTAGTGATTATGGGGGTGATGGATGCGTGTAACGCGATTGCCAATAATCATACCATGAATATGCTTGAGCAGCGCTATACACTGAAAATATTACGCCACTATTATGATGCATTGATGCGAGCTGATCCATTATTGAGGATGGATGAGCTTGATTATCTATCGATGATTGATTATGACGGGGTGAGTTTACGATCGTGCCCATCAAATTCCAACCCGAATGCAAATTTTAATAATGTTACCGCATCCAATATACATGTGACATGTAACTTACAGGTAGATGGCACTATAACAGGAAATTTTGGTACGGGGCCGACAGGTCCTGCCGGAGTAACGGGTGCTACCGGCCCGCAAGGCACCACGGGCGCTACTGGTCAACAGGGGGCAACAGGCGCTACCGGTGCGCAAGGTCCTCCAGGTGGCGCAACGGGAAGTACGGGAATTACAGGGGCTACCGGCTCAACGGGTAACATAGGTGCCACAGGTTCTACTGGTGCTACGGGCACTACTGGATCAACTGGTGCCGTTGGTGCAACGGGTTCTACCGGTGCAACAGGTGTAATAGGTTCTACGGGTGCTACCGGTGCCATAGGTGGTACTGGAGCAACAGGTGCGGGAGGATCAACGGGTGCTACAGGAGCTACTGGGACAACCGGATCCACGGGAGCAACTGGTGCCGTTGGCTCGACTGGTGCCACGGGTAACATAGGTTCAACCGGTGCCACAGGCAATGTTGGTTCTACAGGTGCCACTGGTGCTACGGGAGATAGTGGGTCGACCGGTGCTACAGGTGATGTTGGGTCTACCGGGGCTACAGGAATCACAGGGTCAACCGGAGCCACTGGTGCTATAGGTGCCACTGGGTCAACCGGAGCTACCGGTGCAATAGGCTCTACGGGCGCTACTGGTGCAGTGGGCGGCACGGGTGCTACTGGTCCTGGAGGATCAACAGGTGCTACCGGTCAGCAAGGGCCGCCTGGGGGTTCTACGGGCGCTACTGGTGCACTGGGCGCTACCGGTTCTACCGGTATTGATGGATCTACGGGTGCAACAGGCAATGTTGGCTCTACAGGTGCTACAGGTACAACGGGTAGTACGGGTGCGACTGGGACTACAGGATCTACTGGTTCTACGGGTAGTATAGGTTCAACCGGTGCCACAGGCACAACGGGTAGTACAGGTGCGACTGGTACCACAGGTAGCACAGGAGCTACCGGCGTAGTGGGCTCTACAGGTGCCACAGGCACTATTGGTTCTACAGGTGCTACAGGAGATATAGGATCTACGGGTGCAACGGGTGATATAGGATCTACGGGTGCAACGGGAGTAATTGGCAGTACGGGTGCTACTGGTGCAATAGGGTCGACTGGCTGTACGGGCATGACTGGTTCTACGGGAGCAACTGGTATGACTGGATCTACGGGAGCAACAGGAACCACCGGATCTACGGGTGCCACGGGTACTACCGGATCTACGGGAGCAACAGGAACAACAGGCTCTACTGGTGCAACGGGTATGACTGGATCTACGGGAGCAACTGGAACGACCGGCTCTACGGGTGCGACTGGCATGACTGGTTCTACCGGAGCAACAGGGACAACAGGTTCTACGGGTGCGACTGGCATGACTGGTTCTACAGGAGCAACTGGTACAACTGGGTCAACGGGAGCAACAGGAACCACCGGTTCTACGGGTGCAACAGGCACAACCGGATCGACTGGGGCAACCGGTACTACAGGTTCTACAGGTATGACGGGCTCGACGGGTGCGACAGGAACTACGGGATCAACTGGAGCGACTGGCACTACAGGTAGCACAGGAGCAACTGGCACAACAGGTTCTACGGGTAGTACTGGAATGACTGGTTCTACGGGAGCAACTGGTATGACTGGATCTACGGGAGCAACAGGAACCACCGGATCTACGGGTGCCACGGGTACTACCGGATCTACGGGAGCAACAGGAACAACAGGCTCTACTGGTGCAACGGGTATGACTGGATCTACGGGAGCAACTGGAACGACCGGCTCTACGGGTGCGACTGGCATGACTGGTTCTACCGGAGCAACAGGGACAACAGGTTCTACGGGTGCGACTGGCATGACTGGTTCTACGGGAGCAACTGGGATGACTGGATCTACGGGAGCAACAGGAACCACCGGATCTACGGGTGCAACAGGCACAACCGGATCGACTGGGGCAACCGGTACTACAGGATCTACTGGTGGCACTGGTATGACTGGTTCTACAGGAGCTACTGGTAATGTTGGTTCAACTGGAGCCACCGGCACAACCGGGTCTACGGGTGCTACAGGGAGGACGGGAGCAACGGGCACAACAGGTTCTAGCGGAGCCACTGGTACAACGGGTTCTACCGGTGCAACGGGTACAACAGGTAGCACAGGAGCTACCGGGACTACAGGATCTACCGGAGCAACAGGGACAACAGGTTCTACGGGTGCGACTGGCATGACTGGTTCTACGGGAGCTACTGGTACAACGGGCTCGACAGGTGCAACAGGAACCACAGGTTCTACAGGTGCTACTGGAACAACAGGTTCTACTGGGGCTACGGGGACTACGGGATCAACAGGTGCTACCGGGACCACGGGATCAACAGGTGCCACAGGCACAACAGGTAGCACAGGAGCTACCGGCACTACGGGGTCAACTGGTGCAACCGGTACTACGGGCTCTACGGGTGCGACTGGCATGACTGGTTCTACGGGAGCTACTGGTACAACGGGCTCGACAGGTGCAACAGGAACCACCGGTTCTACAGGTGCTACTGGAACAACAGGTTCTACTGGGGGTACGGGGACTACGGGATCAACAGGTGCTACCGGAACCACGGGATCAACGGGTGCCACAGGCACAACAGGTAGCACGGGAGCTACGGGGACTACAGGATCTACCGGTGCAACCGGTACTACGGGCTCTACGGGTGCGACTGGCATGACTGGTTCTACGGGAGCTACTGGTACAACGGGCTCGACAGGTGCAACAGGAACCACCGGTTCTACAGGTGCTACTGGAACAACAGGTTCTACTGGGGGTACGGGGACTACGGGATCAACAGGTGCTACCGGAACCACGGGATCAACGGGTGCCACAGGCACAACAGGTAGCACGGGAGCTACGGGGACTACAGGATCTACCGGAGCAACCGGTACTACGGGCTCTACGGGTGCGACTGGCATGACTGGTTCTACAGGTGCTACAGGTACAACAGGTAGCACAGGAGCTACAGGCACTACCGGTTCTACGGGGGCAACGGGAAATACTGGATCTACGGGAGCAACAGGAACGACTGGTTCTAGCGGAGCTACGGGTACAACGGGATCAACGGGGGCAACGGGCACTACAGGTAGCACAGGAGCAACTGGCACTACGGGATCGACTGGTGCTACAGGCATGACTGGTTCTACGGGAGCAACCGGCACTACGGGATCTACTGGAGCAACAGGAACCACCGGTTCTACGGGTGCCACGGGTACTACCGGATCTACGGGAGCAACAGGAACAACAGGTTCTAGCGGAGCTACGGGCACAACAGGATCTACGGGTGCAACGGGCACTACAGGTAGTACAGGAGCTACTGGCACTACGGGGTCAACTGGTGCTACGGGTACAACAGGATCAACGGGTGCGACTGGGACAACGGGTTCTACTGGAGCCACTGGTACTACCGGATCTACGGGAGCAACAGGAACGAGCATTGACTATGTAACCGCATATTCAACAGCTGTGCAGGCAGCTGCTGCGGGAAGTGCGTATAGTGCTATTTCTATAACTGCGACTCCAATAATTAATGGGTGGACTCAATCAGGAGGTTCATTTACGTGTCCAGCAACAGGAATTTATTTAGTTATATATTCAGCGACTGTTATATCAACCGCTGGAGGGACTAACACTGCTGCAATACGAGCAACATTTAATGGCACCGAGGTCGCGGGCAGTCAACGTGGTATACAAATAAGTACTGGTTCGCAAGCAAAGACATTGGCAAATACCTTTATGGTTAATGCAACTTCTGGGCAAAATTTAATATTCCAATTTGCTGCTAGTGCTACGGCTGTCTCATTAACCAACGCTGAAAATCCAGGTACAGCATCATTTCCAACAAGCTTTAGCTGTTCTATTATGAGGCTTGTTTAAAAGATTTTTGGATTGAAAATCAAATGTATGAGAGCACTTGGCATCCTTAATGAGGGGTGCCAATTGCCTTATATGTGCTATACTGCTTTGGTATGGGATCAACAATAATTCATAGATTTGGGGTGCAGATGGCATATATAGATAAAGTAGGTATGGTTATTATTATGGAGCCAAATTTGGAGGCTGCGGTTGAATTTTATAAGATGTTGGGCTTAAAGCTGCGCTTTCATTTGAAAGAGAAATGGGCTGAATTTGATACCAGTAACGTCAAAATAGGGCTGTGCCCAACCAGCCGACCAGCTGAGCAATTGGTCAGAACTGGAATTGTTTTGGAAGTTAAGGATCTATACGCAGCCTATAACGCCTTGCGGAGTGCTGTTACCTTTTTATCCGAGCCTACTCAGGCAGTTCATGGTATTATGGTGAGCTTTCAAGATCCAGGCGGTAATATTATAGATCTTTATCAGCCAACGCCAGAAAAAGTCAAAGAGCTTGTACTCAAGACGGTAGGGGAAGACGGCTGCTGCCAGGCAACAAGCGATGATAATGATAAAAGCGGGTGTTGCGGTGGTGGAAAATGTGGTGTAGACAGCTGATTTTGTTTGGTCTGTTTTTTAAAGAAAAAAGCATGTATCTAATTGGCTTTTTTTGATTATGCCTCATTTTTTATGATAAAAAATATGAGTGCTTCTGTATCAAGAAAAATATGTTGAATTTTTTAGATTTCTTTCTATAATTAAGTAATGTTTTGAAATATATAAAGCTGGTATGGCAATAGGTACGAGCGGCCGCTTGGTATATTCCTTGGGCATGCTATACTTTATGCATACCTAATTTATTAATAAGGAGTCTAATCCATGTTTGAAAAATTTCGTCCATTAGGCGATAGAGTATTGGTAAAGCGTCTTGAGATGGAAGGCAGTGATGTTACTGCATCGGGTATTATTATACCTGATACCGCAAAAGAAAAAGCTCAAACAGCAGCGGTTGTTGCTGTGGGTAGTGGTAAAATAGATGCAACCGGCAAAACAATCCCTATGCATGTTAAAGTTGGCGATGTTGTCTACTTGGGGAAATATTCAGGAACAGAAACGGGCAAAGATTATTTAATTGTTCGTGAAGATGAAATTTTAGGCATTGTAGAAAAATAATATATCAGGAGATATAAATCATGGCATCCAAAAGAATAGTATTTGGTAGCGATGCTCGCGAAAAAATTCGCAAAGGTGTCGATACGCTTGCTGATGCAGTTAAAGTAACCCTCGGGCCCAAAGGACGCAATGTAGTTTTTGAACGTTCATTTGGTGCTCCAGCAATCACCAAAGATGGTGTAACGGTTGCAAAAGAGATTGAACTTGAAGACAAATTAGAAAATATGGGCGCGCAAATGGTGCGTGAAGTTGCAAGCAAAACTGCTGATGTTGCTGGTGATGGCACAACAACAGCAACCGTACTTGCTCAAGCAATTTTCCGTGAAGGTAACAAATATGTTACTGCTGGCGCCAATCCAATGGAATTAAAGCGCGGTATTGATAAAGCAGTAGAAGCGGTTGTTGAGCAAATCAAAAAAGAATGCAAAACCGGTAAGCATAAAAAAGAGATTGAGCAAGTTGCTACTATTTCTGCAAACTCTGATAGCGTGATTGGCAAGCAAATTGCAGAAGCTATGGAACGCGTTGGTCGTGATGGTGTTATTACCGTTGAAGAAGCTAAAGGTATGCAAGATGAATTGGATGTCGTAGAAGGCATGCAATTTGATCGTGGCTATTTGTCTCCTTACTTTGTAACTAACGCTGACAAGATGGAATCACAGCTTGATAATCCTGTAATCTTGATTTATGACAAGAAGATCAGCAGCATGAAGAGCTTGTTGCCTGTGCTTGAGCAGGTTGCAAAAGCAGGTCGCTCATTGCTCATTATTGCAGAAGATGTTGAAGGCGAAGCATTGGCTACCTTAGTAGTTAATAGATTGCGTGGCACGCTTAATGTTGCAGCAGTTAAGGCTCCTGGTTTTGGTGATCGTCGTAAAGCTATGTTAGAAGATATTGCGGTTCTGACTGGCGGCAAAGTTGATTTCTGAAGATCTTGGCCTCAAGCTTGAAACAGTAACAACACGTGATCTTGGTACTGCAAAGCGGGTAGTGCTTACAAAAGACAATTGCACTATCATTGAAGGTCAAGGCGGCCAAGAAGCTATTAAAGGCCGCGTTGATGCAAATCAGAATGCAAATCGAAAATTGCACATCAGATTATGATAAAGAGAAGATGCAAGAGCGTCTTGCAAAACTTGCTGGTGGTGTAGCAGTGATTCGTGTTGGTGCTGCAACAGAAACTGAAATGAAAGAAAAGAAAGATCGCATAGAAGATGCATTAAGTGCCACACGCGCAGCTATAGAAGAAGGCATTGTTACTGGTGGCGGTGTTGCATTGATCAGTGCGCAAAAGGTAGTTGATGCGATCAAGCTTGAAGGTGATGAGAAGTTTGGTGTGCAGATTATCAGACGCGCACTTGAAGAGCCATTGCGTATTATTGCATCTAATGCTGGTAGCGAAGCTTCTGTGGTTGATTAATAAAGTGTAAAGACTCAACAGGCAACATGGGCTTTGATGCCAAGCATGGTGAGTATGTTGATATGATTGCTGAAGGAATCATTGATCCAGCTAAGGTGACACGCTCTGCATTACAGAATGCAGCATCTATTGCTGGTTTATTGTTAACAACTGAAGCAAGCATTTGCGAAATTCCAGAAGAAAAGAAACCTGCTGCAGGTCATGCTGGCCACGGCCATGGCGGTGGCATGGGTGGAATGCCAGGAATGTATTAAAAAGCTAGAAGTCTTTAAAAAGGCTTTTGGGGCCCGGCTCGCTATGAGTCGGGCTTTTTTTATAGGTGGGACATGCTTTTCCATTTGACATAATAGGCATGAAAGGTACTCTTATACAGTATTTAATTTTGCTGTATACGGTGGTGCAATGATAGAGGGTGGGTTAATTGGCATACAAGGTGCCTAGTTTTCAGTCTTGGGGGTTTGATGGAGCCGCTATGCGCCGAGCATGTTGCCATCATGATTCTGTAAGGGATTATATCGGGATCTTAAATTTACATGGAGATAGCGCTTTGGTAGTGGTATTTGCAATAGCATTTCAAGCATTGCAATAATCACCTAAGGCTCAAATTTTTTGTTATTTTCCTTTTTAGCCCGCTGGTTTATTCGTATAGAATAACTGTGCAATAATTTTAAATATAATGCTTGCAAAAATTGATGCTCATGCACTGCGCAAGCACCTTAGATTTTTTTACTATGTTTTTATTAACAAGGGATTGGGATTGTATGAAATTAGTACAAGGTTTAATAATCGTAGTCTTGCTGAACGTATACGCATGTCGGGCAACAGAAAAATCGCATACGCCAGAGCTGTATGCTCAAGTTAAAGCTTTTGATCGTGTAGCTTTGGCATTAGAAAAGACTATGTCAGACAAGGATTTGGGGCTGGTATACCATATGCTTGATGCAGCGACAAAGGGTGACTTGGATCGTGTTAAGGATGTGTGTAAACAGCCTCGATCTGCTATGAAGGTTCCTGTTAAGCGATTAAAAAATGATGGCACAGATATTGATGCTATTGTAATGCAAGAGCGCTCAATTTTAGAGGTTGTTGATCGTGAAAATTATACACCCTTAATGCGAGCAGCCGCTTTTGGACATGTTGATGTGGCACGATGGTTAGTGCAGCATGGAGCAGATATTCACGCGCGCAATGTCTACGGCACTACTGCGCACGAGTTGGCGCTCAAGTTGCAGCAATATGCAGTAGCTGATTATTTGAATGCTTATGTATGCACACAGCAGGCATCAAAAATGCAAAAACAGCAAGAATCAAAAGAGGCGGTAGGTCAAAAGCAAAGCCGATTACCCAAAATTAAGCAAGGGATCGCGTATCAGCATGTGATAGCTCATACTAAAGCGATAGGAGCGGGTCATGGCGCTGGCGCTAAAAAGGGTGCATTTATCAAGAAATAAGCAATCCTTTTGAAGTAAAAAGATATAACAAAAAAAGCCCTAAAAAATGGCCAAAATGCCCGTTTTTTGGGGCTTTCTTATTGTAATTTTGTTTATAGGATCACACATACCGTTTTTTTATACCTTTTTCCCTGGGTTTGGCCTTTTGACAGTATTATAATTTCATATAGAATTATATATAAGATGAAAATATATATAAAAATAGAGGGTTTTTAGGGGGTTTTATGGAGAGAGTTAAAATCATAAAAATTGCTGCAATATTGGGTCTTTTTGGGCTTTCGGTTGTTGTTGTAAACAATCTTTTTACGGCACATACAAGAATGCAGACTGAATCAAAGAGTTTTGATAAACTAATGCAATTTAAGGGCTATTGCCATAAGGGACGAGCAGGGTCAACCATGAAGCTCGTAGAACAACATCTTAAAGCAGGGACGGTGAGATCATGAATATGCAGTACAAAATTATTATAGGATTACTAGGTTTAAGCTTGCACCCTTTATTTGCAGGGCCTCAATTTTCAAGGCTTGCATGGGAGGCTACAAAAACACAGCAAGAGCGTCTACAGGAAAAAAAGAAGCGCTTGCAGGAACAGGCCAAGCAGGCTGCAGCAGTTAAAGATCGTTTTGCAGGGGATAAACGTTATGAAAATGCTAAATCAGTTCAAGATAAGCTTTTTTTAGCGGCTATACATGGTGATAGTGATGCAATCGATTTTATGTTCGATACTATTCCTGATCTTGATATTGATAAGCAACACGATGAATATGGCGTAACGCTTACATCGTTGGCAAAACAATTTGGCCATGACGAATTATGTGCCCGCTTGATAGAGGATTATGGAGCACAGCCAGCTGCTACTATTTCAGTAACCAGTACGATGGAGGCAGAAGAATTATTCGTACGTGATATGAATCAAGATGAACGCGATGGTTACATGAGCTTTCTTATTGAGCACATGCCTGGCGATATTATGCAACATATACAGTTGGCGCTCAAGTATAAAGCAAATCCATTAGCCAAGGATGAAAAGCAGAAAACAGCGATTGAATATGCTCAGCAGAGAGGGTTTAAGGATCTTGAGCTCTTATTACGTAAATATGCATCGCAAGAAAAAGCGCCTAATACTCAGGACACACAAGCGGCCGCTCGCCGAGCAGATGCCATGGCAAGACAGTTAATCGCCGCTGAAGATAATAAAGAAAAGCAAAAGAAAAATAATCAAAAAAAGTCGCCCCCAACTACATCACAAAAGCCTAAAAAACGCGTTACATGGGATGAGCGTTCAATTGCGCAACAAGACGCAGAAAAAAAACGTAAGGCAGCAGAGGATGCTCGAGCAATTGAACAAGCGAGAGCGGCGCAGAAGTTAGCAGCAAAACGGCAAGCGGATGAAGAATATGATCGGCAGCGTGATGAATATGCGCGTGCTCATGGCATACTTGTACAGGCGCCACACAATAATGGTGCGCAACAACCAGTTAACGGTCAAAAATCGACGTTAGATGCTGGCTATCAGCAAGGTATGGCAGATGGTGTTCGCGCGCGTATCAAAACTGAATTTGAAAAATGTTATAAACAACGTCTTGACGCCAACAAGCTTGCTATTAAAGCGCAGCAGCCAGGGGTTGAGTTAGATGATGTTATGCTGGCCAAATTATCTGCTACATCGCAGCAAGAGACGGCGAATACATTGTTATGCCAGGGCGCTCAACATGCAGATCTTGCACTGGTTACCTACTGTTTGCAGCAGGGTGCAGAGGTTAATTGCATCAGTGCAAAAGGCAATAGCCCATTGGCGCTGGCATCTCTTTACAAGGGCAACGGTATCGGCACTGAGTCGGGGCACGTCATAGATCTATTAAAAAAACATGGAGCGGAACTTCGTGTTGTGGGAACAACTTTTTAATAAAGTAGGGGAAAATAATGAACTATATAAGCAATATCGTTAACATGAGCGTGCTTCTAGGTTGTATAGCGGCTGTGCCAGTATGCGCCACTGATATGCGTTTTACCCCACAAGGAAAAGGATTTCGTGCGCGGGTTGGGCGGATGCTTGCCATAGAGGCGAAAGAGTGGCTACTACCTTTTTACGCAACAATGGGCAATAAGCAGGACCTTGAACTTGCTTTGAGCGAGGGCATACAATTTAACGTAGATACTACAGATTTCCAAGGCAATACAGCATTGCACAATGCTGCGCGTGAGGGTCACAGTGATATTGTGCAAATGCTTCTTGAGCATGGAGCCAATCCAACACTGCCCGTGCAAAAACCAAACGCGCTGGGGTTGATGGTTGGAGCAACTCTTGAGGATGTTGGTAAAACTGCCTTGCAATTGGCTCAAGAAAACAAGCATACCAAGACTGCTGTGCTATTAATGTCATGGCAACCGAGTAAAAAAAGCGATGCAAAAGCTACTGGTTTGCCTATGCAGGCAATGATAGATGCATGCAATCATGCTGATCAGGATGGCCAATTAGAGAGAGCCATCGCAGCCGGCGAGAGCGCTAAGGTGCAGAGTTTGCTTGCGAGTAAGGCTAGTCTACATGACTATGAAAAGCTTATCGGGTTGGCTGGTTCGCACGCACAGATCAAATCATTATTGCATCAAGAACATACCAAGCGCTCACATCAGTCAAACGAAGCAGCGAGTATGTTAAGCCATCAGACTAAAAAAAGAGAGAAAAAGAAAAAGCAGATGCAGCGTAAAAAAGAGCGAGAAGGGCGTGAAAGATTGCAAGCAGTACAGGATCAGCAAGAAGTGGAGCGTTACCACGCAGAGCAAGCAGCCAAGAAGCTTGAGCAAGAAAAAGCACAGCAACGCATACATGAACAGACAGAATATGAGCAACGGCAACGAGCATTAAATCAGCAATTGCAGGCGGAGTTGGTGGCTGATTGGAATGATCAGGATGCACAGGTTGTGCTATCTAAACAAGCAAGACGTGACCAACGGCGTGCAAAGCTAGCTGCACTACAACAAGCGGCAGAGCAAAGAAAATTAGCTCGATCAGCTGGTGTAATGCCATCGGAATTGCAAGCGCGTAAAAATCAGCAGTTAGCTGCTAATAGTGCAGTGCCAGTTGAACAACGTGAATTAGAGCAGCGCTTACTCAAGGCCGCAGAAAAAGGTGATAGCGCTACAGTGCGTGCATGTCTTGCGCATAATGTTAATGTTAATTGTGTTACTGATTGGGGATCTACATCATTAATGGTGGCTGCAAAGTCAGGAACTCACGATGTGGTTCAGCTTCTATTGGATCACCGTGCAGATGTGAATCATGTCAATTGTGTTGGGGATACTGCACTCAATATAGAGCCCCTGAAGCGTTCTGTAGCCGATCGGTCGGCAGAAAAAATTGTAGAGACTATTGCTACGCGCATAACACCATCGGCATATTCAGCACAGCTTGTCGCAATAGCGGCTCTTGAAAGAACTAAAAAACAATAAATGTTGGTAGGGATTGACGGATTTAGGGGGATTTATGAATCATAGAAAGCTACTCCTTTTAGTAGGGTTATTGGGTGCGCAGGCTCTGCTGGCAAGCGAACCTAAAAAATTGGTTAGGTCTCAAGCAGCGGACGATTTAAGTCCCTTGAAAAAACCAGTACCGCACCAAGGTGCCGGTATAGGTGGATTGCATGTGCACAGTACCCCGGAAAGTACAGCAAAGTTTTTTGCTGATCTTGATAAGGCAAATGAAAATACTATTGATGAGCTCCTTGCCCAAGCAAAAGCTCAAGGGATTTCTCTTGAAGTCAAAAACTCTCGGGGTTTAACGCCCTTATTGTTTGTTGGCACTCACGATAAGCCAGCATGGCTATTTCATAAATTATTGGCAGCAGGAGCAGATATTAATGCTGCTTATACGGCAACCGGTACCACCTTATTGCATGGCGCAGCACAGGCTGGTGATGAAGATTCTGTGCAAAAGCTCTTGGCACTAAAAGCAGATATTAATGCGCAGGATAAGCATGGGATGACGCCTCTTATGGCGGCACTATTGCAAAAAAATACTGAAGTTATTAAATGTTTAATGCAGCATAACCCTGATTTGTCTTTGCAAGATCGTAATGGTGATACAGCACACGATTTTGCGCAAGAGTCTGGTGATGTAACCATAGTGGAAACTTTTAACAGCATCACCACGTGCGTCATTACCATCTACACCTGGCAGCCGACCAAGCGCTTTTACACCATATGCGGCTAGCACGCACGATAAAGGAGATGCTAAAGGTAGCAGTGCAGGAAGGGATAGTGGATCAGAAGATGAGTCTGGGGCAGATGAACCTATAGCAGCCAAAAAGCAAAAATCTGCTGCTGCAAAAAAGCGCAGAGCATTAAAAAAGAAATTAGAAAAAGAAGCAACTAAAGCAGCAGTTCTGAAGATGCAGCAAAAAAAAGCAGAAGAAAAAGCAGCGGCGCGGGCAGCAGAGCAAGCACGATTGGCGCACGCTGAGCGGCTACGGGTGCAGTCAGAACAAGAAAAAATTCGTAAAAAACAAGAAGCAGATGCGGCATATGATGCCTATATTGCGAAAGAACGGTTGCGTATTGAACAAGAAAAACAGCAAGAAAGATTGCGCTTGGCTGAGCAAAGAAAAGCTGAGCAAGAAGCAGCCTTGCACCGTAAGCGTGAACAAGAGCGTCAAGCAGCAGAGCAGCTACAAGAGCAGCAGCAACAAGACTTAGTGCAAAAGCTAGATCAAACAGTGCATGATATTATTGATCAAGCATATGATCAAGCGCACGCATCGATTGCCAATGACAAGCACGCGGCACGAGCTGCGCAAGCACAAGCTATCTTTGAACAGTTGATGGATCAAGAGCTTGCTCAGGTTGCTGAGGAGTCGCTTGCACATGCCCGTACCACTACACACAAAGCGCACGTGCAGCGCAAACAGCAAGAGCAGAAGATGCAAGGCGCAAGCCAACAGCAGTACAGGCAACCTGCGAGTGCACGGCCATCACCAAGATTTTCGCCACCTGCAGGCCAGCATTATGCGCCATCACCGTATACACCACAGACACCGCCTCATTTTGGATCATTGCCAGGTATGGGTGCAGGATCGCCATACGCTATGGCGGCTCCTTATTATGCTGGGTATACATCACCAATGAGCCCGAGTCCTTATAGCCCGTCATATAGCTATCAACCGCAGATTGCCGGTTCGCCTTATGCTGGATATGGGGCTCAACCACATGCTGGTGGCGCTGGTGCGCAGCAGTATGCACTACCACAGGCTATGTTGAGTCCGGTGCCAATGATACCGCATCAGGTTGGACCGCCATCATTTCAGATGCCATTGATGCCTGATAATGGCGCATTGCCAAAGCCAATAGCACACCGTATAGAGCCAGTGAATTTAGCAGGATGTTCTGAGCAGCAGTTGCGTGAGGATTTAGAGCTTATGAATCAATCACTTGGAAA